>JAUNAK010000039.1 GCA_030527665.1 Eubacteriales bacterium
TGCAACATAGTCAAGTAAATGGACACGATTTTTAAATATATTTTTCAGGAAAGACAGATTTATGCCTGCCTTTCCATGTAGAGTGCCTCTACTTCATCAGGAGTATAATCATCCAACGATGAATGTGGGCGTTTAGTGTTGTAGCGTGTAATATATTCAAAGCAAGTTAGACGTAGTTCTTCTTGATTACGGAAAGATTTTCTGTCGATACATTCACGCTTCATGTGGCGGAAGAAACTTTCGCAACATGCATTATCATAAGGATATCCTTTCTTAGAGAAGGATTGCACAATGTTATTTTGCTCCAGGTGTCTGCGGAATGTGCGTGAAGTATATTCAGAGCCCTGGTCGGAATGGAACAACACAAAATCAGGCTCACCTCTATCAAAGTAAGCCTTATCAAAAGCTTTCATGGTTAAGTCAACATCATGGTGATTGGATAGACTCCAGCCAATGACTTTTCTTGAAAATAAATCAATTACAACGCATAGATAATGGAATGAACCGTTAACCTTGATGTAAGTAAAATCACTTGCCCAAACAGAATTTGGACAAGATGGGTTGAACTGTTGATCCAGGTGATTGATACAAGGTCCATTATCTTTCCAGGCGCCTTTCCACTTTGGTTTTTCGGTGGAACGCTTTGGGAGATTCATGGAGTTCATCAGTCGGTACACTCTACCGAGGCTGATGTTAATGCCATAATCACGTTCTAATACACGACGAATCTTGTAAGCGCCAAGGGTATTGTCGTAATCAGAATAAATCTGAAGGATGTGCTTGCGAATCTCCTGGTTCTCACATGTGCGAGGAGCAGGTTCAGAAAAGAAATGCTTGTAATAGGTACTGCGGTTGACCCTAAGAACTCGGCAAAGAGTCTTAATATCATACTGATGACGCAGCTTATAAACAGCATCTAGTCGTTGTTTGAGTGTGGCGTGAATATGGCAATCGCTTTTTTTAGTATTTGATTCTCTTCCTCAAGTTGAGCCATACGCTTCTGAAGTTCTTTGACCTGCTTTGCAGTGAGAATTTCACCGTTTTCGGTCTCAACAGTGGAATACTGCTTGATCCATCTGGTTAGAGCAGTTTGAGATACGCCGTACTCTTTGATGAGTGAAGCCTGGGTTTTGCCATTGTGGTAAAGATCTACGAGGGTTCGTTTGAAATCCTCATCGTAACGTTGTTTTGTGGACATAAAAGATACCTCCTTTTGGTGTCTAGATTAATGTTATATCTATTTATTAATCGTGTCCACTTTAATAAGTATAATGCAATGTATCCGACCATTGAGATGGTAGGAAAGGAAAGGATCAGGAAGGTCCTCGATGAGAATCAGCTGAGATTGAACTGTATCATCTGCATGGAAACGATGAACTATCCGGAGGAAGCTGCAGAAGCGGTACAGGCAGCGGTAGACCTGAGCTGTGAGAAGATCATGCTCGTACCGGGAAGAAAGGAAGGCAGCAGAGAAGAACTGGCGCAGGCAATGATCGAGTCCTTTACTGCCTATGTTAAGGAAGCGGATAAATACGGTATCACCTGTGTGATCGAGGATGATCCCTGTGTACAGATCCCGCTTTGTACAAGAGAAGAAATGCACAGATATTTTGATTCGGTTCCGAATCTGCAGATGGTTTATGACACCGCCAATATGCTGCTTGTCAATGATGATCCGATTGCGTATTACAGAGAGTTCCTTTCATACATTAAGCATATGCATATCAAGGACATTCGGCCGATCGATGAAGTTGTGGAATATGCGGATGTATCCATTGACGGAACGACCATGCTGAACAGTTCTCATGGAACCGGAGTGATCGACTTTGCGGCACTGTTCAGAGAATTCGGAAAAACGCAGTATGACGGAACAATGGCACTGGAGTTTGTTCCGAGAGAAGATATGGATTATGCGGAGGATTTCAAACGTGTATATACCATGTTCAATAAGCTGATCGTAGAGAATACCATCGGGGTAAATCAGTTTGGTCTGTAAATGGTGAATTGTAAAGCAAAGCTGCAGGCGGGGCCTGCAGCATCAACGGAAAAGCAGGTTTATGTATTCTGCTGCTTTCGGAATTCTCTTGGAGTCATCCCATAACGGCTTTTAAATACATTCTGAAAATAGGCCTGCGAAGAGAAGCAGAGGTATTCGCTGATCTCACCGACGCTCCGGTCGGTGTGACGAAGCAGGGCCTTTGCTTCTTCCAGTTTTCGGCGCATGATAAAACTGCTGATATTGAAGCCGAGCTCGCGCTTGAATTTCTTGGAAAGGGTACTTCTGTCCATGTGCAGTTCTTCGGCAATCTGTTCGACGGAGATCGGCTGATTCACATGATTGGAAATGTACTGCATGCAGCGGAAGATCTCTTCGGTCATGCCGACAGGAACCTTTGCTTCCGCAACACGGCGGGTAAAATCAAATACCGCATTGTAGGCAAGCAGATTGATGGCATGGATATCCGATAATTTTTCCATTTCCATAATATAGGTATCGGACAGCTGGTAGGCAGTTTCAATGTCCAGTCCGCCGGCGATGGCATGTCTGGTTGCAAGCGTAACAGTCGTGATAAAAATATTCTTGGACTGGCGGATATGATCCGGGCCAATGGAACCTTCCGTAATCGGAGGAAGCACTTTCAGAAAATTGTTGAGACCGTCCACATCTCCTTTTTCGACGTAACTGTAGTATTCCTGCTCAAAGAAATAGGTATTGTGGTAGTTTTCATTCTCCTTGCGGTTCATCAGTTCAGTGGAATGTTTTCTTCCGATTTCATGATCGACATGTGCAAGAGCTTCGTTGTATTTTTGTGCCGCATCAATAATCTCATGATTGAGAGCTGCCTGCAGAAGACCCATAATGTTCAGAAAGCGGGTCAGAGAAAAATCAGGGGTACGTTCCAGGTATTCCCGGATGATTTCATAGGTGGATTCATCATCGGCAGAACTACGCGCAATACGATTCCTGGTCTCTGCAGATAGCGGGGAAAGAGAGATAGGACCGACAATGACGGTTGTATCTGTTTCGAGATTTCTGACGTATCCAACATAAAGCGCATCATCGGTAACGTAATAATCAAAGGTAATATCGGAGAAAGCGAGTGCATTTCTGTAGACGGTCAGCTGTTCAAAGGGCGGCGCCCATGGGGGATAGACAGCAGTAAGTACCTCGCCTTCAAAGAGATGCATCGGCATATAGGTTGCGTTATACAGGAGTGTCAGATAGTCAGAGATTGGATAGCTGTTTACGGACATAGAATTACCTCGTTAAGTTATTGAGTAATAAAAACGGCATATACAGATGCATCGATGATGGTGAACTGCGTCACATGTATAAACAGGAATAATGGAAAATGCAAAACTTCACGTAAACACAATAGAATTCACGCAACTACAAAAAATATATAGTTTTCCATGTTACAATGTCAATAACAAATAACACAGTTGATGTTTCTTGGAGGGACAACATGGCAAAGAAAGCACTTGGAAAGGACAAGTTCGGTGTTCAGAAAGTAATGCGCACAGGCGATTATTTTGCTGATTCACTGGGACAGTTCGCACTTAACTCAATGTCCGGTCTGGTAGGACAGCTTACTTACTTCTATACCGATAAGGTAGGAATGGCTGCTGGAGCAGTTGCAACCGTTTTCTTTATCTGTAAGATCATCGATGCATTTACCGATATCATCATGGGAAACATCGTCGACCATACTGCACCGGGTAAGGAAAAATACAGACCCTGGATTTTGAAGATGTCCATTCCGGCAGCGATCATTATGATCATGCTGTTTACCGTTCCTGCCTGTCTGCCGAGTATCGGAAAACTGGCATATATGTTCTTTACAAACGTTATGCTGACAGCAATTATCTACACAGCAATCGCAATTCCGTATTCTTCCCTGCTTGTTGTTCGTACAAACAGCCAGGAAGAGAGAGGTACCATGGGTATTTGGCGTGCGGCAGCAGGTTATGTTTCCGGTATGATCATTGCAGTAGCAATTATCCCGATCACCAACATGCTCGGCGGTGATCAGGCAGCATGGATCAAATTCGGTGTAGGCTTTGCACTGGTTATGGTTCTTGCACTGCTTCTCTGCTACAAGAGAGCAAAAGAGCAGCCGGTTGAAGCAGGCGCTGAGGTAGCTGCAGAAGATAAAATCGAAGATGAAGAGGCCGTTCCGTTCTGGACAGCTGTATCTAATCTGTTCCACAACAAATATTGGGTGATTGTTCTTGTAATGGGTGTTATGTCCAACGTTTCCTACGGAATCAGCGGAGCATCCGGAACCTATTACTGCAAACTGATCTACGGCAATGACAACCTGGTAGCACTGCTTGGCGGTGTTGGTATGATCCCGACTCTGCTCGGATTCATTCTGGTTGGACCGATGATCAAAAAACTCGGCGTAACAAAGACACTGAAGGTATCCTTCTTCATCGGAATGGTTACCACCGCACTTCGTATCATTAACCCGACAGCATTCTGGTACAATACCATCCTGGGCTGCTTCGCAACATTCGCAAACATCCCGATGATGTGTCTGATGGGGGTTATGACGGCTATGTCCATCGACTTCAACGAGTACAAATTCGGCAAGAGAATGGTAGGTACCAGTAACGCAGCCAGCGGTTTCGGCGGCAAGATCGGTTCCGGACTCGGTGCTTCCATCGTTGGATGGTGCCTGGCAATTGCAAGCTATGACGGATTTGCAGAGGTTGTAACACCGGCAGTCAGAGGCGCTGTATATACATTCGCTATTTACATTCCGCTCATCCTGTTTGTTGTAATGTTCGTACTGACTCTGCAGTTCGACCTGGAGGCTAAACTTCCGGCACTGAGAGAAGAGATTGCGGCAAGAAAACAGAATAAAGCAGAGTAAGAGAAAGTACAGGAGAGTTTCCTGTTTATACAAACAAAACCCCGGTGCTGTGCATCGGGGGTTTTTGTTATAAAAAACAGAAAAGAGTTTCTGTTGTACCGGTTTTAAAGAGTATAATAAAATACGATTAAAAACATAAATACGAACCTTAATCAGGACATTAATTAGAACGAAAGAATAAAAATATTAAAGAGCATTGAAGATTACAGGAGGGAACAACATGCAGCAGTATGAAAAAGAACATCTGGCACTTGTGCTGAAGAACGCAGCGGAGTGTACCGTATTATTAAAAACAAACGGAGCATTTCCGTTGGAGCAGGCAGGAAAGATCGATGCATTCGGCGCTGGTGTGCGTTATACCATTAAAGGAGGAACCGGTTCCGGTGAGGTAAACAGCCGTTTTTCCTACAGTATTGAAAAGGGACTGGAAAAAGCTGGATTTGAGATCACTTCCAAATCCTGGCTGGATGCTTACGACGAGGTCAGAACAGAGGCAAAGAAAGGTTTCTTTGCAGCTCTGAAAAAGGAAGCTAAAGAGAAGAAACAGAACGTGATCATGTATACCATGGGCAAAACAATGCGGGAGCCGGATCATGACCTGGCCTTGGAGAAAAATAGTGATACGGCCATTTATGTAGTCGCACGCAATTCCGGCGAGGGCAGTGACCGTGAGGTAGTGGCCGGCGATGTAAAACTGGCAGACTCCGAGGTGCGTGATATCCTTGCTCTGAACCGTATGTATGATAAGTTCATGCTTGTTCTGAATGTGGGTGGTGTTGTTGATCTGTCTCCGGTTCTGGAAGTAGAAAATATCCTTCTGCTTTCCCAGCTTGGCGTGGACTGCGGACGTGTGCTCGCGGATATCCTCACCGGCAAGCAGAATCCGTCCGGAAAGCTGACGACCACATGGGCCGCATGGGAAGATTATGCGCATGAAGGAACTTTCGGTGACTGGAATGACACCAGATACAATGAGGGTATCTATGTAGGCTATCGGCATTTTGATTCTGTCGGCAAGAAGGCACTGTTCCCCTTCGGTTATGGAAAGTCCTACACAGATTTTGAAATGCATACAGAATCAGTGACTGCAGCAGCTGACAAGTTCACGGTTTGTGTACATGTAAAAAATACCGGTTCCTGTGTCGGCAAAGAGGTTGTTCAGGTATATGTTTCCGCACCGGAAGGAAAGCTGGATAAGGTATACCAGGAACTGGCCGGTTTCAAGAAGACAGGAAAGCTTGCACCGGGTGCAGCAGAAACACTGGAGATCAGCTTCAAACTTTCCGATTTCGCTTCCTATGATGAGGAAACTGCTGCCTTCATTCTGGAGAAGGGTGCCTATCTGATTCGTGTAGGAAACAGTTCAGTATCCACAGAAATTGCAGCGGCAGCGGAACTAGAGGAGACGGTTGTTACACGTCAGGTGAAAAACTGCCTTGGAAAACCGGATTTTGAAGATCTGAAGCTTTGCGGCCGCAACGTGCAGGAGATTCCGGCAGGCGTACAGAGAATTGCTATTGCAGCAAAAGATATCAAAACGGAGACCATTGTCTATGACACAGAGTATCCGATCGATGAAAAGGTAAAAGAGCTTTCCGATGAAGAGTTGATCTATCTGGTAACCGGTGCTTTTGATCCGAAAGCAAAGGGACTGAGCATCATCGGAAATGCAGCTTCCCATGTGGCAGGTGCGGCAGGAGAGACGACCTCCTTATTGAAGGATAAGGGTATAAAAGCACTGATCATGGCAGACGGTCCGGCAGGACTTCGTCTGGCAACGAAATACTATGAGGATGCAAAAGGTGTCCATGATGCCAGCGGTAAAGGAATGATGCCGGAGAGTATGATGGAAGCCATGAGTCCGGCTGTACAGTTCATTGCCAAAAAAGTGGTAGGCTCCAAAAAGGTACCGAAGAATGCAGAGATCAAAGAGCAGGCAGCTACCATGATTCCGATCGGTACAGCCATTGCACAGAGCTTTAACCGCGCACTTGCAGAACGTTTCGGTGATCTGGTCGGTGACGAGATGGAGCGCATGGGCGTTCATCTGTGGCTGGCACCGGCACTGAATATTCACAGATCCATCCTCTGCGGCCGTAACTTTGAGTATTATTCCGAGGATCCTTTTGTATCCGGTGCATTTGCAGCGGCAATTACAAGAGGTGTACAGGCACACAAGGGCTGCGGAACCACGATTAAACATTTTGCGGCAAACAATGCCGAGACTAACCGTTACTGCAACAACAGCCGGGTAAGTGAGCGCGCAATGCGTGAGATCTATCTGCGCGGCTTCGAAAGATGCGTAAAAGAGGCACAGCCCCATGCACTGATGACCAGCTACAACCTGCTGAACGGCACCCATACTTCCGAGCACAGAGGATTGATCGAGGATATTCTGCGTGCAGAGTTCGGATTCAAGGGCATCGTCATGACGGACTGGGTAATTGCTATGCTGGGCGATGCTTCCGCATCCAAGTATCGCAATGCGCTTTCCAATGAGGTTGTAAAAGCCGGCGGTGATCTGTTTATGCCGGGAAGCAAGAAGGATTACGAGAATACAATGAAAGCTCTGCAGGACGGAAGTCTTACAAGAGAACAGCTGGAGATCTGCGCGGCCAGAGTGATCCATATGTCGGAAAAATTAACTGCAGAATAAGCAGTCTGCCGGTAATACAGCACAGTCGGGAGAGTCCCTTTCGTTTATGGAAGAGGGGGCATCCCGACTGTGATGTGTTTTGCATACAGAAGATCATACCGGCGATAAGGGATACACATAACAGAGGATACATGGAGAGGCTGCAAATATGAAAGCAATAAATTTAAAAACAGAATATATGACCGATCCGATCGGCATCGATATCACCTGCCCGCGGTTCAGCTGGACTTTTAATAATGGTACGAAGCAGACCGCCTATCAGATCATTGCAAAAGACGACAAGGGAAAACTTCTCTGGGATTCAGAGAAAGTGATCTCTTCACAGATGCATCTGATCAAATGGGGAGGTTGCGAACTGACTTCCGGAACCTGTGTGGAATGGACGGTAACGGTCTGGGATGAGAAGAATGAACCGGAAACCAGTGAGCATGCTCATTTTGAGATGGGGCTGCTGTACAGAAGCGACTGGAAAGGCAGCTGGATCACAGGGAATTACGATATAAAGAAAAAAGAACGGTATCCGGTGGACTGCTTCCGAAAAAGTTTTGAGCTGCGGGATGATGCAGAAGTACTGAAGGCAAGAGCCTACATGACGGCCTGCGGTGTATATGAAGGACAGCTGAATGGAGAGAAGATCGGTGATTTTGTTCTGGCTCCTGGAATCACCGATTACAGAAAACGTGTACAGTATCAGACTGTAGATATTACCGGACAGCTGGTACCGGGCAGAAACGAGCTTACCTTCATGCTGGCAGACGGCTGGTACAGAGGTTCTGTCGGTGCCTGGGGAATGAAGAATTACTACGGCAGCGAGACGAAGCTTCTGGCACAGATCGAGATTACCTATGCAGACGGAACAAGTGAGATCATTGCCACCGATGACAGTTTTGCATGGTCTGATCAGGGACCGATCCGCTTTGCGGACAATAAGGACGGCGAGATCTATGATGCACGCATGGAGGAGATTCCGGAAGAATGCTGGAAAAGGGCAAAGCTGACTTCTCATGATGTCGTGCCGACTGCTTCCAACAACTTCCCGCTGATCGAGCAGGAGAAATTGACAGATCCGGAACTGATCATTACCCCTTCCGGTAAAAAGGTACTGGATTTTAAACAGAATATTGCCGGTATTGTTTCCTTCAAAGTGGAAGCGAAAGCCGGACAGAAGATCTTCCTGCGTTTCGGAGAGCTGATCAGAGACGGAGAGTTCACACAGAAAAACATCCAGTGTGTGAAAAAAGAACTGATCACACCGCTGCAGCAGGTAGAGTATATCTGTAAGGAAGGCGTCAATGCTTACAAGACCCGCTTTGCCATCTTCGGATTCCAGTATATCGAGATCGAGACAGATGTCGAATTCCGTCCGGAAGACTTCACCGCAATTGCCGTGTATTCCGATTTTGAAACGACCTTCCGTTTCGACAGCTCCAATGTGCTGCTGAATAAATTTGTAGCCAACACGCTCTGGTCACTGAAGAATAACTCTGCGGATCTTCCGACAGACTGTCCGACCCGTGAACGTCACGGCTGGACCGGTGATGCACAGCTGTTTCTCAATACGGCGACCTATATGACCAACTATGCGCCCTTTGCTCTGAAGTTCGAGAATGATCTCTGTGACTGGCAGGGAGAGGACGGAAACTTCCCGCAGATCGCTCCGGAAGGTGGTACGGATACCTATATGCGTGTCATGAACGGTTCGGTCGGCTGGTCCGATGCCGGTGTTCTGATTCCGTACAGACTCTGGAAAAAATACGGTGACCGCGAGATCATAGAGAAATACTATGAGAATATGAAGAGTTATGCCGGCTACATGATCTCCAGAACGGGCAAAACGAAATTCATCATTTCCGAGAAGACCGGTCTGTCCAGAAAGGACAGTAAGTATATCTATAATCTGGGACAGCATTACGGCGAATGGGCGGAACCGGAAGATGTACATGCCATGAGTTACAAGGACTTTATGACATCCCGACCGGAAGAGGCTACCGCTTATCTGCATTATGTAATGAAAGTCATGGTGGAGATTGCTGAGGAACTGGGGAAGAATGAGGATATTCCGCTGTACAGAGAATATCGTGACGGAGCCAAAGAAGCATACCAGAAACTCCGCCGTCTTCCGAAGTATTCCCTGAATACCGATCGTCAGGCGAGACTGGTGCGTCCGCTGTATTTTGATCTGCTGACAGAGAAAAATACCGGATATGCAAAGAAGAGATTGATCAAGGCACTGAAAAACTATGACTGGAGAGTTGGAACCGGATTTCTGTCCACACCGTTCATTCTGTATGTACTGAGTGATATTGATCCGAAGTATGCCTATCGGCTTCTGGAAAATGAAAAACTGCCGGGATGGCTCTGCATGCCGAAGGCAGGGGCAACGACGATCTGGGAAGACTGGGCAGGTCCGAACTCCGATAACGGAAAAGGCGGCGGCATCGCATCCCTCAACCATTATTCCAAGGGGGCAGTATGTGAATGGATCTTTGAAAAGATGTGCGGTATCAAGGTGGCAGGAGAAAATTCCTTCGAGATCGCGCCGATTCCGGGCGGCAGCTTCACACATGCCATGACCGGCTATGACAGCGTATACGGAACCGTAGCCTGCAGCTGGAAGAAGCAAGTAGACGGAAACTATTCCTATGAGGTGATCGTACCGCCCAACACCACGGCGGTCATCCGTCTTCCCGGAAGAGAAGCACAGACCGTGGAAGCGGGCTGTTACAGTTTTTAAATACCTATTCTGAATGAAAAAATCTGTTTGGAAATAAACAGAATACGAATGAAGACGAAATAAAAGATACGAAACTTTTCGAGCGGCATATACTTCTGTGATGACAGCAGTACAGGCATCACAGCGAATATGGTCGGAGAGTTTCGTATTTTTTTATAGAAAAACGGCAAACGACAGGTTGATATACAGTCGTTCATTCGGATCATTCAGATCCAGCTGAACCAGCTTATGGATGCGTTCCATGCGGTTGATAAAGGAGCTGCGGTGGATATAGAGCCGGTTGGCGGCGGCAACCGCATTCATATTGGCATCCATGTAGGTGCGAAGCGTTTTCAGATATTCGGTGGCATTCTGCTCATCATGTTCCTTCAGTGCGATCAATGCCGGATGGCAGTTCTGCTGAAAATTAGTGTCAGAGGCTCCGTGCTGAAGCAGATAGGACAGTGCGTAATCGTCAAAAAAACAGGTCGTCTGTGATGCGGGTGTTGTCTCACTCTGATCCATTTGCTCCAGAGCATATAAGGCCTGTCTGCGTGCGGCAAACAGCATTTCAAATATGGTCAGAGAGTGGAAGATACGGCTGATTCCTGCAATATAGTGGTGATTCTGCAGCTCTTTTTCCAGTTCCTTTGAGAAGTTTTTGCCGGTTTTCCGTTGATAGTAGGTATTGCTGATCAGGATAATGATGCTTTCTTCCAGACTGATGCAGAAGCATCCCGGAAAGATGCGCTCCAGATGTTCACAGGTAAAGGCGGAACTGTACAGACTGGATTCCTGATGCCGCGGCAGAAGATTGACTACGGCAAGAGCATCCGATTCTTCGATTTGAAGATGGTGCATGAGAGTCAGAAAGGCACGGCGGTCTGCAGGCTGTCTGCGGAAAATCAGATGCATATAATCATGGACTTTTCGATATTCCATCGATACATTGGTAAAACTGTTGTACTGGGCATAAAGGATTTCGATGTAGGATGCGGCGAAATCAAAGATTGCTTTCAGATATTCGGTGTCGGTCTCCTCATCGGGAATAATGACTGCCAGGCGGCCGACATATTGTCCGTCATGATAAATATTCTTGCAGACACAGGGTTCTGCGCCTTCACCGACAAAAGCTTCCGTTATGCCTTCGAGCCGGCGGAAGCTTTCATTTTGCTGCAAAGAGACAACGATATCTTCCGGGAGCCCATTGCTTGCAGTGACATATTGATCGATATAGCGCCCGGATGCAGAACTGTAGGCGATATAACGGAAATTCACATCTGTCAGAGAAAGAGGAAGTTCGATGGTTTCCGTGATCACCTCGATCATATCCTGAAAGCTGTGTGTGGTATACAGGATGTCATTCAGCTTGTGCTCGAACTCCTGATAATCGTCGAGAATATGATTCAGGATATTGAAGGCAAGACGATGCGACATCGGGTCGTTTAAGATGATCAGATCATTGCTTCCTTCCATTCCGCTGACATCATAGGAGGGCGGGGCCAGACAGATGATGACTGCACGCTGTACACGGGACAGACAGTTATGCAGATCAGCGGAATCGACGAGTACAATGTGTTCATTCATATCGAAAAAGATATTGTAGAACATGGGTGTTTTTACAAGGTTGTTTTGTGTGATATGAGAATATTCTACCTTAAAATACTGCTGCATTCGGTAAAATAGCATAGGACCGTTTAATTTCATAAGAAAACCTCCGTCATACAAAGTGTACGATGAACAGTGTGGATTTGCAATCACTTTCACGGCTTTACGGAAAATGACAGGCGTTCTATGATGGATTTATGATTCAGATTACCGGGTGGTCTGCTGCAGAGCGACAGGCACAGATCATACAGTGTGCGGAAATGGCATGCTGTCAGGTATCTTCAATGGAAATTTCAATGATCTAAGATGAGGAGGAAAGAACATGAGTGAACAGCAGCCAAAGAAACTAAGTAAGGCATTGAAGACGTTCTTCGGTGTCGGTGATTTTTCATTCACGTTAATGACAAACATCGATACCTTTTATGCACAGTTCTTCTTTACCAATGTGGCAAAATTCAGCCTTGCGGCAGTAACGGTAATGACGACGATCTCGGCCGTTGTCGATGCCATTTTATCTATGATGTACGGTGCATTTCTGAACAAAGTAAAAGCACCGAAGTGGGGACGGTATCGTTCCTGGTTCATTATCACACCCTGGATGGTGCCGTTCCTGTATGCCTGTCAGTTCATTAAGATCAGCAACGGCATTGCAGCCATGATTTTTGCAACCGTAGCAATGATCACCAGCCGAATCGCCTGGAATATTCCGTATATTGCAAATATTTCCATGATCAATGTAGCCGGAAAGACACAGGATGATCGTATGGCTCTGTCCTCGATCCGAAGTGTATGGACATCTCTCGCATCCGTTGTGTATTCCTTTGTAGGCCCCGGTGTTGTTGCATTCTTTGCTGCTATGATCGGTGAAACAAATGCGTACGCAGCTACCGCATTCGTATTTTCCTGTCTGATGGTTGCCGCATTCTATGCGCATTTTGTAATGTTCAAGGGATATGAGATGACCGGAGCGGAAGAAGCGGAGATGATGGCTGCAAAAGCAGCGGAATCCAAACAGGTCGTACAGCAGAAGGTAAAAGCGCTGGATGCTGTTACCTGCAACTCCCATCTGATCTGGCTGATCATTTCCAATATGACAAAATATGTGCTGCTGTTCCTGGTCAATGGTATGGCAATGTACTATTTCACTTATGTAAGCCAGAATCCGGGTCTTATGACACCGTTTATGCTGATCGCAAATATTCTTGGTATTGTTGCATCCTTCCTGGCACGTCCGATCGTTGCAAAGCTGAACCCGAAGAGAACAGTTCTGATCTCTTATGCAATTATGGCAGCCGCAGGGGTTCTTGCATTCCTGCTGTTCAAGAATACCGTTGCTGTTATCGCACTGATCTCCGTAATGTTCTTCTTCATGTACATTACCAGTGCAGCGGATCCGGATTTCTATGCAAACTGTGCAAGATACTCCGGTGAGAAGCTGGGCTATGATGTAACCGGTACGGTTATGGGTCTGCTGACTGTACCGATCAAACTTGGTATTGTTGCACGTGGTATTCTGATTTCCGCATGTCTGGCAATTGCAGGCTTCAATGCTGAAATCGACTATTTTGCAGCAGGAAACGAGCAGCTTCTGTCCGGTATTCAGAGAGGTGTCTGCTACGGATTTATGATCATTCCGGCTGTATGTATTGCTGTCGGCGCACTGACACTGGCATTCGGATACAGACTGGACAAAGAGTGATCAAAAGAGTCAGATATTCGATCAATCAAAAAAAGATAAGTAAACAATAAACAGTATATTGGCTGACAGCATGCGGAATGCTGTCAGCACAAAAATATAAACAGCATAAGCAGAAAATCTGCAGGAGGAAAATAGAATGCTTACAAAAAAACAGAACTTAATTGAAACTATTCGCGGAGGAAAACCGGATCGTATTGTTAACCAGTTTGAATACGTATCGATCTTTTTTGATCCCTGTACTATGGAAGCAATGGGACAGGTACAGAAAGGCGGCGTCTGGACAAACGGCTGGGGTGTTCGTATTGAGTTCCCGGAATATGTACCGGGTATGTTCCCGAATACATCTCCGGAATATGTAGTTATCAAAGATGTGGCAGAGTGGAAAAAATATGTACACGCACCGAGAACGAAATTCCCGGAGGAAGCATGGGAAGCAGCAAAGGCACAGATCGCAAATGTTGATCGGAACGAAGTATTTGTTGCACCGTTTATTGCACCGGGTATTTTCGAGAAGCTGCATTATCTGATGGGAATGGAAGACTGCATGATGGCATTCTACGAAGAACCGGAAGCAATGCATGAGCTGATCGATTATCTGGTAGAATATGAGATCGATGTAGCACGCGAGATCTGTGAGCATATGCATCCGGATGCTCTGTTCCACCATGATGACTGGGGAAGCCAGAGATCCTCCTTCCTGTCACCGGCAATGTTTGATGAGTTCATTACTCCGGCTTATGAGAAGATCTACGGCTTCTACAAAGAGCATGGTGTAGAAGTTATTATTCACCACAGTGATTCCTATGCAGAGAACCTGGTTCCGAGCATGATCAAGATGGGCATCGATATCTGGCAGGGTGCCATGACGACCAACGATCTTGTCGGATGTATTGAAAAATACGGCGGACAGATCTCCTTCCAGGGCGGTATCGACAACGGTAAGATCGATAAGGCAGACTGGACAAAAGAAGCGGTTGTAGCAGAGGCAGAAAAGGCAATCAACAATTACTATACCGGTCTGTATTTCATTCCGGCAACAGTTATGGGTGAGCCGGCCAGTGTGTTCCCGGGCGTATATGATACCGTATCCGAGTACATCGCCAAGGTCAATGAGGAAAGATTCGGAATCAAAGATTCCGTCTCCGGATCTGCAGCCTTAACTTTCAAAGAAGATAAATAAGTCGTACATGAAATGAATGTAAAGTTATACGAATAGAAACGAATGTAATTTCATATGAACAGCAAAGACGGCACGAAAGAGTATTCACTCGATCGTGCCTCTTTTTTGTTAGATGAATAATTCCTTACTTGTTGTAAGCGATCGTAACTAAAAATATATTGCAGCAGGAGAGCGCCTTCTGATAAGTGAGACATAGAATCTTTGATTTTCGCAGCCGAATGTATGCAAAGCTGACAGAGCCGAAGGTAAAGATAGAACGAAAATTGAAAAGGTTACAAGAATATTACGAAAATAAAACGAAAAACTTGCGTAAAAATGTAAAAAAGGGTATAGTATGATAAAATCAGAGTAATAGTATAGTATTCCATAATGAGAAAGAGGAATTGTATGAGTAAGAGAAAAATCGCATTGCTGCTGGCAGCGATTCTGACGATTGGAAGTGCATATCCTGCTGCTGCGGAAGAAATGGCAGCAGATCATGCCGAAGAAACTATTTTGGATTCGGAAGAAAATTCGGATATAGCTGACAATCGTGGAGAGGGAATCTTTTTAGAGAAAAGTGTTTCAGAGGAACGTCCTTCAGAGGAAAATGCTTCAGAAGAAATGATTTCGGAGGAAAGTGCTTCAAAGGAACCTGATTCGAAGGAAGGGGCTTCAGAGGATAGTACTTCAGAAAAAAGTATTCCAGAGGATAGCAATTCAGAAGAAAATACTGCAGAATACAGTGTTGCAGAGAAAAAGGAAATGACCGCTTTTGCAGAACTTTCTGAAGAAGAAAAACGGATCTATCTGATCGATGAAACGGTTCCGGCAAAAGAAGAGATCATAAAAGCTATGCCGAAAACACTTTCTGTCCGGCTGAATGGATCGGAAGAGGAGGAGACGATTTCGGTCAGCTGGGACTGTGAAGATGCGGAATATGCAGATGAACAGAAAACGACGGTTGTTTTTCATCCGGTGATCGATGAAAAGGCATATTTTGTTTCGGATTCTCTGGAATGGCCGGAGATTACCGTACAGATCCGGGTAAGAGAAGCTGCGTATGCGGAAATGATGAATACTTCGGAAGCGGAAGAGGACACCTTACTTGGCGTCGAAGGCAAAACGGCGGCATCGGTAACAGGAACTGCCAATGAGACGACGATCTATAATTTCCTTCGGAACAAAAAAGGACTGAGCTGTGCGGGAACGGCGGCCCTGATGGGCAATCTGTTTGTGGAATGTTCCTTTGATCCGCAGGCATACAATGCACGTGAGAATGCATGGGGAATCTGTCAGTGGCGTTTTGAACGACTGGAAAATCTGCAGAAACGATATCCGAAAAACTGGAAGACTCTGGAGGCACAGCTGAATTTCCTGTTTGATGAGTTCGAAGGACGCGGGGACTATATGGGACCGTCCACCTATGAAAAGCTGAAGGCGGCAGAAGATACAGAGGCTGGCGTGAAGGATGCAGCCGTTTATTTCGCAAGGTGGTTTGAGAGATGTTCATCCGCAACTTATGAAATGCGCCAGAATCGCGGTGTGGAGTTTCATCGTGCATATCATGTGGAACCGGTGCGGATCGTTACTCCGGCAGAACCGGAACTGCAGCTGGAAAACAGAAGTACCGGTGTCTATATAACATGGGAAAAGGTCAAGGATGCCTCCGGTTATCGGCTGTTCAGGAGAAAAGCGTCGGAATCCAGCTGGACAACGCTTACAGCAAATACAACTGCGAACGCATTTCTGGATACAACAGCTGAGCCCGGGGTATGCTATGTATATACGATCCGTGCCTACAGCGGAAAATATGCGGATGCAGATGCTGGCGGATATGGAAGCGGATACTGGAGCGGACAGAAAGACAATACCTGGAAAAATGCATATATTGCATCGCCGGAGATCACACTGAGCGGTCAGGCGGATCGCAGTATTTCTCTTTCCTGGAAGCCGGTTTCAGGAGCAGAGGGTTATCAGGTACAGGTAAAACAGAATGGTGACTGGGTAAAACTGGCCGAAACGTCTAAAGAAGAGATCGAACTGAATAAACTGACAAACGGAGAGATCTATACGCTGCGGGTACTTGCATACACCGCTGCGGCAGGCGGAAGCAGAAGCTATAGTGCTGCAAGCAATGAGAAAACGGCAGCGGCCGGAGAAGTAGAATATAAGAATATGTACCGGCTGTATAATCCCAATTCCGGAGAGCATTTTTATACAGCGGATGCTTCCGAACGTGATTATTTATCTTCTGTCGGATGGAAGTATGAGGGTGTTGCATGGAAGGCACCAAGTGCCGGAGTACCGGTCTATCGGCTGTACAATCCCAATGCCGGTGATCATCATTATACGACCAATGCAGGAGAGAGAGACAGCCTGAAAAAAGCCGGCTGGAATTATGAAGGAATCTGCTGGTATTCCGGCGGAAATACTTCCCTGTATCGACTGTATAATCCGAATGCGGTGACAGGAACCCATCATTATACGATCAATGAAAATGAGCGGAAGCATCTGATGACGGTCGGCTGGAGCTATGAAGGAGTCAGCTGGTACGGAAAATGATGCCTGCAATAATACTGTAAACATCGTATGGATTTGATAATAGATCCGTATATGTTTACAGTAATTTTTTTGAAAAAATAACCCCCCCCTAGGCTTAAAATGCCAGGTATGCTGTGTTAGGATACTATCATAGCGAAGCGGTAAAGCATTTCGAAACATAAATGTTGAGAAGCAGACACCTGTATACGGCAAAAAACTCTCGAAGAAAGCAGCGTCAGCTTTCAGAAAGATTACACCTCCGCTTTTGTATCCGGTATCTGCAGCCTGTGAACGGTTATTCAGACCATCCCATCCAGAGGAATCCGTTTATCAGAGTTTCGCGACAGCAGTAAACCGGTTGCAGAAAGTGCAGTTTCGGTTCTCCAAATTTTATATTCTCTGCTCGGAACCGCGTCAAACCGGACAGAGAATTCCTCCGCAAAACACGATCGGGAAACCCCGCCAGAGAGCGAGACTTCCCGATCGTGTTTAAAGTGTCCGGAAAAATTTTTGTATGCCTTCTATACAGATTTTTTGTTCCAGTGTCTGGCAGCCATCCGGTACATGCAGATAGATGGTGCGCTTCAGATTCAGTCCATCTACCGTTCGCATGGTGAGATCACAATTTTCCGGCAGTTTCCAGGAAACAGAAGGAATAAAGGCCAGTCCCATCCGGCACAGCAGAACTTCTCGCATAAGTACCGGGTTGTCAAACTGCATGGTTATATGCGGATAAAATCCTTTCCGTTTGAATTCTTTGGAAATGAGTTTTGTGATCGACCATTGTTCGGTCAGCTGCAGAAAGCTTTGGTCGTGCAGATCATGCAGAACGATCCTGCTTTTTTCGGAAAGAGGATTGCTGTTCGGAACTGCCAGTGAAAAGGATTCTTCCAATAACAGAAGATCCTTGGACGACCTGGGCTCTGTAACGAGCCAGAGTCCATGGTTTTCCTCCTGTTTATCATAATTCCACTGAAATAAGCGGAAATCAATTCTGGGATAGGTGTCTTTTAGAAAGAGAAGCAGCCGCGGCAGGAGCATGGAAGCACATCCGATATACAGATTTACAGTAGGTTTGCTGATCTGATTGAAATCATCCAATTCGGTTCTTGTGTCCTCCATCAGCTGTTCGATTTGGCAGACACGCTCAAACAAAAGCTTTCCGGATGCATTCAATTCGATCTTTTTATGGGATCTGTCAAACAAAGGATATCCAAGATCATCTTCGAGCCGGCGAATCGTCTGGGTCAGTGACGGCTGGGAAATAAACAGTTCTTTGGCGGCTTTTGTAATACTCTGGTGCTTGGCAGCGATACGAAAGCAGTGCAGCTGATAATAGTCCATAACAAATCTCCTTGCATTAGTACATAATTATGCAAATATTATTTTATTTATATTTTAAAAATTATGCAATAGATACTATAATAAACACAGATTACCTGTTGCATGCTGATCTGCTGTTTCTGACGTAGAAATGGAGGCAGAAGCGGCTGTGAGGAAGAAACAGAACTTTCAGAAAGGGAAAAATAATGGAATTCAATAAAGAAATGATTGAAATGATGAAGGCACAGACAAAGAGGACGCAGCAGCAGACGGTGGAGTCTTATCGTCGTCTGAACCGATTTGTGCAGAAAGGACAGATCCTGTTTACCGGTTCTTCACTGATGGAGCAGTTTCCGGTGGCAGAGCTGGCAACTTCTTACGGGCTGAATAAAATTGTTTATAATCGTGGTGTCGGCGGCTTCAAGACGCAGGATCTTCTGGAGAACATTGATGTGATGCTGCTGGATCCGGAACCCAGATACGTGTTTATCAACATCGGAACTAATGATCTGTCTGTCTATGAGGACGGAACACCATGGCAGACCGTTCTGGAAAAGAACTATGATGAGATCCTCCGTCAGCTAAAGGAAAAACTTCCCGAGACGGAAGCTTTTCTGATGGCATACTATCCGGTTCCGAAAGAGACCGAGGAATCCAGAAAGATCGCAGAATTTTTCGGTTCTACACGTTCCAAAGCAACACTGGCAGAGGCAAATGAGATCCAGAAACGGCTGGCTGCCAAATACGGCTATCGTTTTATTGACGTCAATGATGGACTTGCAGATGAAAACGGGGATATGAAGGAAGAATTTCTGAAGGATGCCATCCATTTCTATCCGGATGGATACGAGATCGTTTACAGAAATCTTGAGAAATATCTTGAGGAGCTGAAATGATTCGGATTATTTTTGTACAGGTATTGATCATGTTTTTGCTTTCCGCTGTCGGATACCTGATGTTTAAAGGCGGAAAGATCAGCAACGAGGGCAGCAAAAGCATCGGAAATATTCTGGTCTATCTGTCTCTGCCCTGTGTAATTATCAACGGCTTCCTTGTGGAAAAAACACCGGAGCGACTGCAGGGACTGCTGATCAGTGCCGTACTGGCCCTGCTCGTGCTGCTGCTGTCTATGGGAATCTCCCGCGTGCTTCTGGGACGTCATGCGCTGGATAATTTTGCCGGTTCTTTCTCGAATCCGGGATTTTTCGGCGTACCGATCATTGTGGCAACCTTCAGCGAAGGAGCCGTATTCTATGTGGCAAGTTTCATCGCATTTCTGAATCTGCTGCAGTGGACCTACGGTGTATATCTGCTGGATAACAGCGGCGAGGATGGCATGCTTCTGAAAAAAACAGCTGCGGGTCCTGCCGATACATCCATCGGAGGAAAGTTTGCGGCTGTTGCAAAGCGTCTGATCAAGGCTCCGTTTATGATTGCCATTCTGATCGGCTGTTTCTTCTTTTTCTCTGGAATTCCGATGCCGGGGATCTTCTCCAAATGTATTACTTTCATAGCGAACGTGAATACACCGCTGGCAATGTTTACGATAGGAATCTATGCGGCACAGACAGACCTTCGAAAGATGTTTGTTAACCCGCATCTTTATAAAGTGTCGGCAGTAAAGCTGATTTGTGTTCCTCTTCTGGCTATTTTATTATTTAAGATACTTCCTTTTGGAAGTGAAGAACTGAAGACCTGTGTTTTAATTGCTGCTGCCTGTCCGGTAGGATCCAATATCGCGGTATATGCACAGCTGCACAACAAGGATTACTGTTATGCGGTCGAAACGGTCGTACTGTCGACATTCCTGTCGATTGCAACACTTCCGATGGTGGTGGCATTGGCAAATGTGATTGCATGAGAATTGCTTTATTCTACTTCGGGAACAGAAGTGATTCCTGATAGGGGTCTGGATTGATTTTATGCATGTTAAATAATGATAGAAAAAAGCTTCGAATCGATGTCGTGTCGATTCGAAGCTTTTTTCATTGGCTGTTTTTGAAAACAGTTCTGTTTTCCTCAAGTGCTGCATGTCCGGCAGCTGCTGTATCTGCTGCACTCGTTTCCGTGATTATTTCTTTATCCGGATTGGTTCGAGCATAGGGGCTTTGTACCTTTTTCATTTGCGAACGTGTGGCAAGCCAGTCATTCAGAAAACCGCCGATCAGAAGAAAAAAGAAACAGTAATATACCCAGATCATGGCAACCATGAAGGTACCGATTACACCGAATGGACCGTATTTGTTTGAGGCATTGACATAGATCGTAAAAACGTAGGAGAAGATCACCCAGGTAATTGAGGAAAAAATCGCTCCCGGCACCTGATTTCGTATCCGAAGTTTTTCATTTGGAATCAATGCATAGATAGCGAGAAAGACCGGAAACAGATAGGCCATTACCATGAAATATCGTCGCTTGGACAGGATATAAGGTAAAAATTTTATCTCATCAATTCCAAATTCTCTCAAATAGGAATGCAGCAGAGAAAGGATCTTTCCGCCGTATACCATGATGAGAAGGGAGATCAGCAGTGTGCTGATCAAAAGAATAATATAAAAGATCGAGCGCAGACAAACCGCCGGAAAACTCTGTTTTTTCCTGCAGGAATAGGCTGCATTTAATCCATAGATCATGGCACGCATGGCAGCGGATGCCGAAATCAGTGCAAGAAGAATGGATATAAACAGCGTTCGATTGTCTGATTGATAGAGGGCATCGACAATGGTTCTTACGATCGAAGCCAGTGAAGGGGCCAGATAGGCATCTACATAGGAAAGAACAATATCCTGTGTCAAAGGCGTATAAGGCAGCAGACAGCAGAAGATCATGGTGATCGGAACCAGCGAGATGATCAGGTGATAACAGCCGGATGCAGCATACACAGGAAGCCGCCGTTCAGCTATGGCATTTCCAAAATCAATACAATAGGCCAGTGCGGCTTTTTTTGAAGATTGACGGGAAGATGTCCCGTTAGATTCAATATTCGCCATGGAACCTCCGTAAACAAGTAGACTTAAACAGAGTAAAGGATAGCATATTGTTAGAAGCTTGTAAATTGGAAAATCGCCGGCTATTCTCGGGGCAGTTGTGTATGACTTCACAGAATTACTAAATAAAGAAAGAATAGAGTTTTGTTTCGGTGAAACTACGTAAATGGAAAGGAATCCGCGCATACTTGCCCTGTCCGGCTGAAAGGAATATACTGAGAGCATCGGCGCATTCTGCAGTGGAAGATGCCATGCTGCTGTCGAGCCTGCAGGCAGATCCTGTACCGGATGTGCGTTATATGAATAATCAATAACAGGGGAGTAGAAGAAAATATGGAGGAAAAGAAAAAGACAACAGGAAAGAAAGCTGGTCTGATCTTCCTGATCGTTTTCCTGTTGCTGGCAATTCTTGCGGCTGCGGGAGTCGGAATTCTGTATCAGTTTCATAAGGGGAGCTACGGTTTTCTGAAGGGGACTACTTTGAACGGAGTGGATGTGCAGGGGCTGAGTCCGAAGCATCTGGCACTGGAAGCAGCTGATCGATTCAAGGGCGGGAAGATTACCGTTACAGAGGATGAGCAGGTGGTTTTGAAGGGAACACTTGCAGACTGCGGCTACTGGTTTGATCAGGAGGCTTACGAAAAAGAACTGCAGGAACGGTTGGATGCGCAGAAATCCGGTTTTAAGGCTGTTATGACAACGATCATTCAGGGGGAAGCAATCGATCTGCTGCCGGGTTATTCTTTCGATGAGAAAAAACTGAAGGAATTTGCGGTCAGTGACGCATTGGCAGTTCCCAGAATCAAATCCGTAGATGCTGAGGTCGTGATGGATGAGGAATCCGGCAGTTATGTAGTTTCCGAGCCGGTGCAGGGCAATACCATTGATGATGAGGTTCTGCAGCAGACAATCCGGGATGCGATCGAAGAGCAGGCGGAAAAAGGACCAATCAAAGGAACGGTCAAAGTAGCGATTCCTGAAAAGGCATATACGGCACATGAAGTAAAAATGGATACTGCCGACCTGGAGAAAAAAGCCGATGAGATGAATCTGGAGCTGAAATTTCAGGTGTACAAGGATACAGTGATCACCTATACTTTCGGTGACCAGAAAGAGGAACTAACATCAGATACGTTTGTATCCTGGCTTTCCATGGACAAAAACGGAAAAGTTGATGTGAATAAGGAACTGGCTGCAGCATACGTGGAAGAACTGGCTGCACGATACAATACCAGACGGGTAGAGCGTGGATTCAACACATCCACCGGAACCGTTGTTTATTTTGATCCGGGAAAAGATGAATACGGATATACCATTGATCAGGAAAGTGAGACGGAGCTGCTGGTATCGGAACTGCAGAATGCACAGTCCGTATCCCGGGAACCGGTATACTATATATCCAACAGCTACGGAAATCCCTATTTCTATGGACGGAACGGTGTGGATGACCTGAACGGCAATTATGTGGAAGTCAATCTGACCCGTCAGCATCTGTGGTTTTACCGGGATGGCAATGTAGTGGTGGAAAGCGATTTTGTCAGCGGCAATCTGTCATCCAATTCCGGAACAATGACCGGTGTATTCCCGCTTGCATATAAGGAGAGTCCGTCGACACTGAAGGGTGCGGGATATTCCACGAAGGTACAGTACTGGATGCCGTTTTACGAAGGGGAAGGATTGCATGATGCAAGCTGGAGAGGTGCCTTCGGCGGTGAGATCTACAGAACCGGCGGTTCAAACGGATGTGTGAACCTGCCTCCCAATGCGGCACAGACTATTTATGAGAATATTGTACCGGGAATGGCTATCGTAATCTATTACGAGCCGGGGACAGAGCCTGCAGCGAGCACGTACGCATCGGATGCAAGAAATGCCGCGGACAAAGTTGCCGGTGTCAGTGCTGCTGACTGAGAGTAAACAAGATAAGCAATAATGAAAGTAAGGACGTATTTCACTCGATCGGAAGAGATACACGATTCCGGATCGGAACTCGTGGATGGGTGAAATACGTCCTTTTTATGTATGAAAAACGAATATACGAAGAATGTTCATTGAAAATGTAAATTCCGCAGGAGAGTCTCTGTGTAACTGATCATATGAAAATCAGAGGAGCGGCTTTATCAGTATGGCACTTCCGTGCAGATCACTGACCGGACAGGGAAGAAGCTTCCTCTCTTCACAGAATTCATCCACGGCTTTTCTGCATCCGGAAAACTGCGTGCTGTATACGTCATGGATCAGGAGGACACCTCCGGGAGAAAGCTGACGATAAAAAAGCGGCAATGCAGCTTTGGTAGGTGCATACAGATCGGCATCCAGGGAAACAAGGCTGAACTGCAGATCAGGATCCGGCGGAAAGGTATCCGGGAACCAGCCTTTATGAATCACTGCATTTTCCGGCAGGGGAAGGCGATGCAGTACCTGCTGTACGGAGGTATTGGAAAAATCCCCGGTTTTTGCTCGCGACAGCCTGCCCTCTGTTTCGTACAGAACATCCTTTTCTGTAAAACCTTCGAAGGTATCAAAGAGATGGATCGTTCGATCCGGCAGAGCAGCCTGAATCAATGCGGAAAATTCACCGCGAAATACACCAAGTTCGGCAGTGTCACCGGGAATCTGCCGATCGATGATCTGTTTTGCCAGCAGGCGCATCACGGCAGCACGGGCATCAAAGGTACGCTGACTGGAGGGATCGGAAAGCGTTCCCGTATAGCCAAGATCCCGAAGCTGTGCTGACATCTGCTGCTGACGTTCTTCGTCCAGTACACATAGGACAATAAGATCCGGATTCATGGCCAGTGCATCAGCAGGAGAAAGAATCGGAATGCCGGCAGCGGTTTGTCCCCATTTGCCTTCGTAATTATCGGCAAAGCAGAGAACCTGATATTCAGAAGAAAGGAGGCGGGAAGTAATCTGACCGATCTGACCCGCTCCAAACAAGACGGTTTTTATCATAGCAGTTCCTTTCAAGGCAGTCGTTCCGCAGAATCCTGTTTGAGATCCGCAGTTTTAATTTTTAAAAATATCCGAGAAATATGTTTGAAACGTCTCATCTGCATATCTGCGGAGATCCCGGGAATAGCGTTCATACCGATCGATCAGATCGGTTCCATAGACGGTCAGCTCGCTGTGGCTTCCCTTGCTGCCTCCCTGCGTACGGAGCAGCAGGGGATTTTTTAATTGTGATTCCAGCGTTCGGATCATATTCCAGCAGGTTGAGTAGGATATATGCATTCGGGCACCTGCTTCCCGTACGGAACCTGTTTCCCGTATTAAAGAGAGCAGCGTATAGCATTGCTCGTCAAAAAAAGGTTTTTCTTTTGAGAGTGAGATCTGAATAGAAGAGCGGATCAGACTGGCATTGTGCAGCTGCAGCAGCTCTTCATAATCATCAGGAGTGTCGGCATCATGGCGGATACCTTCATCGGATACTTCCAGGTATACATGCTCGGCACCGGAGGCTTCCATGGCTCCTTTTAGTCCGCGTTCTCCGGAATGGGCAAGTATCTTATCGACCAGATCGGACCGGATCACGATGGGATGACCGATAACACCGTCACAGATCGGGGTTACCAGAGGAGCGTCTGTCTCCAGCAGGCGGTGGACGGTTTCTGCAGTGAAAAGAGGGACATCTACCGGACAGAAGAGAATGCGGTCCGCTTTATCCTTCAGATATTCCAGACCGATACGTACGGAATCAAACATCTGTGTTTCGGCATATTTTTCATTGCGAAGGAAGATCAGATTGCGGTTTGCAAGATGACGTTCCAGTTCGGCAGCCTGGTATCCGGTGACCATGACGATCTTCTGGATCCCGGCCTGTCTGAAATTAGTAACAACGCGTTCTGCAATAGTAATTGATCCCAGCTGCAGCATCGGTTTGAAATTTCCCATGCGGGAAGAGCGGCCGGCTGCAACGATTAATGCGGCAATCTTCATGGAAACCTCGTGAATTGTAAATCGAGATGCAATCCTTACGACTTACATTTCTTTCAAAATA
>JAUNAK010000113.1 GCA_030527665.1 Eubacteriales bacterium
CCCGAATGGCTCCCGTTGTCTCGCCGTGCCCGGCAAGCCCGACACCGTCCGAGGAGCCGACCCCAAGTCCGACACCGACAGCAGAGCCGAAGGACGAAAAGCCTGCGGCAGACACCGGTGATGTTACGGAATGGCCGCTCAGTGGTTTATCAGAGCTGAATGCATCGGCAACAGAAAATACAAGAATGCATGAGGTGTTCAGCCGTCCGATCGTTGTCAGTGATTTTCGATTCTGGTCCATCGGCAAGACATATGCATTTGCCAGAGAAGACATGGCTGTATATGAAGAAATGAATGTGAATTCCCGTCAGGTAGGTTCTCTGAAGGAACTGGGACTTGCATTTGTTCTTCAGGATGAAGATAAAAAAGGAAATGATGCTTCCGATGACTGGCTGTATGTGGAATCGGGAAGAGTACGTGGATATATTCCCAAAGCTTCGGTATATACGGGCAGGGAAGCGGATGACATATTTAAAAAATATTGTGAAGCAGCAGGTAAGAAGGTCAATACAGCAAAAGAACTGGAGAAATTAAAAGAAACGGCAGACTTTTCGGTTCTTTATGCGGAACAGACCGTTCCGGTGAGTGAAAACAAAGCATTTACGCATACGCGAAGTACAACAGAAACCGTAGTTGTAGAGAAAATATATGCGATCTCGGTTACGGAAGTAACGAACATTCGTGAATCTATGGATGACGGTGCGGAAATCACCGGTACAATGAAACCGGGAACACTTTGCTTCATTATTAAAGAATGTGAAGATGGATGGCTGTTTATTGAGTCCGGTAATGTGCGGGGATTTGTTCATCGTTCAGATGTAAACATGAATGATGATGTGCAGGATTCGTTCCGGGACGGTAAACGTGACGAAAAGGATATGCCGACGGCAAAAGCAGAGATTTCCACGAAGGATAATTCTTCGCTGTATTATGTTCTGCAGTCGGTCAGATCCGGTGTTCCAACCGGTAAGATTCGGGAATCCATTCTGGAGTATGCATCGTCCTTCCTTGGGCATCCGTATGTCTGGGGAGGAACCGACCCGGAAAACGGAGCGGATTGTTCCGGATTTGTGCAGTCGATCTATGCACAGTACGGATACACCCTTCCGCGTGTTGCCGAGGCACAGGCATATGCAGGAGAACAGATTCCAGTCGAGGAAGCTGAGCCGGGAGATCTGATCTTCTATCGGGATTCGACCGGATATATATATCATGTTGTTATGTATGCAGGAGATGGCAGAACTGTTGAAGCACACAGCTCCGAGATGGGTATTATTCATGGATATGTATCCCAGAGTGCATGCTGGGCCGTACGTGTGATCAATGATGCACGTGAATTTGAAGTGCCTGAGGAATACGACGGTCATCCGATCGGAACAAACAACTGCTATACCTATACGCCTCATTACGGCACCTGGGACTGGCAGTATGCATGCAGGTTCGTATTTGAAAAATGGAAACGTGCCGGTGCACAGTATTACCAGAATGTTGCAGTGATGGACAACAAATATCTTATCGCATGTACAAATCTCTATGGCGTTGTCGGTGATCATATCACATGGTATTTTGATGACGGCAGCAGTATAGAGACGATCATGGCGGATACCAAAAGTACAGGGGATCCGAACTATACGCCGTGGGGACATATTCACAGCGGTATCATCAATGTTCTGGAATTCGAAGTTGACCTTGGCATTCATCCGGGAACGACGGAATGTGTACCGGAAGTCGGCGGTAAGAGAGTTGTCAGCTGGGTAAATCACGGAAGTGCATTCTGATCACGGAACGAAAACGAATTAAGGGATCGTACCGGGAATCCGGTTGCTGTGATACAGGAAAATATGCATAAGAAACCGGTGGTTCGAAGAAGGGATTTCGTACAAACGTCAATCCGAAAACAGTTGCCTGAACCGTCGGGATATGCTATAGTAGCTGAGTATGAGCTTTAGCCCTGATTCAGATACAGGACACTCCGACCTTATCTTAGTCAGAGGCGATTATCAAATTTCAGGAGGATTATACAATGATTACAAAAGAGCGCAAACAGGAAATCATCAGAGAGTATGCAAGAACAGAAGGCGATACCGGTTCTCCGGAAGTACAGGTAGCTGTACTGACAGAGAGAATCAAAGAGCTTACAGAGCATCTGAAAGTTAACCACAAGGATCATCATTCCAGACGTGGTCTGCTGAAGATGGTTGGTAAGAGACGTGGTCTTCTGGACTATCTGAAGAAAACAGATATCAACAGATATCGTTCTCTGATCGAGAGACTGGGTCTTCGTAAGTAATATTGCAGTAATCAGGGCGGGTAGAGATTCTATCCGCCCTGTTTCCGTGCGAGGGTAAACGTCTGGCCCTTTGTCACGATAAGTTCAAGACGAGAAGTATGAGGAGAAATTATGGAAACTAAGACATTTTCAACAAAACTGGTTAACAATTTCAAGACCTACACCATGGATCTTGCAGGAAGAACACTTTCCATTGAGATCGGAAGAGTAGGAAAACAGGCAAACGGCTGTGCATTCATGCACTATGGCGATACCACCATGCTGTGTACCGCAACCGCTTCCAGACAGCCGAGAGAAGGCATTGACTTCTTCCCGCTGTCCGTAGAATTTGAAGAGAAGATGTATGCAGTCGGCAAGATTCCGGGCGGCTTCAACAAACGTGAGGGCAAAGCTTCCGAGCATGCTGTTCTGACATCCCGTGTGATCGACAGACCGATGCGTCCGCTTTTCCCGAAAGACTACAGAAATGACGTAACACTTAACAACATGGTTATGTCTGTTGATCCGGAATGCGATCCGGAAGTAGTTGCCATGCTGGGATCCTCCCTTGCAACAGCTATTTCTGATATTCCGTTCGACGGTCCGTGTGCAGCTACACAGATCGGTCTGATCGACGGAGAACTGATCATCAACCCGTCTCTGGATCAGAAAGAGATCTCTGATCTGAAGCTGACTGTTGCTTCCACAAGAGAAAAGGTTATCATGATCGAGGCTGGAGCCAACGAGGTAAAAGAAGACAAGATGATCGAGGCAATTTATCTTGCCGATGAGACCAACAAGAAGATCATTGCTTTCTTCGATACGATCGTTGCTGACTGCGGCAAAGAGAAACACAGCTATGAGAGCTGTGCAATTCCGGAAGAGCTGTTTGCGGCAATCAAAGAGATCGTTCCGCCGGCAGAGATGGAAGTTGCTGTATTTACCGATGAGAAGCAGGTTCGTGAGAACAACATTGCCGAGATCACTGCAAAATTGAAAGAGGCTTTTGCTGACAAGGAAGAGTGGCTGGCAGTTCTTGGCGAGGCTATTTATCAGTATCAGAAGAAGACCGTCCGCAAGATGATCCTGAAGGATCAGAAACGTCCGGACGGACGTCAGATCCGTGAGATCCGTGCACTGGGCGCTGAAGTTGATCTGATTCCGCGTGTTCATGGATCTGCTATGTTCACCAGAGGACAGACTCAGATCTGTGATGTCGTTACACTGGCTCCGCTTTCCGAGGCACAGAAGATCGACGGACTGGATCCGAACGTAACCAAGAAGAGATATATGCATCAGTACAACTTCCCGAGCTACTCGGTAGGTGAGACAAAACCGTCCAGAGGACCGGGACGTCGTGAGATCGGTCACGGAGCACTGGCTGAGCGTGCACTGCTTCCGGTACTTCCGAGCGAGGAAGAGTTCCCGTATGCAATCCGTGCCGTATCCGAGACCTTCGAGTCCAACGGATCCACATCCCAGGCATCCGTATGTGCATCTTCTATGGCACTGATGTCGGCAGGTGTTCCGATCAAAAAATCTGTTGCAGGTATTTCCTGTGGTCTGGTTACCGGTGATACCGATGATGATTATCTGGTACTGACCGATATCCAGGGTCTGGAAGACTTCTTCGGCGATATGGACTTCAAGGTAGCCGGTACACATGATGGTATCACAGCGATCCAGATGGATATCAAGATCCATGGTCTGACCCGTCAGATCGTTGAAGAGGCTATCTCCAGATGTAAAGAGGCAAGAGAGTATATTCTTACCGAGATCATGGAGCCGGTTATTGCTGAGGCTCGTCCGACAGTTAACGCATATGCTCCGAAAATCGAGTCTATGCAGATCAATCCGGATAAGATCGGTGAGGTTGTCGGCAAACAGGGCAAGACCATCAATGAGATCATTGCCCGTACCGGCGTGAAGATCGACATCAACGATGATGGTGCTGTATCTGTATGCGGAACCGATCGGGAGAAGATGGATGAGGCAAAGAAATACATCGAGATCATTACCATGGAGTTTGAGGAAGGCCAGATCCTGAAGGGCAAAGTTGTCAGCATCAAAGAGTTCGGCGCATTCGTTGAGTTTGCACCGGGCAAAGAGGGCATGGTTCATATCTCCAAGATCGCTAAAGAAAGAATCAATCACGTAGAGGATGTTCTGACGCTGGGAGATGTAGTAAAAGTAAAATGCCTTGGCAAGGACCGTATGGGAAGACTGAGCTTCTCCATCAAGGACTGCCCGAAAGACGCACAGGCAATGAACGAGTAATAATAAATATTGTTAACATACGCACCGGGAATGCCTCAGAGAGGTGTTCCCGGTGTTTGTCAATTACAGGAAAAGGAGGAGAGGAATCGTGAAGATCAATGTGAAAAAACTTACGGAAACAGCAAAGCTTCCGACAAGAGGAAGTGCATATGCAGCCGGTTATGATCTGTATGCGGATCTGGAGAATAGTGTGGAGATTCAGCCGCATACGACCTGCATGGTGAGCACAGGCCTTTCCATGGAGATTCCGGAGGGGTATTTTGGAGCGATTTTTGCCAGAAGCGGACTTGCCAGCAAAGAGGGACTTCGCCCGGCAAACTGCGTTGGTGTTGTGGATTCCGATTACAGGGGGCCGTTCATGATCGCACTTCATAATGACGGAGAAGTGAACAGGACGGTAGAACCGCAGGAGCGTATCGCACAGCTGGTTGTGATGCCGTTCCTTCCGGTGGAATTTGAAACCGTAGACGAACTGCAGAGTACGGAACGCGGAGAAGGCGGATTCGGTTCAACAGGAAAGCATTAAAAACAAGATGTAAGCGCACAGAAGGATCTGAGTGGAGTACTGCATACTGCTCTAGGTTTGATGTAAAAGCGTGAAAAAAGCTCTGTCGATTGCCGGAAAGCAAATGACAGAGCTTTTTTTGTAAAAACTGCAGCTGCATGCAAAGCAGCTTGGAGAATTCATGTTTGTATATGGTTAGGTGGATTTATTCCGGATCATTTTCCTCAAAAGAGAAATCAGCAGTCAATGCATGGAAAACTTCAGAGGCAGCGGCATATTCCTCCTCATCCGGAATATTTTCCAGGAGAGGCATGCCGTCTGTATCAATGGCAAAGCGGAGAAGGTAGCCGGTTCCGTGTGTGCTTCCATCTTCGGGCATCAGGACAATATAATCCTGTGCAGGAGTATGGAAGATACGTATAATGGAACAGCGGATATCCGATCCGTCATCGGTCGTCATGGTGAGAGAAGTTTTGTCTGTCTCAATGAGACTGCATTCTGAAAGAGGGTATTCGATCATAATTACGTATTCCT
>JAUNAK010000040.1 GCA_030527665.1 Eubacteriales bacterium
CTATTTTGAAAGGAATGTAAGTCGCAGGGGTTGCATCTCGATTTACAATTCACGACTCAAATGGATTCATGTTCGGAGCTGCAGGTCAGGGCTCCATCCCCTCGCAAAGACTTATTTGCAGCCTCCGCTTGACGAAAATGGTCGTTCCATGTCCTAAACGCTTTAAAAGCCCTTCGGTTTAAACTGCTCCCGATATACCCGCGGCGACATATGATACTTCTCCTTAAACACTCTTCCGAAATAGCTCTGCGACGGGAAATTGACATACTCCGCTATTTTCAGGATCGGTTCTTCCGAATAGAGCAGCAGGTTTGCCGCATGATCCAGACGGATCTGTACGATATAATCCTGCAGCCTGATTCCGGTCTCTTTATGGAAGAGACGTGACAGATAGGTCTCACTCAGCCCCATCTTGTCAGCGATATCGCTCAGATAGATTTTCTCCCGGTAATGCTTTTCCACGTATTCCTTACATCGCTCGATATAATTGGAATAGCTCTTTGTATTCTGCTTCTTATAGACCTTCGTTGTCAGATCTTCTACTGCGCGGTTTCGATATTCAATGATGCCCTTGATATCCTTTGCTTCATCCAGTTTCTGAATGTAGAAATCACTCATCTGGTAGGCTGATGCCGGTGACACACCGCCTTCGATTGCCGCACGGGTGCAGAGTGTGACTGCTGCAACTGCCGCATATCTCCAGTGATTCACTTCTTTTTTAGCGGTTCGTCCTAGAGATACATCCATGTTGGCACTGTATTCCAGTGCTTCCTTCACCTTTCCCGAGCGGATACATTCCAGCAGCTCCCGCTCCTCCTGATAGGTATGATGCAAGTTCTCCTCCTCATCCTGATAGAAGAACATTGCCAGTTCCTTTTCCCGCTTTATCTCCGGTTCCAGACTGTCATTTGTCCGTGACAGCTGTTTCTCGGTATACAGATCGCCGGTGATCACACATCCGATCGTCGACACGGTCTGCAGCAGATTGGAATAGGAAAAACGGCGGATCGCCGGTTCCTCTCCCTTTACTCCGTAATGCCGGTAGACGCGATGCAGTTCTACTCCCCCTAGCCGATCCAGTCCCATCGGACCGATGAAAAATATGCGTTCTTTTTCTCCGTTCGAATTCTCCGACGGATCCGCTTCCTCCCTGCGGTTGCCTGTGTCCACATTTTTTCCCTGCTCTAAACGCAAAGAAGCAAAGCATACCATAAATTCATCCTGCAGGATAAATGGTACACTCTGCTTCCTTGCTCCGTTCTCCAGTTCTTCGATCAGTTTCGCATTGTTCCATATCGGATTCAGCGGTCCCGAGAGAACCTCTACGGCTCCCCCGGCTCTGCTGAGTATCCCAACATGAAGCAGCGCTCCAAGCTGTGCTAACAGCTGCTTCCTCTTTTCCATTACATCACTTCTCCGTTTGTTTCGATTACCTTCTTATACCAGTAGAAGCTGTCTTTCTTATAGCGTTTCAGACTTCCGGTTCCGTCGTTATTGCGATCCACATAGACAAAACCGTAACGCTTCTTCATCTCCGCGGTAGAGGCACTGACCAGATCGATGCAGCCCCAGGCCGTATATCCCATGACCTCTACACCGTCGTCGATTGCCTCTTCCAGCTGTTTCAGATGCTCCCGCAGATAGTCGATCCGGTAGTCATCATGTACAGTATAACTGCCTTTTCCGTCTTCTACCAGCTGATCTACGGCTCCCAGACCGTTTTCTACTACAAAAAGCGGTTTCTGGTATTTGTCCCAAAGCATGTTGCAGATGTAGCGAAGACCTCTCGGGTCGATCTGCCATCCCCACTCGCTGGCCTTCAGATACGGATTCGGCACACCTCCGAGAAGATTGCCCTCTCCGCGGATATTTTTCTCCGGATCGGCAGTTGCGCATACACTTACATAGTAGCTGAAGGAAATGAAATCCACCGTATTCTTCAGGATCTCCGCATCCCCTTCTGCAAATTCGATCTCGATGCTGTTCTCCTTCAGATAGCGTTTCATATATCCCGGATAATATCCGCGTACATGAATATCGGTGAACATGGAGTTTTTGTGATCCTCCTCCATGGCTTTGATCACATCCTTCGGATCACAGCTCAACGGATAGATCGGCATACTCAGGATCATGCAGCCGATCTTGAACTCCGGATCGATCTCATGGCCGATCTTTGTGGCCAGTGCACTGGCCACCAGCTCATGGTGGATCGCCTGATACAGATCGGACTGAGACAGTTCCTCCATCGACGTATTGATTCCGCCGCTCATGAACGGAGAATTCAGGATGGAGTTGATCTCATTGAAGGTCAGCCAGTATTTCACTTTCCCCTTATAACGATTAAAAACGGTCGTCACATAACGGGCATAGAAATCGATCAGCTTACGGTTCTTCCAGCCGTCATAGTGCTCCGCCAGATACAGCGGTGTCTCATAGTGAGAAAGGGTAACCAGCGGCTCAATGCCGTATTTTTTACAGGTATCAAATACTTTATCATAAAAAGCAAGCCCTGCCTCATTCGGCTGTTCCTCATCTCCCTTCGGGAAGATGCGGCTCCAGGCAATGGACAGACGGAATACCTTGAATCCCATCCCGGCCAGCAGTTTGATATCCTCTTCATATCGGTGATAAAAATCGATTCCCACAAGCTTCAGATTATCCTCTGTCGGCTCTGCGGTTCGCGGTGTTTTGATTCCATGAGGCATAACATCCTGGATGGATAAGCCTTTGCCGTCCTCCAGATAAGCGCCTTCGATCTGATTGGCTGCGGTTGCACCGCCCCAGAGAAATGTATTTGGAAACATAGTAACTGGTCCTCCTTACTTCTGTGTAACGCTGCGCCTGTTATACAGCGAATATACTTTTATTACGATAATTAGTTTCTTCGTATACCGCCCTTCCGGTCCATCAGCTGACCTTTGTCCTGTCCGCTTCTGTCTTCCTGGAAGAAAGGTGTACATACAATGCACCAATCAGGTTGGCATCATTGAAAAATTTGCAGGCTGCCACCTCCGGTATCGGCATCTGGTAGGGGAATACTTCGTTGATCGTTCGAAGCTCCTCCTTCACAAGCTGCAGGAACAGCGGCTGTACACTGATTCCTCCGCCGATAACAACACGATCCGGATCTACTACATACTGAAAATTCGAAATCTGGATGGCGATCTGACGACAGTAGGCACGAAGGACATCACGCACCTTCTCATCTCCCTGGTTTGCCAGTGCAAAGATCTTCTCACCGTTCAGTTCCTTCTCCGGAATACCCAGTCTGGCGGACACCATACGGATCAGTCCCGGAACGCCGTTTGCTTCGGCAGACAGTTTTCTTCTGATGCTGTATTCATCCGCGTTGGTGAAGATATAGCTGAACTCACCGGCCATGAAATTCCTGCCGTGCAGCACCTTACGGTCTACGATCACCGCACCGCCTACTGCCGTTCCGATGATCATAGCCACACCGTTTCTGCAGTCCGATAAGGCGCCCTTCCATACCTCGGCAAGTCCGGCACATTTTGCATCGTTCTCTACGGAAACCGGTACTTTGCATCGTCTCTGCAGAATATCGACGATGTTGATATTTTCAATACAGAAAATCGATCCGCCGTTATACATAAATCCGCTCTCACTGTCGATCATACCCGGTGCGGAAATTGCGATTCCTTCCACCTCACCGGCCGTCGATTCATAAATGGATACAAGCATATCGATGAAATCATTCAGAGATTCCTTCTCGACCGGACGTTTGTCTTTCTCGATAAAACTGCCGTCTTCATCCATAACTGCATATTTAACAAAGGTTCCGCCTACATCAATTACCAGATATTTCTTTTTGCAATTTTCATCTGTCTTATATACAAAATTACTGTTATGCTCCATGTCTGCTCCTATCTGATCTGCGTTTTCTGCCTGACGGTTTCCCGTCCTTTCTGTTATGGGTATCATAGCGTAGATCCCAGGATGCAGCTGTTCTTTTCTTGTTGTTTGTATCCTTTTATTGATATTTTAGCACTTTGTTTCCGGAAATGTTACCCCTATATCATTTCCAGAAGCAAAAGAACGTTCGCTGCAAGTGTCATATAGATGCAGGAGCATACCTGCAGCGATGCTGCAATATTCTTTGTACATGAATATACAAAAAAGCAGAGCCGCCGCACCTCTCGTGCGACAGCTCCGCTCTTTAAATCCTGCAGCCATTATAATTCTGTCTTTCTCTTTTCGGCGAGTGCCTTCATCTCTTCGGCACTGTCCAGTACCGAGCGTGTGATCTCCGCTCCTCCCAGAATACGGGCCAGTTCCTGTACGGAGGCATTTCCGTCCAGCTCGTGGATGTGGGAAGTGGTCTCTCCGTTTTCCACCTGCTTGGTGATCTCAAAATGATGATCCGCCATGGATGCGATCTGTGCCAGATGGGTGATGCAGAGCACCTGATGATTTCTGCCGATCCTTGCCATCTTCTCCGATACCATCTGCGCGGTTCTTCCGCTGATACCGGTATCGATCTCATCGAAGATCAGTGTCTCGGTCTCATCCTTATCCGCAAGGATCGTCTTGATCGCCAGCATGATTCGGGAAAGCTCACCGCCGGATACGACTTTTGCCAGCGGACGAACCGATTCACCCGGGTTGGTGGAGATCAGGAATTCCAGTTCATCAAAGCCTTTTGCACTGTAGTGACCGGCTCTGCTGAAGCGGATCTCAAATTCCACCGACAGGAAGTTCAGCTCGGACAGTCCCTGACGGATCTCCTGTGCCAGTTCCGCTGCTGCTTTCTGCCGTTCTTCCGACAGGCGGCTGCAGACACTCTCCAGTTCTTCCTCCGCTTTTTTGAAAGCAGCCTCGGTCTCCGCGCGGCGAAGATCGAAGTTTTCCATCTCGGCCAGCTTTTCCTTCTGCTCTTCCAGATACGCCTGCACAGCTTCAATGGTCTTACCGTACTTGGATTTCAGGTGATTGACCAGATCCAGTCGTTTCTCGGTCTCAAAGAACTCTTCATCCGAAAAGCTGAAGGAGTCCAGATAATCCGCTGCCTCCCGGTTAAAGTCATTCAGCAGGCCGTCGATATCCGAAAGGGAACGATGCAGTTCCTCCAGTCCTTCATCCAGATGTACGATGCCTGCCATCTCCTGTACGGCTCTGCCGATCCGGTCTCCGGCTCCGTCACCGTCTCCGGTCAGATAGTGGACCAGATTCAGTGTCTCTGCAATGCTTTTGCTGTTGGACATCCGACGATAGGTCTTTTCCAACTCCTCATCTTCGCCCTTCCGAAGTCCCGCTTCCTCAATTTCATTGATCTCGAACTGCAGAAAAGCCAGCTCACGTTCCCGTTCACTTTCGTCGATCTCGAATTTCTTCCGTTCTCTCTGCACTTTGGAATAGGTGCGATAAGCCGCTGCCGTTTCCTCCAGAAGTGTCTCCAGCCGATCCTTTCCATAAGAATCCAGGATCTCCAGCTGGCGCTCCGGATAAAGCAGCGACTGATGTTCATGCTGTCCGTGAATGTCCAGAAGCAGACCAGAGATCTGACGGATCCTTGCCGCTGTGCAGGTTTCTCCGTTCAGCCGGCAGATGCTCCTTCCTCCGGTGATCTTCCTTGTCAGGATGATCTGTCCGTCCTCGGTCTCTACTTCCATTTCCTCAAGTTTTCTGCGGACGGCCGGATTATCCACCTGAAAGACCATTTCCACCAGGCAGGAATCGCTTCCCTTCCGCATCATCTCCCGGGATGCCTTCTGTCCCAATGCCAGATTGATCGAACCGATCAGAATCGATTTTCCCGCACCGGTCTCGCCGGTCAGAATGTTCAGACCGGGGCCGAAGGAGACCTCCGTTTCATCGATCAGTGCCAGATTTTTTACATGTAAGTCTGTAAGCATGTAATCCTCCAATTTCATTTATATGCCGTGTTATAAAAATACTGCATATAAGCCTTCATCCCAGTCGATTACGATTACTCACCGCCTTTAGAAGCGGGAGTTTTCCCGACTGAGATAAAAGTCGACTGCAGAGCTATCCTGCAATCGACTTTTTCGTTAGAATGTTTCCAGCATCTTTCTTAATTTATCCATTACCCACAGAGCCTCATCCTTTGTCCGGATCGCACAGAAAATCGTGTTGTCTCCGGCGATGGTGCCTGCGATTTCCCCCCAGTCCATTTCGTCCAGTACGGCGGCAGCAGCCATAGCCATACCGGATACGGTCTTGATGATCAGCAGATTCTCTGCCGTATCGATAGAAAGTACAGCGTCCTTCAGAACGCGCACATAACGGCCTGCCGTATCCTGATCCTGTTTCTGCAGAAGCGTATAGTGCAGACGGCCGTTCTCACCGGTCACCTTTGTCAGCTTCATCTCCCGGATATCTCTGGATACCGTAGCCTGTGTAACTTCAAAGCCGTGCTGTACCAGTTTTCTGGCCAGCTCCTCCTGTGTCTCAATATCATATGTATGAATAATTTTCAGAATCTCTGCCTGTCTGGCAAGTTTCATACCTTTTTCCTCCCTATACATTACAGATACCTGTCTCTGTTCACGGGAACCGCCTCCGTCATTCACAGTCCCCGCCGTTTCACGGCTCGAGCAGCTGCTGACGCAGCCTGACTGCTCATACAGAAGCGGTTCCTCGCTCGCGCGCTCGTCAGATACATGGGTATCGCTGCATACATGCAGGCATGACGCATCTATACCCATATATCTGACAGCCCGTGAACAGTAACCTAGAAATCCGTCATCTTTCTGCGAAGTGTCTCCAGAAAACTGTCATTGTGAATCTTAACGAACAGTACATCCTTATCCGCTCTGCAGATCTCGACCCGGTCGCCGGTTACCATCGGAACCAGCCGATCACTGTCAAAGGAACAGACTGCCCGTTCCACCGACTCGTCCTTGCCGGCACCCAACCGGATGGTGATCCGGTTTTCCGGCGGCAGAACGACGCTGCGGGCCTGCAGTGTATGCGCCGCCAGCGGTGTCATCAGAAACAGATGTGCCGCCGGTGAAATGATCGGTCCGCCGGCAGACAGACTGTAGCCGGTGGATCCGGTCGGTGTACTGATAATGATTCCGTCTGCCCGGTAATCGTTCAGATAGGCATCATTGACATAATTATAGATCGATATGACATGGGGCTTGGTATCCCCTCTGGCAATAACGATATCATTCAGTGCTATCTTCCGGCTGACCACTTCATCCTTATGATAGACCGTACCGGAAAGCATCATCCGCGGTTCGATCTGACAGGCATCTTCCAGAAGTGCATCCAGAGCCGGAAAAATCGATGCCCGGTCGATCTCCGCCAGATAACCAAGCGTTCCCAGATTGATTCCGAGAAGCGGGATCTGCCGGTCGACCACATCATCCGCCGCACGTACCAGTGTGCCGTCGCCGCCGAGAACGATAATACATTCCACATCATCGGGAATATCCGAAGGATCGGTGGAGCAGTAGCCGGCTTTTCCGTCCGCAATCTCCTTATGCGGATCAACCTTTGCCAGATAGACACGGCAGCCGCGCAGCTCCAGATAATTGGAAATGGCATTGGTTACCGCCAGATCCGGATCCTTCACGCTGTTTGTAATTATATAGAAGTTTTTCATAAAACCCCCGTGTATTTCCAAGTCAGGTTCCAGGCACCTTCCGCACCGGATCGGACCCGCTGCGTTTTTCAGCCGGTGGAACTTATTTTCCCAGTGACTGGTGTGCTTTTTTGACTACCTGCGCGATCCGTTCCGTAGTGATCAGACGTTCCTGTGCCGCATCTGCCGCAAAGGCTTCGTCATTTTTCTGCAGATGAACCAGATACTCGATATTTCCTTCCGGTCCCTTGATCGGTGAAAATTCCAGTTCCAATGCCTTCAGCTGAATAGACTCCGCAAAGAGCACGACCTTCTCGATAACTTCAGCATGAACCTTCGGATCACGAACGACGCCCTTCTTGCCGACCTTTTCTCTTCCGGCCTCGAACTGCGGTTTGATCAGGCATACCAGATCACCGGTCGGCTCCATCAGATTTTTGACCGGCGGAAGCACGGTCGTCAGGGAAATAAAGGATACATCGATCGATACGAAGGAGGGTCTCTCCTCCAGCGCTTCCGGTTCCACATAGCGAATGTTGGTCTTTTCCATAACGACAACACGGTCGTCATTGCGAAGCTTCCAGTCCAGCTGGCCGTAGCCGACATCCACCGAATACACCTTGACTGCGCCGTTCTGCAGCATGCAGTCTGTGAAGCCGCCGGTAGAAGCACCCACATCCATGCAGACCTTGTCCTTTAATGTGATAGCAAAATGCTTCACTGCCTTATCCAGTTTCAGACCGCCCCTGCTTACAAAAGGAAAGAGATCTGTTTTTGTTTTTTTCAGGGTGATCTCCGCATCATCGAGAAAGGTCATGCCGGGTTTGTCCTCCCGCTGTCCGTTTACCAGGACCTCTCCGGCCATGATGATCAGCTTTGCCTTCTCGCGGGAAGGAGCCAGCCCCTGTTCCGTTACCATTACATCCAGTCGTTTCTTAGCCATTTCTGCTCCTGATGGTCTTTGCGCTGCCCGCTCGTCCGGCAGAACTGCCGGGATACCGCTGCTGCGAAAAGCCACCCTCTTTCATCTGTTAGTATGCGCTGTGCTGCTTCTCTTCCGGAGAATTCTCCCGGTCACAGATCGGCACTGCGCTTTAAAATATCTTCTACAATCGTGTCTGTATCGATTCCCGCATCGACTTTCTGTCTTGCCGGGGTTGCGTGATGAATATAGCGATCTGGAATCGCCTCGATCAGCACATTCACCGGAAGTTCCTCCTGCGTGCACCATGCCAAAACCTGTTCACCGAAGCCGCCGGCACGTACATTTTCTTCCATGGTGATAAACAATGTATGTTCCTTTGCCAGCTCTTTTAAAAGCTCCGTATCAAAGGGTTTGACAAAACGCATATTAACTACGGTTGCATCCACTCCCTTTTCCAGAAGCTTCCCTCTTACTTCAACTGCCTCCTGCACCATGGAACCAACCGCCAGCAGAGCAATCTTCTGTCCTTTGATCAGAAGTTCACCTTTTCCTTTTTCGATGGGTGCCCGATGCTCTTCCATGCCGGTCCAGGCTTCGCCTCTCGGATAACGAACAGCGATCGGACCGTCATAGGCAACGGCGAATTTCATCATATCGGAAAGCTCCCATTTGTTCTTGGGTGCCATGATCGTCATATTCGGCATCATGGAGAGGTAGCTCAGATCAAACACACCCTGATGGGTCATGCCGTCCGCACCGACCAGTCCCGCACGATCCACGGCCAGAACGACCGGAAGATTCGGCATGCAGATGTCATCCATGATCTGATCAAAAGCACGCTGCAGAAAGGCGGAATACACGGCAACGACCGGTTTCAGACCGCCCATTGCAAGCCCTGCCGCAAAGGTCACCGCATGCTCTTCCGCAATTCCCGCATCGAAGAAACGATCCGGATACTGAAGGGAAAAACGTTTCAGACCGGTTCCCTCCCGCATGGCAGCCGTAACAGCAGCCACCTTCGGGTCCCGTTCGCCCATCTTGACCATAACGGTCGAAAAAATATCTGTCCAGCTGACACAGCCGGTTCCTGTCGGCAGACCGGTCTCGATCTGGAAGGCACCGGTTCCGTGGAAACGGGACGGATGCCGCATGGCCGGCATATAGCCTCTTCCCTTCTCTGTAAGTACATGAACCAGCACCGGCCCCTGTACCCGGCGTGCCTCCTGCAGCACATGGCAGAGTGCACGGATGTTGTGACCGTCTACCGGTCCCAGATAGGTGATTCCCATATCCTCAAAATACATACCCGGAATCATCAGCTGCTTCAGACTGCTCTTGGTCTTGCGGATCTTCTCCACAATGTCATCACCGATGCCGGGAATCCGTTCCAGACGTCCATGCACAGTGTTTTTCAAACCTGCGTATTTGGGACTGGTTCGTACTTTATTCAGATAATTGTGAATACCTCCGACGTTGCCGGAGATCGACATGTTGTTGTCGTTCAGCACAATGATATAATTGCTCTTCAGCTGTGCCGCATTGTTCATGGCCTCATAGGCCATACCGCCGGTAAGGGCGCCGTCACCGATCACCGATACCACCGTATAATTCTGTTTCTGCAATGTTCGGGCTTCCGCCAGTCCTACACCGATGGAGATGGAATTGGAACTGTGTCCCGCATCCAGCACATCGCATTCACTTTCCTTTCTTCTCGGAAAGCCGGAAATTCCGCCTTCCTGACGCAGCTTGTCAAAGCCATCCTTTCTTCCGGTCAGGATCTTGTGAGTATAGGCCTGATGACCGACATCCCAGACGATCTTGTCCTGCGGAAGGTTCAAAACATAATGCAAGGCTATGGTCAGTTCAACAACACCGAGATTGGATGCCAGATGTCCGCCGGTCCTGCTGACCTTTTCGATCAAAAACTCCCGAATCTCATCAGCCAGACCCTGCAGCTGATCGGCCGGGATCTTTCTGACATCATTCGGTTGATTGATTTTTTCCAGCATACGATTACCTCACTTTGTTCTTACGGACAGGCTTCTGAGAAATCCCTCCAGAAATGTGCCGTCACCCGGAAGCTGCCGCACCCGTGCCACTGCATCCTCTGTCAGCCGGAATACCTCTTCTTTTGCCTGTTCGATTCCCATCAGAGTTACATAAGTCGTTTTATCATTTTTCTCATCGGAGCCGATGGGTTTGCCCAGCTCTTCCTCGGTTCCCGTCACATCCAGAATATCATCCTCGATCTGGAAAGCCAGCCCTGCACTTCTGCCGATCTGTTCCATGCAGGCGATCTGCTCCTCATCCGCACCGGCGAGGATCGCACCCACCATCAGCGGAGCCTCCAGCAGTGCTGCCGTTTTGTTCAGATAGATATAATCCAGACTTTCCTTGTCCAGCGAATAGATCCGGTTCTTCTCATTTTCCACATCCACGCTCTGTCCGCCCAGCATGCCGTACATGCCGGTCTTTGCAGCCAGTACGGATACGGCCTGTAATACCCTCTCACTGTCCACATCCATGGTAAAAGCCTTCAGAGCTGTCTCATAGGCATAGTTCAGCAAAGCATCGCCGGACAGTACACCCAGGGCATGCCCGTATGCGGCATGGGTCGTCGGCCTGCCTCTTCTGGACAGATCGTTGTCGATCGCCGGAAGGTCATCATGCACCAGAGACGAAGTATGGATCATTTCGATGGCAGCCATAAAAGGCTCTGCACAGTTCCCGGTTCCTCCCAGCATGTGATAGGCTTCTTCCAGAAGGATCGGTCGGATCCGTTTGCCGCCGGCCAGCATGCTGTAATTCATTGCTTCCGCAAGCTTTCCCGGAACCGCATCTTCCTTCGGCAGATATTGGGAGATGATCTCCTCTGCATGTATTCTTCGCTTTTCCAGATTCTCGTTAAAAGTCATTGATTTCTCCGTCTGCATTGATCTGCTGCATCTTCTTCTCAACGGTATCGATCTTGTCTTTGCTTGTTTTCAGAAGATCCATGCCTTCCTTATATAACTGAAAAGAGTCCTCCAGAGAGATCTCTCTGCTTTCCATCCGCTCGATCAGTGTATCCAGTCTTGCAAAAGCCTCTTCGAGGCTGATATCCTCTGCAGATCGTGTATTCTGTTCGTCCATGCGTTCCTCCACTTCTTATACTTTTCAATTGAAAATATTGTGCCTGCGCACAGAGGATGCAGCTCCTGCGCACGAAACCTGCCGAAGCATGCATCGCGCGGTTTGCTCCAGGCAGCTGCCAGTCACTTCGTACGTTCCAACGTTTCCGCTTCCTGCACGGTGCTTCGTATGATGCCGTCGGTCACATGTACGGTAAGAACCTCACCCGGTTCCACCTGTGTGATCGATGTAATATTCTGTCCGCCTGCGTTCTCCACATAGGAAAAACCCTGCCGCAGCTTTTTCAGCGGTGATACGCCTTCCATTCTCCCGGTCAGAATCTCAAACCGGTACCGGGTACGTTCCAGGTTCCTCTCCATATCTCCGCGTAATGTCCGGTCATATTCCGTCAGCTTCCGCTTTTTTTCTTCCAGAACCCGTTCCGACGCAGCGGCCAGACGGTCCGACAATTCAGCCAGATGCATGCGTTTCTCATTCATCTGGTTTCCGGGACTTAAGTATTTCATTTTTTCGGAACGAAGCTGCAGCTGTGCCCGGGATGCGTCGATATTTTTCCGCATGCCGACAGTGAGCCGCCTCCGATAGTTTTCCATCTTCTGCAGGATCTCGGTCACATCCGACACGGCAAGCTCTGCGGCCGCCGAAGGTGTCGGAGCACGCAGATCTGCGGCAAAATCTGCAATTGTAAAATCCGTCTCGTGTCCGACTGCCGAAATGATCGGTGTCTCGCAGTCATAAATGGCACGTGCAACGATCTCCTCGTTAAATGCCCACAGATCCTCGATGGATCCTCCGCCTCGTCCGACAATGATGCAGTCCACACCAAGACGGTCCAGCGTCCGAATACCTTCCACGATACTTTCCGCTGCATTTTCTCCCTGCACAAGTGCCGGATACAAATAGAGCTGGATGTACGGGTTTCTCCGCAGGGAAATATTCCGGATATCCTGCACAGCCGCTCCTGTAGGAGCCGTCACAATACCCAGATACTTCACATACTTCGGAATCTGCTTTTTATGTTCCGAAGCAAATAAGCCCTCTTCATCCAGCTTCGCTTTCAGCGCCAGATAGCGCTCATATAACAATCCAGCTCCCGCCAGTTCAATCTTCTTGGCATAGAGCTGGTATTTTCCATCACGTATATATACTTCGATCGATCCTGTGATCACCACACGATCGCCGTTTTTCATGTGAAAGCCAAGTCCGCGCAGGCGGTCACCGGAGAACATCACACAGGCGATCTGCGATTTTTCATCCTTCAGTGTAAAATAGATATGACCGGAGCGATGATAGGTGCAGTTGCTGATCTCTCCCTGTACGGAGATTCGTTTCAGCGCCGGCTCCCTGTCAAAGACACTCCGGATATATGTATTTACCTGACCCACACTGTAAACTCTGCTCACGCTTCCTTCTCCGCTTCCTTTGCGATCTGTCCAAGAATACCATTGATGAATGCCGGTGACTCGTCTCCGCCGAATCTCTTGGCAAGCTCTACCGCTTCATTGATCGCAACTTTTGTCGGAATGCTCTCCTCATACAGGATCTCGTATACCGCCTGACGGAGAATGCTCAGATCCACCTTCGGCATACGATAGGTCTTCCATCCCTTGGATTTTTCACCAAGCAAACTGTCGATTGCCTCCAGTTTCTCCAGAATGCCTGTCAGTTTCTCGCGGATATATTTCTCGTCATCAGCCGGAACATCCATCAGCGGATCTGCTCCCAGACCGTTTCTCATTCCATCCAGATACAGGGTCACCTGTTCATTCATTTCTTCCACGCTGTTGAACTGCTTCATAAACAGCAGCTGGAAAACTACTTCTCTGATCTCTCTGCGCTTCATAGCTCTGCGGTTTCCTTTCTGCTGTCTTTACTGCGTTACGATATCAGCGACACTAACTCTGACCTCGGCAACATCGATGCCGGTCATGTTCTCCAGCGTACTCTTCACTCTCTCCTGGATCTTTGTACATGTCTCCGGGATGGAGCAGCCGTAGTTCAGATATACGATCAGGCGTACATGGATCTTTCCTTCTTCCAGTTCTGCCTTCACGCCGCGGGAAAGAGCTCTCTCTCCGGCACGGGATGCCTTATCCAGAGTGATTCCGCCGCCCAGATGTGCAACGCCGTCGATCTCCAGTGCAGCGATGGCTGCGACTGCAACGATCACCTCATTGGCGATCGTTACTCTTCCCATTGTATTGTCTTCATAAATTGTATATGTATTCTTCGGTTCTTTATCTTTTTTCTGTGCCATAACAGCCTCCTCTTATATAGAAGATTATAGCAGACCAAGTCGGTTTTTCAAGGTGCTATAAAATCCGGACAACGACGCTGCAGACGGCATGATCATACGCCGGCTGTACTGCCGCCTTACGGACGGTCCATTGGTATTCCTGAAAGCTCCCTCTGTTAATTTCTGGAGAACTCCTCCAGTACCAGACCTTCGTTTCGATCCAGCACCATGCCGACGCTCCAGGAGTTTACGAACAGAAGCAGCGGTCTGCCCTTCATGTCTACGACCTTCTTCATGTCGGATGTTCCGACCAGCTTGTCCAGATCCACATTGTGATAATCACCAATCCAGCGGATGTACTCGTACGGAAGCATATCCAGACGGATCTCCACGTTATACTCATTCTCCAGACGATATTTCAGAACGTCAAACTGCAGAACACCGACAACGCCGACGATGATCTCCTCCATGCCGCCGCGAACCTCCTGGAAGATCTGGATCGCGCCTTCCTGTGCGATCTGCTCGATACCCTTAACGAACTGTTTTCTCTTCATGGAATCCAGCAGAGCCACGCGGGCGAAATGCTCCGGTGCGAAGGTCGGAATTCCTTCGAAGCGGAATTTCTTTCCCGGTGCACAAACGGTGTCACCGATGGAAAAGATACCCGGATCGAATACACCGATAATATCTCCGGCATATGCCTCGGCAACGACATGACGGTCATCCGCCATCATCTGCTGCGGCTGAAGCAGACGCATCTTTTTCTCTCCCTGTACATGATAAACCTCTTTGGTCGCATCAAATTTGCCGGAACAGATACGCATAAATGCCAGACGGTCACGATGATTCTTGTTCATGTTTGCCTGAATCTTGAATACGAAGGCGGAGAAGCTCTCCTCCATCGGATCGATCACACCCTGATCGGAGGTACGGGCCAGCGGAGACATGGTCATCTGCAGGAAATGCTGCAGGAAGGTCTCTACACCAAAGTTGGTCAGCGCAGATCCGAAAAATACCGGTGACAGTCTTCCGTTGGATACTTCGTCGATATCAAATTCTGCTGCAGCACCATCCAGAAGCTCGATCTCCTCCTCCAGAAGTTCCTTCTGATCCTCAGTGATCACATCCAACAGATGCGGATCATCCAAAGAGATCTCCTCTTCCACGCCTTCCTTGGTTCCCTTCAGGGTATCATAGAAGGTAAGTACCTTGTTTTCGTTTCTGTCATATACACCGCGGAAGTTTTTACCGGATCCGATCGGCCAGTTGACCGGACAGGTCGGAATTCCCAGCTCCTTCTCGATCTCATCGATCAGTTCGAAGGTATCTCTGGCGTCGCGGTCCATCTTGTTGATAAAGGTAAAGATTGGAATATGGCGCATCGCACATACTTTGAACAGCTTTCTGGTCTGGGGCTCGACACCCTTTGCGCCGTCAATGACCATGACCGCAGAATCGGCGGCCATCAGTGTACGATAGGTATCCTCCGAGAAATCCTGATGTCCCGGGGTGTCCAGAATGTTGATGCAGTAGCCGTTAAAATTGAACTGCATAACGGAAGAGGTTACCGAAATACCTCTCTGCTTCTCGATTTCCATCCAGTCGGAGACCGCATGTCTGGCCGTTGCTTTTCCTTTAACGGAACCAGCCAGATTGATCGCACCTCCGTAGAGAAGGAATTTCTCGGTCAGTGTGGTCTTACCGGCATCGGGGTGAGAAATAATGGCAAATGTACGTCTTCTGTTGATCTCATTTCTAAACTCTGTCACGCAAATACCTCCTGCGGGCGTTTTCCCAAAAGTACCCGCAGACTTCTCTGCGGGTACTGATTATTCATTACTATTCTTCATAAGTCACATCCGGAGTTTCCGGGACAGGTACATCCTGGATGATTGGCGCTTCCGGGGCAGGAACATCCTGAACGTCCGGTGTTTCCGGTTCTTCATAAGCGTCGCCCATACCGTCCTGATAGGTACCGCCGGAGAACTCGGTCTCATTCGGATTGTAGGTACCGATACTGTCGGAACGGTCTCCCTGGCTGTTATCATCATATACACCTGTATTGTATACGTTATCATCGTAGCCGGTGCTGCCGGATGCATCATCCGCGGTTCCGTAGGTACCGCTTTCCTCCGCCTGCTGCTCTGCAGGTTCCGGATCGGCTGCCACAGGTTCCGGATCAGCTGCCGCATAAATTCCTGCGGATTTATTGCGGATATCCTCTATGTTCGGATTCGTATTGTGATTATACAGCACCTCATAGAGATACATGCTGTTTGCCTCCAGGTCGGGAACAAGTACGGACATTCCACGAATGGACTCGGAGGAAAACAGTCCGTCTACCGGCAGTCGGTGACTGCGTTCTGCCATCTGCAGGCCCTTGGTAATAACTGTGTATACATATCCCAAAATCTCGGAGTTTGCCATATCGGTCGTAATGCAGGGAAGAATGCTGTCTGCAAGCGACATCAGTTCACTGGCGCTTCCGGAAACCACCTTATTAAAGGCTGCTGTTACAACTTTTCTCTGTCTTTCTGTACGTTCATAATCGGAATTGCCGACATAACGCATACGGGAATAGCAAAGTGTCTGTGTCGGTGTCAGGGAATTTTTGCCCGGAAGCAGCGCCCATACCTCTTTCGCACGGTCATCGGAGCTTCCCAGACCCGGGTAGGTGTTCATATAGGTAGCTTCTTCTTCCGTCAGCTCGATCTCCAGCTCACCGACAACGGTAAGTGCTTCGATAAAGCCGTCAAAGTTAACTTCCACATTGCCGTCGATATGTACACCGAAATCTTCCTCGATCAGCTGATCCAGAAGGGTCATGCCGCCGAGAACATAAGCGGAGTTGATTCGGTTGCTTTCGTAACCCGGAATCGGCACATACAGATCTCGCATCAGAGATACCAGGGTGATCTCACCGGTCTTTGTATTCAGACTGCAGATGATCATGGTATCGGATCTCTGCCTGCCGGTATCGGTTCCGCGGGCATCCTGTCCGATCAGAAGAATATTCTTGACTGATGCATCGGACATAACCTCGATGTCTGCATTGTTAAAGTTTACTTCCTCCGGCTTCATGGTATCCGAACCTGCCGATGAATCTCTTTCAAAGACCTGCTCACTGGCCGCCAGTACCAGATCCTTGGAAGGATCCACACGGTTGATCTTGCTCAGCTTCACCTGCAGCCACAGAGCAACACTCAGCGCGATCAGGATCAGAATACCCATGATCAGCAGAATTACCTTTGAATAAAACGGAAGTTTGATTTTTTTCTTCTTTTTGCTTTTTCGTCCTTTATGACTATCGTTGTAATACGTATCGGTATCGCGGTCATAGTCATTTCTCTTTTTTCCCATAACAGCACCCCTGCTCATTTCGCATTATCAATAAACGCATATATGCTACCAGTTTTCTTGCGAAAATGCAAGAAAAACCCTGCAAATACGGCATATTTCAACGATTATAGATTTTGGTAAGTTCTGCGATCCGTGCAGCCAGCTCCTTCGTGAATTCTCCGTCAAGCATACGCCACTGCCAGTTGAATCCAAGTGTAGACGGAAAATTCATACGAGCATTGTTATCCAGCCCGAGATAATCCTGCATCGGAATGATGCAGCGGTCCGCGGTACTTGCCATTGCCAGACGGATCAGATCCCAGGAACAGGGTTTTTCCACATGCAGATAGGCCTTCAGATATTCCATGGTGGAAGCACTGATATTTTTCAGCCAGCCCTCCGTGGTCTCATTGTCATGTGTTCCGGTATAGACCACATGGTTTTTCTCATACTGATGAGGCAGATACTCATTGGATGCACCGGAATCAAAGGCAAACTGCAATACCTTCATATTCGGGAATCCGGTATCCCGTACCAGCTCACGAACATCGTCGGTCAGAAGTCCCAGATCCTCGGCGATCAGATCGCAGGCTCCCAGCTTCTCAGTCAGATGACGGAAAAGGTCCATGCCCGGTCCCTTCTCCCAATGTCCGTTCATTGCATTCGGTGCGCCGTAGGGAATACTGTAATATCCGGCAAATCCACGGAAATGATCTACACGAACCGAATCATATAATTTACCGCAAAGCTCCATGCGGCGTGTCCACCAGGCATAACCGGTGCTCTTGTGATAGTCCCAGTTGTACAGCGGATTGCCCCACAGCTGTCCGTCAGCGGAAAAAGCATCCGGCGGGCATCCGGCAACCGCCTTCGGCTGCCCTTCCTCGTCAAACTGGAAGAGCTCCGGAGCGCCCCAGGCATCCGCACTGTCCATTGCCACATAGATCGGAATATCACCGATGATCCGGATTCCCCTGCTGTTGGCATACGCTTTCAGCTCCGTCCACTGTTTCCGGAACAGATACTGCTGAAAAACGGTGAAGTCCATTTCTTCAGCCAGAGTCTCCCGCTTCTCCTCCAGTGCTTTCCCGTCACGATTCCGCAGCTCCTCCGGCCAATCCAGCCAGCAGGTCTCTCCCTGTTCGCTCTTGACTGCCTTGTACAGTGCGTAATCCTCCAGCCATTCGCTGTTTTCTTCACGGAATGCCTGCATCTCTGCCGTATCACCTGCCATGTATCTGACAAACGCCTTTCGAAGCACAGCAAAACGTGTATTGTACAGCTTCTCATAATCCACATAGCGGGGCTTCTCTCCGCAGTCCGCTTCCTTCAATTCCTTTTCTGTCAGAAGTCCCTCTTCCTTCAGCTTGTCCAGAGAAATAAAGTAGGGATTGCCCGCAAAAGTGGAAAAGGACTGGTAGGGAGAATCGCCGTAGCCAGTCGGTCCCATGGGCAGGACCTGCCAGTAAGTCTGACCCGCCTCCTGCAGACGATCGATAAATGTAAAAGCTTCCTCAGAAAAACCGCCGACGCCGTATGCCGTCGGAAGCGCTGTGATCGGAAGTAAAATGCCGCTCTCTCTCATTGTATTTCTGTCTCCTTGTGATACTTTTTTCGAAACCCAGTTACTCCATATTTTTCATCAACGTAGGTGTTCTGTCAAGAGGCGGAACACGTGTAACACTGCAGCACCCAGCTTCTTCTCGCTTATGTGCAGACTCGCCTGCAATATGCGAAACCAGGCACTGCCATTTTTTTCTGCAAAATCGTACTGCCGCTATGCATCCCCTGTGATTCGGTGTAAAATATAGGTAAATACATCGGTATATTATAAGGAGGAACTTCATGTCTGTACAACCGAAAGACTTCGGCATCAGTCTCAAAGGTGATGCCGCAAAGCTGTATACACTTGCCAATGGAAACTGCACGGCCGTCGTTTCCGATTACGGCGCAACACTTGTCTCTTTCTCTATTCAGAAGGACGCTGAAACCATCGATATTCTTCTCGGTTTCAATTCCCCGGCCGAATACGTACAAAAAGGCGGTCATCACGGTGCCACCATCGGAAGAAGTGCCAACCGCATCGGCGGTCCTTCCTTCTGTCTGAACGGAAAGGAATATGTACTTGCAGATAACGACTCCGGAAGAAATCTTCACAGCGGACCGGATCTGTGGGATATCCGTCTCTGGGAGACCGACGGTGTCTCCAAGGAGGGAGATCCTTCCATCACCTTCCGCCTGTTCTCTCCGGACGGCGATCAGGGCTACCCGGGCAATATGCATATGGCAGTTACTTATACACTGTCCGAAGACGGAAGCCTGTCCATCCGCTACCAGGCAGACACCGATGCAGATACCCTCTGCAATCCGACTAACCACAGCTATTTTAATCTGAACGGAGAAGGAAGCGGCGATATTCTGGATCATGAACTGACCGTCTATGCCGACAGCATCACTCCGATCAATGACAACTTTGTTCCCTACGGTGTTCTTATGCCGGTAGAAGGCACTCCGTTTGATTTCCGCACCGCAAAACCGGTCGGCAGGGACATTGACAGCGATCATGAACAGATCGTGATCGGCGGCGGCTATGACCACAACTTCGCACTTGCTCCGGGCCGCCATACGCTGTCCAAAGCAGTGGAACTGTACAGTCCACAGACCGGTCTTCTTCTGGAAGTCTCCACCGACCTCCCCGGCATTCAGGTATATTCCGGCAATTTCCTGAAAGGTGCCGTCGGCAAAAGCGGAAAGCCCTACAACAAGCGCTTTGGCATCGCACTGGAGACCCAGTACTATCCGAACAGCATCAATGTGGAAAACTATGCTTCTCCGATCCTCAAAGCCGGAGAAACCTTTACATCCGAAACCATTTATCGCCTCAGCGTGCGATAAGCGATCTACGTTCTATTGCCGAACGCCAAGAGAAACAGCAATGCATTAACCAAAACAAAAGGGAGCAGCGGACTTGCTGCTCCCTTTTTCTATCTTATATGGAAGGAATACTCATGTTCCTCCGGAAATATTTCCTTCATACGTATATCCCGGATATTTACAAAGGTTCCCTGCTGTACAGCGGTGATCAGCCTTCCGATCTGTTCCTCGGTTCCCTGCGCCTCCATGACTACGGTTCCATCCCACTCGTTTTTGACCCATCCGGTGACACCCAGTTCCTGTGCGCCGTACTTGGCACGATAACGGAAGCCTACGCCCTGCACATCTCCGTAAAACACCATGCGTTTTCTGATAACTTCACCCATCTCCGCTGACTGCTCCTCTGCCGGTCGTGCACCCGCCGACCGCGTATTCGTCGATCGTTCGCCTGTACCCTGCTCTTCAGCAGCTCCCCGGAAGGATGCACCTCCGGCTGCGGCCCTGATCCGCTTCAAAAATTCTTTGATCATAGTACAACATGCACGCTCAATCCAGATTCATCTTCAGCAGATTCAGCTGCAGCTGCATTTTCCTGATCCGATCATCCAGCTCTGTCATCTTGCTGCAGTATGCCGCATAGTCTCCGCTGGTCGATTTCAGGAATCCACCGGTAAATGCGTTCGGAAGGACAAATTTTTTCACACCGACACCCGGGAATTCCGCTTTCAGATATTTATCCTGCTGTTCTACGATCACACCTGTTCCGAACTTTGCATGAATGACTTCGGTATGCAGCAGTTCCGGATAGGTAAGAGCATTTCTCTCCTGCATGGCTTTTTCGATCTCTGCAGCCAGCTGCTCTGCCTCTTCCTTCAGCGAACGTGCCTGCTGTTCCGCATCCGTCTCCGAAGCAGCGGATTTTCTGCTTTTCTTTCGTCCGCTCTGCAGTCCCTCATAAAACTCATAGTTCAATGCACAGTAGATGATATCGAATACCAGCAGATGGTTCTCGCCGTCGATCTCGGTGATGGCCTGATCATCCCGGCGTCTGGCTTCCATCGCCAGCGCCTCTGCAGTCATATCCAAGATCTCCTGATGCTGCTGCAGTTCGGCAAGTACATCTTCGCACATCTGGTAATAGGCAGCCATATCCACCTGATCGTCCTTCTGGATCGCACTCTCGTACCCGATATAGGAAGCAAATACACGAACCTCTTCTTCTTTGTAGAGATAGTTATCCTCGGGATACGCAAAACCAAGGAACATCATCGCCGAGCTGATCTCCTGATGATATTTCCATTTCTCCGGTTCAGTCTTGCGCAGCATATCGTTGATGTTTCGCACGAAGTTCTCCGCTCTTGCCTGCCGCTCCGTAAGATCCGAAACCTCGTCATCCAGCAGTGTCTTGAATTCATCACGAATGAACTCCTGTACGCTGCTGTCCTGCCGGCACATATGCACGATTCCGTTGATCGGCTGAAAGGCCGACTCGGAAAGCAGCAGATCCGCACCATCCATCGCCATCTTGAACATGGAACCGAAATCCTCCGCATCCAGATCCCAGTATTTCTGGAAGCGGCTGGCTACGATCCACTTGTAGATCTCCTTGTGCTCATCGGTATTAAAAGAGTCGTATTTGTCCGTATAACTTTCAAAAATCTTTTGCAGGCGCTCAATATCCATAGTCTGCCTCCTGTAGAAAAGTAATTCGCTCCTGTTTTAATGCTCGTCCCTGACCAAGATACTCCTATTTGTTGCCTATATGATAGATGACGGCACACCCACTGTCAAGAATGGACAGGCGCTCTCCTATAGGATTCACAAAACTTACCGCGCTCACTCTGTAAACTGCTAACGCAGAAGAGCGGCGCACCATTCGGTGCAGCCGCTCTTCATACTCTCTTCTCTAAAATTGTATAGTAGCGAAAGCATGCCTGCGATGGCACTGTGCAGCATGAACAACGACACAATCTCTTTTCCTTACTTCTGTCCTGCCGACAGCAGCACTCTATCATTGTTCAGTGCTTCTCCCGCACCTTCCGCAAATCTCTGCAGCAGATCCTCTACGCTGAGTTTGCTGCGTTCCTCGCCTTTGACATCATATACGATATGTCCCGCATTCATCATCAATGTACGGTTGCCAAGCTCCAGTGCCTGGTTCATATTGTGAGTAACCATCAGGCAGGTGATCTTCCGCTCATCCACGATCTGCTTGGTAAGATTCAATACCTTATCGGCCGTTGCCGGATCCAGTGCCGCTGTATGCTCATCCAGAAGCAGGATCTCCGGTGTTACCATCGTTGCCATCAGCAGCGTCAATGCCTGACGCTGTCCACCGGACAGCAGACCGACCGGATTATTCATACGATCCTCCAGCCCCATATCCAGAAGCGCCAGCTGTTCCCGGAACAGTTTCTTTTCCTTCTTGCTGATCCGGCTGAAGATCGTCGTGTGCTTCTGCGAGGCACGCAGATAGGCAATGGCCAGATTTTCCTCAATGGTCATATGCGGAGCGGTTCCCATCAGCGGGTCCTGGAACAGACGGCCGATGCTGACGCTTCGCTGATGCTCCCGTACAAAGGTAATTTCTTTTCCGTTTAAAAGAATATTGCCGGCATCCGGATAAAAACTTCCGGCAATCGCATTAAATAATGTAGATTTGCCTGCACCGTTCGAACCGACGATGGTGGCAAAGTCTCCATCCTCCAGAACCAGATTCACATCATCCAGTGCGACCTTCTCATTCACGGTACCCGGATGGAAGGTTTTTGATACATGACGAATTTCCAGCATTATCGGTCACCTCCCTGTTTTGCAGCCGTCAGATCTCTGTGTTTCTCCAGCTGTTTTTTCTTCTGAAAATGCAGAAGGATCATATTCTTCGCTGCCGGAGCCGCAATGGCAATTGCAACGATCAAGGCGGATACCAGCTTGAACGCCTCTGTCGGCACGTTCAGACGAAGTGCCAGACTCATGATAAAACGATACAGACAGGATCCCAGTACAACACCGAAGGTACGAAGCAGAATGCCTTTTCCTTTGAAGAACATCTCACCAATGATCAGAGATGCCAGTGCTACGGTAACCATACCGGTTCCCAGATTGATGTCGCAGTTTCCGTTGTACTGTCCGACCAGACAGCCTGCCAGACCGGTCAGGGAGTTGGAAACACACAGACCGACGATGATCGTAAAGGCCGGATTGATGGACGATGCACGAACCATCGCAGGGCTGTCACCGGTTGCACGGATCGACAGGCCGAGACGGGTGCTCATGAACCAGTGGATCAGCAGACATACGATCAACAGAATGAGGAGAAGCAGGATCACGGTACTCCAGCTCTTCGCCTCTTTTGTCGGGAAGAGGCGCTTAAACATATCAAAAATCGTGTCGGAACCGAACAGGGACACATTGGAAGAAAATCCCATAACGCCCAGGTTCACGGTATACAGACCGGTATTGACAATGATTCCGGCCAGAATACTCTGCACACCGAAATGCGTCTGCAGAATCGCGGTTATAAAACCGGAACATACACCGGCAAACATGGCTGCCGGAATTGCCAGGATCGGATGACCGGAAATCGTTACCATCGCACCTACTGCACATCCAAGCGTGTAACATCCATCCGTGGACAGATCACAAATATTCAGAATACTGAAGCTGATAAACAGCGATAATGCTACGAGCGCATAGATCAGTCCGAGAACCAGAGCTGTCTGCGCAATACCGACGGTAAGAATTTTACCCACGTCGAGTCCTCCTTTTATATACGTAATGTGTATGTCTGTCATTCACGGGCATTTCACTCCCATGCGCAGTCGATGCAGCTGCACAACGCAGAATCGCATCTGACACAGCCTGACTGCTTATGTTCGTGGAACCGCTCGTTCCGAGCTTATGAAAACGATGAAAACACCCTCTTACATGCAAGCATGACGAGGGTGCCTCCACCGTTTTCAACTCGAGAATGACTATCTTAGTCTTCAAATTCCTTTGCTGTCACTACTTCGTTTACGGATGTGCAGAACGGACCGAATGCTTCTTTTACTGCTGCTGCATCCAGACCAAGCTCTGTGCAGACATCGGTGTTAATGGTTGCAATACCGTTGTCGAAGGTTTTGATTCCGGTAGATGCCGGATCAGCTCCGTTTACAAGGATCTCAACAACCATGTTGGCTGTCTCTTTTCCAAGGTTTGCATAGTCAACACCGTATCCGCAGAATGCACCGTTCAGTGCAAAGGAATCAGCTCCTGCATAATGCGGGATGCCTGCTTCCATGAATGTTTTGTAGATTGCCAGCTCAGCGGTCATAACGGTGTTGTCGGTCGGTGTGAATACCGCATCCACGCCTTCGGCTGCCAGTGCATTTGCTGCATCCTGGATACCGGTGGTGTCGGTTCCTGTTTTCTCGATGTATTTGATTCCCTTTGCATCCAGATATGCTTTTGCATCTGCGATCGGCTGTTTGGAAGAATCCTCACTGTTGGAATACAGAAGGCCGATGTAGGAAGCATCCGGATTCTGAGCAAAGATCAGATCCATGATCGCATTGGTGTTCAGTGCATCGGATGTGCCTGTAATGTTGGAGCCCGGAGCGTCCATGCTTGCTGCCAGTTTTGCGCCTACCGGATCGGATACTGCGGAGAATACGACCGGAATTCCGTTTTCAGCGGTTGCATTCTGCATGATCTGTGCGGTCGGTGTAGCGATCGGAACGATCACATCCACTTCATCGGCAACCAGCTCAGCAGCGATCTGCTGCAGAACGGTTCCGTCTGCCTGACCGTTAAAGGTGTAATCCGCATAGTTAAAAGTCACACCCAGTTCTTCACCTTTCACGTCCAGCTGTTTCTGAATATTTTTCTCGATCTGGTTCAGAGATGCATCATCGACAAACTGTACAATGCCGACCTTATACTCTTTTCCTGCCTCTGTATTTTCGGAAGCCGATTCACTGACCGCTGCAGCTGTCTCTGCTGCAGTTTCTGCTGTAGATGCTGCAGACTCGGTTGCTGCTGTGCTGCCGCATGCGGTCATGGAAAATACCATCATTCCTGCTGCTGCCAGTGCGGTTACCTTTTTGATCATTTTGTTTTTCATATTTCCTTCCTCCT
>JAUNAK010000114.1 GCA_030527665.1 Eubacteriales bacterium
AGGCTTTGGCGATTTCAGCCGCTCACAGATCCATGTTGAGTGGGATGAGCATGACTCCACCGAGATGCGAGCCGCCGCAAATTATATCAACGGTCAGTCCTACCGTGAAGCACTGCATGTTCTGAATGAGACTTCCGAGCGTTCTGCAAAATGGTTCTATTTCAGTGCCGCCGCAAATTTCGGCATGGGCAATCAGGCTGCCGCACTGCAGCAGATCAATCAGGCAATCTCCAAAGATTCCTCCAATGCGCGCTACCGTCAGTTCAAGGAACAGATCCAGGGCGGAAAGACCACCTGGTATGAACAGCAGAGCCGCTCCTACGGACGTCCGATCTTCGCAGGCAACAGCTACTGTCTCGAACTCTGTGCCATGAACCTGTTCTGCAATCTCTGCTGCGGCGGACGATTCTGTTTTTGTTAGGCAAAAGAACATCCACCGGACGTTCTCTTTGCATGCCGGACACAAAATACCCCGGACACTTCATGATGTCCGGGGCCTTTTTATGCCTCCACTCCGATCACTCTCGCAATGTGCATTGCCAGATATCCGATCTCGGAATCCTGATATTCTTTTCTGAGAAATCTGCTCATCTGTATGCAGATATCCTCCGCCAGCTGAAACATCTCCGGATATTTCGCCTGCATGTAATCATTCAGATTCATCTTGATCTCTTCGCCGGTCTCCATTCTCGTGACCATATACCGGATATGATTCATCATACGATTGTAGCCTATCGAGGTAGTCTCGATCTTCTGCTGTGTCCTCTCCTCTATGTACTCAATGCAGCTGCGCACCACCTGTGCTGTCTGAAGCGCCTGAGACACATTTTCATTTTCTATGGAAGAATGCACATGGAGCGCCAGAAATCCGATCTCATCCTCTGTGAGCTCAAGACCGTAGCTTTCCCGCACCGGAGCGCAGGCGCTTGCGGCAGCCTTATACTCCACATGAAAAATCAGACGGATATCCTCCTTCAGCGGGTTGCTGATCTTCTCCCCCCGCTCCATCCGCTGTATGGCAAAATTCAGATGATCTGCCATGCTGAAGATGATCTTTCGATCCACTCTTCCAAACAGCCGCTCAGCCTCATCCAGCACGATTCCTGCTATTTCCAGGCAGATTGGATCCACCTGGCTGACAAGGTTTGCAGCCGCCCCTCTTTCTGAGGTCTCCTCGATAGAATAGAGCATGGCCCCCTCGGGAATCTCCAGTCGTTCTGCCACTTTTCTTCGAAATCCAATCCCCTTAAACAAAACCAGAAACCGCTTATTCGCATCGGAAGATAATACAATCATTGCATTATGGTTCAGTACTTTGATAACGCGATACATCGTCTCGTCTCCTCTGTTTTGCTGATCGACTTTTGTCGTTCAGACATCTGCATGCCTCTGCTTTCTATTATACATGAAAACGGCTGTGTTTACCAGACCGGTAAACACAGCCAAATCATTCAGTTCTTATTCGTAATAATCCACAGCGATGAGTGCGTCTCCCACATTCACCTCTCCTGCAGCCAGCAGGCGGACATCCATGTTGTCCTCCAGCTCGGTACAGAGGATCGGAGATACGATAGACGGAGCATGCTTCTTAATGAACTCAAGATCCATCTTCAGAAGCGGCTCACCCTTCTTCACCTTCTGTCCGTTTTCCACAAAAACGGTAAATCCTTCACCCTTTAATGCCACGGTGTCGATTCCCATGTGGAAAAGCATGTCCACGCCGGAATCTGTCTGGAAACCGATCGCATGCTTGGTATCGAATACGAATACTACCTCACCGTCCTCCGGTGCGCAGAGGGTAGCATCCTCCGGGGTAACGGCTGCGCCGAGTCCCATCATTCCGCCTGCAAATCCCTCATCCGGGCAGGTGGACAGATCTGCCGCAATACCCTTGAGCGGGCTTGAGATCGTAACGGTTTTGACGACCTTCTTTCCTGCAAATGCATCGGTATGCTCCTCTGCATCAGAAGCGGCTGCATCTGCAGATGCCTCTGCGACATACTCCACATTCGGCTGAGTCTCCAGATACTCTTCCAGATTATTTTTCACAACAGTAACGCCCGGTCCGTAAATAACCTGCACGCCCTCTCCTCTGTGTACGATTCCTGAGCATCCGGTAGCCTTTAACATGGCATCATTCACGAGTTCCGGTTTCTTTACAGTGACACGGAGACGGGTCGCACAGCAGTCCACGTCTGAGATATTTGCCTTTCCGCCAAGACCCTTCATGATCATATCACTCTTCTGGTCTTTCTCGGAAAGTGCGCTTCCATCCTTCTTGGCCAGATAATCTGCCTTGGAAAACAGCTTGGTCTCCTCATCATCCTCCTCACGTCCCGGAGTCTTCAGATTGAACTTCTTGATCAGGAAGGTGAAGATAAAGTAGTACAGTGCAAAGTAGATCAGGCCGATCGGGATGATACGAAGCCAGCTTGTCTTCTCATTTCCCTGAAGGATACCAAACAGGAACAGGTCGAGCAGTCCGCCGGAGAAGGTAAGACCAACTGCGATATTCAGGATGTGTGCGATCATATAGGCTGCGCCGGCGAGGACCACCTGCACACCGAACAGCATCGGTGCCACAAAGAGGAAGGAGAACTCGATCGGCTCTGTGATTCCGGTCAGCATACTTGCAAGAGCTGCAGATAACAGCAGACCGCCTGCCTGTTTTTTCTTTTCCGGTCTTGCAGTGCGGTACATCGCAAGTGCTGCTCCCGGAAGACCGAAAATCATGAAAATAAACTCTCCTGAGAAGAAGCGGGTCGCATCTGCACTGAAGTGTGCGATGGAACCGGAGTTTGCCAGCTGTGCAAAGAAGATGTTCTGACCTCCCTCATACATCTGTCCTGCCACTTCCATGGTTCCGCCGACTGCAGTCTGCCAGAACGGCATATAGAATACATGATGCAGACCAAACGGGATCAGTGCACGCTTGATGATACCGAAGATCAGTGTTCCGAAATATCCGGAACCGGTCACCAGTCCTCCGAGTGCATAGATTCCATTCTGAACCAGCGGCCAGATAAAGAAGCATGCGATACCTACAAACATGTAGACAACGGTGGAGATGATCGGAACAAAACGGCTTCCTCCGAAGAAGGAGATCGCCGCCGGAAGCTCGATCTTGTAAAACTTATTGTGAAGAGCCGCTACTCCGAGTCCGACGATGATACCGCCGAAGACACCCATCTGAAGGGTATGGATTCCTACGATGGAAGTTACGGTTCCGGTCAGTCCCTTACCGGTCTCCAGGCCGGCTGCATCGATCCATCCGTTGATGGAAAGCATAGACTGAATCGTGATGTGCATAACAAAGAATGCGATCATTGCTGCCAGTGCAGCTGTGGATTTCTCCTTTTTCGCCATACCGATGGCAACGCCGACTGCGAAGATCAGCGGCAGATTGTCAAAGATGGCACTTCCCACTGCGTTCATGATGATCAGCAGTGAATGAAGTATCGTACCCTGTCCGAGGATCCCCTCCAGATGGTACATTGCGATGGTGGTCTCATTGGTAAAAGAACTTCCGAGACCGAGCAGTAATCCCGCTACCGGCAGGATCGCGATCGGAAGCATGAAGCTTCGTCCGACACGCTGCAGTACTGCAAAAATCTTGTCTTTCATACGTTCCTCCTTTTCTTATGTTCCGGTAAATGCAAAAAGGCATTCACTTGCATATACCATTAAGAACACCCTGCACCTGTGCAGAATGTATGCTCTTAAAAATATATGCCAGTGAATGCCTGTTTACCAGTAACATACTGTGCTTTGATGGAAATAACCTTAACACAGAATTCCTCTGATTGTCAAGGCTGATTTCCATAATTTTATTTGATTCTGATGATCTGATGGATGGTTCTTCCGCCGCTCGGACTCATGCCGATGCCCTTGACCGGACCGAAGCTCGTGAACACATATCTGTTTGCCTGATTCTTGCCGTCGATCATGATCGAGCGGTATCCGCCGACGCTGACTCTGCCGCCCTCGTACCAGGTACCGTTGCCGGCATAGACATTGGTGTGCTGCATACCGTTCCAGCCGCAGATATCTCCCGGAAGAAGATTTCCCTCTGCCAGCAGGGCTGCCGGGGTCTTATCCACCGTGATGATCTCAAAATTCTCATAGAATTTCGACATGTTTTTCTTCATACTGCCGTTAAAGTAGAAGCCTGCGGTCTGTGTGGAGGAATCCCACTTGCTCCAGAAGCTCTCTGAGGATGTCAGCAGCTTCAGTTTCGGATCCTTCAGTGCCCAGCGCACCAGCAATGCACAGTTGCAGTAGCCGATCTTCGGTCCCTGGATGGTCACTGTCGTCTCTTCCCCGGTCTCCTCATTTTTGACCGTCTTTGTCGCCACATTCGCTGTTCCGCGCGCGATCGCATTCTTCCGCTCCACTTCCCAGGTCGGTCCCTTGCTTCCGTAGCTGGAATCATATACCCAGTTAAAATTGTTCTGTGCATCCTTCACGATCTGATCCGAGTAGGACTGCAGTACCTGCAGATAGATCCGCGCTCTCGCAGACGGCTGTTTCTGTCCCGGAACTGTCACGACCGGTTTTTCCTGCGGATCCGCTGTCGGATCTGTCGTTCCCGGATTTGACGGATCGACAGTCTTTGTTCCGCTCTCGCTCACAGTCACGGTACACTCGACACTCACTCCGCTGCCGTCCGCAGCAGTCGCCGTGATCGTGGCCGTTCCCTCAGCGATTCCCCTGACTTTTCCGTTTTTGTTGACCTTTGCAATACTTTTGTCACTGCTGGTCCACTTCAGCTTCGGATTGTCCGCCGTCGCCGGTATGACTGTTGCCTTCAGCTTCACCTTTTTGCCCGGTTTCACCGTAACCTCTGTCTTCTTCAGTCTGATCGCTGTCACCGGCTGAAGGATCGTGATCTTGCAGCGATATCTTTTTCCATTGTAATATGCACGAACATAGGCTTTTCCCTGCTTTTTTGCTGTGACCAGACCATTCTCGTCAACGCTGAGCTTTCTGGTCGCCTTCGTCGACCATGTCACCTCGGAGGCCGGTGCATTCAGCAGAGTAAGGTTTTCTGACTGACCGACAAAAAGTGTCAGCTTTTTCTGATTTAATCGAATACTTTCCGCTGAAACCGTACCTGCACAGAGCATCGCGATCAGCATCAGGGTACAGATCAGCAGCATCCTGCGTATCTTTCGCATATCTTTTATCCTTTCGTATAACCCGTTTGAAATGTTACATTTTTATTAAGGCATTGTAACATACATAGAATTTTTATGCAACCCCGCTGTACAAGTTCCTGGTGAAGATTCTGGAAAATTGACCTGTTTCCGCTTTTTCCTGATATAGGTCATTTCCCCGCCAAATTTTCTTGACCTGTTATGAAGTGACCTTTGTCAAGAGGTAAATGTTGCTTTCAAAC
>JAUNAK010000115.1 GCA_030527665.1 Eubacteriales bacterium
GAATGTAATTGGGGGAATTTCTGATGGAAAATTTTACATTTTATGCACCGACATATTTTGCATTCGGACAGGATGCCGAGGCAAAGGCAGGAGAACTGGTTAAACGATTCGGCGGCAGCCGAGTGCTGATCCACTACGGCGGCGGTAGTGTCGTGAGATCCGGCCTTTTGGACAGAGTAAAAGCATCTCTGGAACAGGCGGGAATCAGTTACCTGGAGCTTGGCGGTGTAAAGCCAAATCCGAGAAGCGGTCTGGTATATGAAGGAATCGAGATCTGCAGACGGGAAAAAATCGATTTTATCCTGGCTGTCGGCGGAGGAAGCACCATTGATTCGTCCAAGGCTATTGCTGCAGGAACCGTTTATGACGGAGATTTCTGGGATTTCTATGAGGGAAAACCGGTGACCGAAGCACTGCCGATCGGAACGATCCTTACGATCGCTGCTGCCGGATCGGAAGGTTCACCGGATTCTGTCATTACAAAAGAAGAGGGAATGATCAAGAGAGGCGCAAGCGGAGAAGCTTATCGCCCGAAATTCTCCATTTTAAATCCGGCGCTTACCAGTACGCTGTCCGCATTTCAGACAGCCTGCGGTATTACAGACATCATGGCACATCTGTATGAGCGTTATCTGACGAATACGGAGAATGTGGAAACGACCGATCGGATGATCGAAGGACTGCTTCTGGCCATGATCCATGAAGGAAGCAAAGTCATGGAGAATTTAACGGATTATGATGCCAGAGCAAATATCATGTGGGCTGGAATGATGGCACATAACAATTCCTGCGGTGTCGGAAGATCACAGGACTGGACCAGTCATAATATCGAGCATGAGCTGTCTGCATTGTATGACTGCGCACATGGTGCAGGCCTGGCGGTAACGATGCCTGCCGTATTCACCTATACGATGCAGCATGACATCACAAGATTTGCAAAGATCGCCGTACGTGTGTGGGGATGCCAGATGGATTTTGAGCATCCGGAGAAAACGGCAAAAGCAGGCATTGAGGCTCTCAGAAACTTCCTGGTTTCTATCGGTATGCCGAAGAATTTTGCCGAGCTTGGAGCAAAGGAAGAGGATATCCCCAAACTTGCAGATGTATGCTGCAACGGCAGTGAGGGTTCCGACGGAAAGCTGTATGGATTTACCGTATTGGAGCAGAAGGACGTGGAAGCGATCTATCGACTGATGGTTTAAATGCTTAAAGCAGATCGCAAAATGCTTAAAGCAGATCGCAGAGTCCGGAAATGGAAGGCTGCCGTATAACGGCTGACCGAATCCGCCTGCAAAGATGGAATTTATCATGTTAAAAAAAAGGCTTCCTGGTGATCACGGTCACCAGGAAGCCTTTTAAATTATTCTTTCATCTGTTATAATAAATATTTACTGATTCCGGAAGGAATCCGTATCACAGAAACAAAGACATGAGGAGAATATAGTGTCAAAATCACTTTACATAGCAGAGAAACCGAGTGTTGCGCAGGAATTTGCCCGGGCCTTGAATGAGAACATGGTCCGTCATGACGGCTATATGGAATCGGACAACTGTGTCGTTACCTGGTGCGTCGGTCATCTGGTAACCATGAGTTACCCGGATAAATATGATGAAAAATACAAGAAATGGTCTTTTGAAACGCTTCCGTTTCTGCCGGATGAATTTCGGTATGAGGTGATCGGACCGGTAAAGAAGCAGTTTACGATCGTAAAGGGACTGCTGAACCGGAAGGATGTATCCACGATCTATGTCTGTACCGACTCCGGGCGGGAAGGAGAGTATATCTACCGTTTGGTTGCCATGATGGCAAAGGTGCCGGCTGACAAGGAACAGCGCCGGGTGTGGATCGATTCCCAGACCGATGAAGAGATCCGCCGGGGAATCCGTGAAGCAAAGGAACTGAAGGAATACGACAATCTGTCGGCAGCGGCTTTTCTGCGTGCAAAAGAAGACTACCTGATGGGAATCAATTTTTCCCGTGCACTGTCGCTGCGGTATTCCGGTGAGATCACCAACTATCTGGGCGGCAAATATACGGCAGTAGCAGTCGGACGTGTAATGACCTGTGTACTGGGCATGGTCGTACGAAGAGAACGGGAAATACGTGATTTTGTCAAAACACCGTTCTATCGGGTCGTTGCATCCAATGAGTGGATGGGACACGGTTTTGACAGTGAATGGAAGACGGCACCGGGAAGCAGATATGAGGATTCTCCGAAGCTTTACAAGGAGAACGGCTTCCGCAAGCGGGAGGATGCAGAAGAACTGATTCGTACGGTATCTGCAGTTGAGCCGCAGGAAATGACGGTTCTGAAAGCGGAGAAGAAGACGACCAAAAAGAATCCGCCGCTCTTATATAACCTTGCGGAGATTCAGAATGAATGTTCCCGTTATTTCAAGATCAGTCCGGACCAGACGCTTGGAATCATTCAGGAACTGTATGAGAAAAAAATGGTGACCTATCCGAGAACCGATGCCCGTGTATTGTCCACGGCAATTGCAAAGGTGATCGACCGGAATATCCGCGGCCTGTCCGGGTATGGACCGGCATCTGCATTTGCGGGAGAGGTGCTGGAGAAAGGGGCATGGAAATCCATCGGCAAGTCCCGTTATACGGACGACAAGCAGATCACCGATCATTATGCCATCATCCCGACCGGTCAGGGTCTGGGAAATCTGCCGAAGCTGTCGGCACAGAGTGCGAAGGTCTATGATCTGATCGTCCGCCGTTTTCTCAGTATTTTTTATCCGCCGGCACAGTACAAAAAGGTTGCACTGGAGTCACAGATCGGAAACGAGCATTTCTTTGCCAATTTCAGTGTACTGACCGATGAAGGCTATCTGAAAGTAGCCTATAAACCGGCGAAAAAAGCAGCAGGAAAAACTGCCGGCGCAGGTGTCGATGCCGGTAAGAATACAGAAGAAGCAGAGGGCTCGGCAAAAAGCGGTGCAAATAAATCGGAAGCAGATGAGGCGGAAGTGGACAGCAGTTTCCTGGAGGTGCTGAATCAGCTGAAGAAGGGAAGCCGCCTTCCGGTAAAGGGATATACGGTGAAAGAAGGCGAGACATCTCCGCCGAAACGATATACATCCGGATCGATGATCCTGGCCATGGAGAATGCCGGACAGCTGATCGAGGACGATGAACTCCGTGAACAGATCAAGGGAAGCGGAATCGGTACATCGGCGACCCGTGCGGAGATTCTGAAAAAGCTTTTCAATATCAAATATCTCCAGCTGAACAAGAAGACACAGGTAATCACCCCCACACAGCTGGGTGAGATGATCTATGATGTGGTATATGCATCGATTCGTTCGCTGCTGAACCCGGATCTCACCGCGAGCTGGGAAAAAGGGCTGACCTATGTATCCGAAGGAACCATACAGCCGGAAGAATATATGGCAAAGCTTTCGGATTTTGTGGCAAGACGAACACTGTTTGTCAAGGATCTGAACAATCATACGGCACTTCGAAAAAATTATGATCATATTGCCCAGTATTATAAGAAACGCAAGTGATGCAGGTATTAACCCTGAATAAACCTATGTACAGCCTCATGTATGTGAGTCATTGTCTGACCTGCATACGTGAGGCTGTGTTATATCTGCTCTGCAGAACTTTTCTGGCAAAAAGGGTTTACGAAAGGAAACTTTTATGCGAAAATGTTACTGGGTATGTCAAGCCATAAACTTAATATACAAGAGACTTGAAATTACACATTTGAAAGGAGTCTAACAATGATTTATTCACATGAAGTAGAAAATATGTGCGTTGTTCATCAGGGCGTACATCATGGTGCTGCTCCTATCCCGGAAGAAGCAAAATGGGTAAAGAGTAAACAGATCAGCGATATCTCCGGTTTCACACACGGAATCGGCTGGTGCGCACCGCAGCAGGGTGCCTGCAAAATGTCCCTGAACGTTAAAGAGGGTATCATCCAGGAAGCACTGGTTGAGACGATCGGATGCTCCGGTATGACTCATTCTGCAGCTATGGCAGCTGAGATCCTTCCGGGTCTGACCCTTCTTGAGGCACTGAACACTGACCTCGTTTGTGATGCAATCAATACCGCTATGCGTGAGCTCTTCCTTCAGATCGTTTACGGACGTACACAGTCTGCATTCTCTGAGGATGGTCTGCAGATCGGTGCAGGTCTTGAGGACCTTGGTAAAGGAAACCGTTCCCAGATTGGTACTATGTACGGAACTCTGGCAAAAGGACCGCGTTACCTGGAGATGACAGACGGTTATGTTACCGATCTGGCTCTTGACGACAACGATGAGATCATTGGATACAAGTTTGTAAACTTTGGTAAGATGATGGACTTCATCAAAGCCGGCGACGATGCAAACACAGCATTCGAGAAAGCACAGGGCAAATACGGCCGTGTTGCAGATGCTGCTAAATTCATCGACCCGAGAAAACAGTAATAGAGGAGGACGAAAAAGATGGCTTTATTTGAATCATATGAAAGAAGAGAAAAACAGATTCTCGCTAAGCTTGCTGAGTACGGAATCAACTCTATTGAAGAGTGTGCTGAGATTACAAAGGCTGCAGGCCTTGACGTATATCATCAGATCGAAGGCATTCAGCCGATCTGCTTCGAGAATGCAAAATGGGCTTACACCGTAGGCGCAGCAATCGCAATCAAGAAGAACTGCCGCAAGGCTTCCGAGGCAGCTGCTGCTATCGGTGAGGGTCTGCAGGCATTCTGTATTCCGGGTTCTGTAGCTGACCGTCGTAAAGTAGGTCTGGGACATGGAAACCTTGGAAAGATGCTTCTGGAAGAGGATACCGAGTGCTTCGCATTCCTGGCTGGACATGAGTCCTTTGCAGCTGCTGAGGGTGCAATCGGTATCGCTGAGAAAGCTAACAAAGTACGTAAAGTTCCGCTTCGCGTTATCCTGAACGGTCTGGGCAAAGATGCAGCTAAGATCATCTCCCGTATCAACGGATTCACCTATGTTGAGACTGAGTTCGATTACAAGACCGGCGAAGTTAAAGAGCTGTCCCGTACATGCTACTCCAAAGATCCGTCCAGCGCACGTGCAAAAGTAAACTGCTACGGTGCTGATGATGTTCAGGAAGGTGTTGCAATCATGTGGAAAGAGAACGTTGATGTTTCCATCACCGGTAACTCCACAAACCCGACACGTTTCCAGCATCCGGTTGCAGGTACCTACAAGAAAGAGCGTCTTGAGGCTGGTAAGAAATACTTCTCCGTTGCTTCCGGCGGTGGTACAGGACGTACCCTTCACCCGGACAACATGGCAGCAGGCCCGGCTTCCTATGGTATGACCGATACTCTTGGCCGTATGCATAGCGATGCTCAGTTCGCAGGTTCTTCTTCCGTTCCGGCTCACGTTGAGATGATGGGTCTGATCG
>JAUNAK010000041.1:0-19568 GCA_030527665.1 Eubacteriales bacterium
CGAACCCACGTATCTAGCTTGGAAGGCTAGTGTTCTACCATTGAACTACACCTGCATGTGACCTGTCCGATCAACAAGTGTAAGTATACAGATGCCGATCGGAATTGTCAACAGTTTTTTTAATTTTTTGTATTTTTTTCGCATTTGCCGCATCTACAGAAAAAACTCCGACTTAAGGCAAATCGAATATACGGACCGGCCGCAAATCAGATCACGAAATCCTGAATGCCATTTGCCTGCCTTTTCCATTCAAGAAGGTCTTCCAGCGTGTATTTGTCAACGACAGATGCAATTGCTTCGTTCACCTCTGTCCAAAGCCGGAGTGTTACACATCCCTGTGAACGTTCACAGGGATTTACCGGTGTCGACAAGCATTCCACCGGTGCCAGATTGCCTTCTGTCAGGCGTAGAATCGATCCCACTGTATACTCCGCCGGCTTCCGGTTCAGGAGATATCCTCCCTGCGGTCCTCGGATGCTGCGCAGAAAATCGGCTTTTACAAGCATGGATACGATCTGTTCCAGATATTTGATGGATATTCCCTGTCGTTCCGCAATATCCTTCACACGAACCGGATCTCCGCTGTCATGCTCAGCAATATCCAGCATCATACGAAGCGCATATCTTCCCTTTGTTGATATTTTCATGTTTCCCTCCAATTAACATCCACATGATCTTCTGTATCTTATCCCGTACTTCCCATAGGAATTATCTTTTATTCTCTTAGTATACCACAGAAAGCCGGAGAGTTCCTCCGGCTTTCTGCGTATTTCTATGGAGGTCTGAACTGCCGCTCTTTTCAAATCGAGCGCTGCAGAACTGATCTGGATAGAAAGGACTGATTATTTTACTGCCTCAAATGCCTCTTTCAGATCTTCGATAATGTCATCGATGTTCTCTGTACCGATGGACAGACGGATGGTATTCTGTTTGATTCCCTGCTCGATCAGCTCTTCCGGGCTGTCCTCGGAATGAGTGGTGGATGCCGGATGGATAACCAGAGATTTTACATCGGCAACATTGGCAAGGAGGCTGAAGAGTTTCAGATTGTCGATCCAGTCTTTTGCTTTTCTGTCATCACCCTTGATATCAAAAGTGAAGATGGAACCGCCGCCGTTCGGCAGATATTTCTTGTAAAGCTCTTTCTGTACCGGATCCTCGGTTGCTTCCGGATGGCTGATGTACTCAACTTCCGGTCTGGATTTCAGGAACTCGATAACTTTCTTTGTATTCTCTCTCTGACGCTCTACACGAAGGCTCAGTGTCTCCAGACCCTGCAGGAAGATCCAGGAATGGATCGGAGAAAGAGTAGCACCTTCATCACGCAGAATGATTGCACGAAGGTAGGTTGCAATTACAGCCGGTGCCGTATCCTTTGCGAATACCAGTCCATGATAGGAAGCATTCGGTGTGCTGAGCCACGGCCACTTCGGAGAATTGTAATCAAAGGTACCGGCATCAACGATTACACCGCCGATGGTCGTTCCGTGTCCGCCGATGAATTTGGTTGCGGAATGGATGACAACGTCTGCGCCGTACTCGATCGGGCGGATCAGATACGGAGTAGCAAAGGTATTGTCGATCAGCAGCGGAAGTCCGTTCTTGTGAGCCAGATCAGCCCATGCCTGGATATCAACAACCTCACCGTTCGGGTTGCCGAGTGTCTCGATATACAGTGCTTTTGTATTCTCCTGAATAGCTGCTGCAGCTGCATCCAGATCAAACGGATCTACGAATGTAGTGGTTACGCCGTAATCGGTGAATGTATGTGCAAGGAAGTTATAGGTACCGCCGTAGATATTCTTGGCAGATACGATATGATCACCTGCATGTGCAACGGCTTTGAATGCATAGGTTACTGCTGCTGCACCGGAGGAAACAGCAAGTGCTGCCACACCGCCTTCCAGACGTGCGATTCTCTCTTCGAATACACCTTCTGTCGGGTTTGTCAGTCTTCCGTAGATGTTTCCTGCATCCTGCAGAGCAAATCTTGCAGCTGCATGATCACTGTTGCGGAATACGAAGGAAGAGGTCTGGTAGATCGGAACAGCTCTTGCATCTGTTACCGGATCCGGGCTCTCCTGACCTGCATGAAGGGCAATTGTTTCAAATTTTAATTTTCTATCTTTCAGTTCGCTCATTGTTCTTATCTCCTGTCTTCTATAATATTATATGTCCGTAATACGGACGGTTTCCCTTGCAGAAAACCTGTTCTATGTTCTTATCTGTATCATCTCTGCCGCCGGAATCGAAATCGATCTCCGGCAGTCGTCTGCTTTTGTTCCGCCTTAATTCTCAAACAGCGGTGTGGAGTAATATCTGTCTCCGCTGTCAGGAAGTACTGCTACGATGGTCTTGCCTGCAGCTTCCGGTCTCTTTGCCAGTTCCAGAGCTCCCCAGAGTGCTGCACCGGAGGAAATACCAACCAGAATTCCTTCCAGATGAGCCAGCTCTTTTGCGGTCTCAAACGGTTTCTCATTATCAGCGGTAATTACTTCATCGTAAATATCCTGATTCAGAACCTTCGGTACAAATCCTGCACCGATACCCTGGATCTTGTGTCCGCCTGCTTTTCCCTCGGAAAGAACCGGTGATGTTGCCGGCTCAAGAGCTACGACCTTGATCTCCGGATTCTTCTCTTTCAGGTAAGTACCTGTTCCGGTAAGTGTTCCGCCGGTTCCTACACCTGCGATCAGGTAATCCACCTGTCCGTCGGTATCTTCCCAGATCTCCGGTCCGGTTGTCTCATAATGTGCTTTCGGATTGGACGGGTTAACAAACTGTCCGGTAAGGAAGGAGTTCGGTGTATTTGCCGCAAGCTCTTCTGCTTTAGCGATGGCACCTGTCATTCCTTTGCTTCCCTCCGTCAGAACCAGTTCTGCGCCATAGGCTTTGAGAATGTTTCTTCTCTCAACACTCATGGTCTCCGGCATGGTAAGAACTACCTTGTAGCCTTTGGAAGCTGCTACGGAAGCAAGTCCGATTCCTGTATTGCCGGATGTCGGCTCAATGATGGTTGCACCCGGTTTGATCTTGCCTTCTTTTTCTGCATCCTCCAGCATTCGTTTTGCGATACGATCTTTTACGCTTCCTGCCGGATTGAAGTACTCCAGCTTAACCAGGATTCTTGCCTTCAGATCATATTTTTCTTCAAATCTTGTAAGCTCCAGTAACGGTGTTTTTCCGACGAGCTCTGTTGCGTTTTTATAAATGTTTGCCATGCCTGTATCTCCTTTTCTAATTCTTTCTATTTGTTATTCCCGTATTTCCTAGCTGATAAATAGGATTATAGAATCCATTCCCTACTTTGTCAATAGGAATTTAGATATTTTATAAAAAATATTATTGCTCAAAAAAAAGGAACAGGGAAATCTCCCCTGCTCCTCTTATCCCGGCACACTGCCGGCATCGGCTTTGTATCAGTTTTTCGTCTGTTTTGCTTCTTCCAGAAGATCAGGGTCATCCGGTACTTCCTCTCCTGCCAATCGCAGAATTCCCACAGCTTCTTCCTCCGTGATGCTCATAAAGTCCGCAACTTCATCCAGGTATATCTTGCGTCCGTACTCTTCTTTTAAGGTTTCCACGCCATCCTTCAGGTCTTCTACCTTCTCTACCATCTTGCGGTCCCGCGCATGAACATCTCTCTGCTCTTCGATCATTGCCTGAATACCTTCCCGGATATCCCGCAGCAGGCTTTCCCGCACGGCTTCCCGATCGGCAAACAGGCCGGATTCCAGCATATCGATTCCAAGAACCAGAAGCAGGCTTCCCTCCTGTACGATATCAGCCAGAAGTACGCCCTTCACATACAGACTGCATGCAAGCTGTGCAGCTTCCGGCAGAAACAGCTCTGCCATTCGCCGTTTGGCAAGCGCATCCCCCTGCATGACCCCATGCATGAGTCTGTCCCACTCTCCTTCTTTTTCCGGGCGAAGGCCGTCCAGATCCTCCAGATAGGTATCCAGCCAGCGCTGCTCTGCATCGGACCAGGGTCTGACCTCTTCCATCTCTCCTGCGTCCTCTGCTTTTTCCGTTTCCTTCTCGTAACCTTCTACAACGATCTTTCTGGAAAGCAGAAAATCATAGACCAGATGCATCTGTTCCGGTGCGATCACCGAATCCTTCAGCGCTTCTGATACCTGTTCCTGCCGTATCTTCCCATTCTGTCCTTCCGCGATCTCCAGGATCTGCTGTAATTTTTCTCTGAACTGTTCCGGTGTCATTGCTGCCATTTATTTTTCCTCTGTAATTTCCGCCTGTGCGAGTACACGGTTCATAACGATCTGGGTAAGCAGGTACTGCTTCACGGTTTCTTCTCCGTATGTCTCGATCATATCCTTTTCTTCCATTCCGTACTGTTCGCAGAGTTTCTTCATTTCTTCCGGATATTCCTCGGATTTTTCATCTACGCCCTCTGCCTCTGCAAGTGCATTCAAAAGCACTTTGCTGGCGGCATAGTTGCGGCCGTATTCCTCTTTCATAGCTGCAAACTGCTCTGTAGAGATGCCCATGCTCGCCAGATATTCCTCTGCGGCAACTCCGGCAGAAGCGGCTGCATTGTTCAGATCCGTATCATAAGCGGAAGCTCCCGTCTCTACGACGTCTGCCGGAAGCTTGACAAATACAGAACCGGAACGAATCTGCGCCCATGCTTCGGAACGAACCGTCTCCAGGGCATTCTCTTCTGCTTCCTGCTCCAGCTTCTCACGGATCGATGCTTTATACGCCTTCACCGTATCCAGCTGTCCGCCGGTCTGTTCCTTTACCCAGGCGTCCGTCACTTCTTCCTTGCTGCTGATGCCGGTAACGGTAACTGTAAATACGCATTCCTTACCTGCCAGATCGGAACTGCCGTAATCCTCCGGGAATTTCAGGTTCAGATCGCGGGTCTCGCCAAGAACGACACCAACCAGTCCTTCTTCAAATCCCTCAATATAGGTTTTGGATCCCAGCGTCAGCGGTGTTCCCGGTGTTACGCAGCCGTCAACCGCTTTATCGTCAATACTTCCGACATAAACGATACTGACCGTATCTCCCTTCTTGGCTGCAGCGCCTTCCGCAGCACCGTCGATGGCACTCAGTGTCAGTCGTACCTTCATCGTTTTTCCAACCAGTGCTGCATTCGAAAATCCTTCAGCAACCGTAAGCTCCGTCTCTTTGCTTTCACCGACCTTCATGCCGATAACTTCATCATCCAGCCCCTTTGCAAAAACCGGTGTGTCATCGGAAAACTTTCCGGTTCCCAGAGTCAGTGTATTCGCTGTTGTTGATCCGCCCTGGAAAGCCTTGCCGTCCATTTTTCCAACATAGGTGACCTGCACGGTATCTCCATTCTTTGCCTCCTGCTTCGGATCGGTCACTTCTCTGGAAGGAACCAGATCATTGATATAGGAATCTACGTTTTCATCGGTCACCTTTTCCGCTTTTTTTGTAAGCTTCATCCCTTTATACTCCGGAAGCTGTACATATTCCGAAGCAGCCAGTCCGTCCTCTGCCAGTTCTGCGGTCAGTACCGAATCAGATTCCGCAGATGTCTGCTCTGCTTCCGCAGATACAGCGGATACACTGGATGCACCGCTCTGTCCTGCCTGATTCACGCTCTCTCCTGCAGTTTCTCCGGATGCCCCGCATCCGGTAAGAAGGCAGATACTGAGAACACCTGCCATTGCCCCTGTTAACCATTTGTTTTTCATTGTTCTTTCTCCTTATATCTTTTTTCTTTTTATAGAAGGAACACGGCGGCAGAGCACATCGTGCCCTGCCACCCGCGTATCAATCATTATTCTGCTGTACCACTCTAATGAGATCCGTATCCGCTCTTTCCCGGCTTTTTTCTGCCGAAAATACCGGCATTGACTTAGTTCATTTCCATGATCGATTCATACTGCTTATAAGTACATACATCATGCATACCAAGCCGCACATACTCATCGGTGATCTGCGCCCAGGTAAACGCGCCTTCGTTTTCTGTACAGTAGATCTTGTATCCCATTTCCTTCAGGTACTGGAACTTTTTGTTGTCAGCGCGATAACCGCTCCAGCTGTCCAGATCCGCTCCTTTCGGAAGCAGGAGAATATCGGTGTCACCAGCCAGGCTTCCGACCTTCTCTTTCCAGGTATTGACATCATCCACAACTTTGTCGTATTCACTTCCGTAGCTGACAAGCTGATAGCTGTTGCATGCAATCGACCATCCGCTTGCTTTCAGTGCCGTGATCAGATCAGAAGCCGCGTTTCTGCTTGCCGTAACTGCAGAATCCTGATCTTTTTCTGCAGCAGATACATCCGCCGTATCCGTCGCTGTCCCTGCATCCGCATTCTGTGAAGAGGATGTACTGTCTGTACTTTCTGTACTTTCTGTACCTTCTGCATTCTCCGTGCTTTCAGAACTTGCTGAAGTACTGTCCTCATAATAATTCTCGTCGCTGTCTCCGGTCCATCCGTCACCGCTGTCATAGGTATCCGCAGAATCATCGGTCCAGGTCTCTTCCTCTGTTCCGCTTTCATAGGAATCGCTGCCATCTTCCGTAGTTCCGGTATCTTCCGAAATACCGGTATCCGCTGTATCTCCGGATGCAGTATCTGCTGTCTGACTTACGGTAGAAGAAACAGAATCGGAAGAAGATGAAGTACCTCCGATCGATCCGATGATCTTCATATCCTTTTCGATCTGATAACCAAGGACACCCCTGTATCCGGTCAGTCCGATTACGCCCCGTGCATTCTCAAAGGAGAAATCCGGATGCTTGGCAATGAACGCTTCCACGCAGGGGATCACGTCCACATCACCGCGTTTGATCGAACCATCTGCAGCCGTATACTCACAGGTCACCTTTCCGGAGCTGTCGAGTACCAGCTTATCCGGATGTCCGTTATAGCCTGCTTCATAGCTGACATCACGCTGGGAGATGATCAGCGGCTTCTTTCCCTTCGGAACCGATACCTTTCCGGGGGCAATGCCGTTTTCATCTTCCGTGGCTGTGCTGTAGATATTCACAAGTACATAATTGTTGTCATACAGATTCTGCAGGATCTTGTTGAACTGGGAAACCGTTATGATCTCCAGTGCATCCGCCGATGCATCGATTTCTTCCTGACTCAATTCTGTTTTATTGCCGTCGATGGTATTTTCAGAATTACTATCCTGGGCATTCTCGGTCATCTGCCCGTCAATTCCCTCTGCATTCTCCGTACTGTTTTCATCCTGATCATCCGAATCGGTCTTCGGTTTTGCTGCACCGACTGCCTGTGCCATAGGCGAATCATCCTGCGTCAGTACAGGGAATGACAAATGCAGTACATCGGCTGCTTCCATGACTGTCTGGGTCGCTGCTGCATGGGCAGCTGCAACTGCTGCCGCCTCTTCATCTTTTTTTGCTTTGGATCTTCGAACGCCTGCCGAAACCGCAAAAATGATAACAGCAAGAACTGCAATACCTGCCAGAAGCAGCTGTGCTGTCCGAATCAGCTTTTTCTTCCGCTTCCGTTTCCGTATCAGTTCCTTCTTCTGCCGTGCACGGCGGATTCTCTCCTGCCGCTCCGTTTCCGATTCCGAACGCCCGTTTCGCCGGCTTCCGGTCTCGTTCAGACGGCTTCCCTCCGGTCTGGTTCGAAGTCCTGCCGCACCCCGGGAATCGCCGTAGCTGCTTCCCGCACGTGTTCCTGCGGAAGTTCTTGTTCCGCCGGTTCCTGTTCCCGCTGTTCTGCGTGTTCCGGCCGTTCCTCTCGTTCCGGAAGCTGTTCCTGTGCCGGTTCTCGATCCGGCCGTTCTCCGGCCTCCGTTTCCGGCTGCTTTTCTTGTTCCGGGAGTACTTCTGTTTCCGGCTGAGGCTCTGGTGCCTGCCGCTTTATTGCTTCCTGCACCGGAATCCCCGCCGGATCGCGGTATGCCGCTGCCCGGCCGATACTCCGTATCCTTGGAGTTTGTAACATTTCTTCGTCTGTATTCTGCCATACTGCTTCTCTCTATTTGTTTGTATACGATCGCCACTGATTACGTAATACCCGGAGGGATTTCCCCTGCAGTTTCAGGCCGATTTCCGTGGAACCTGATGTCCGTCACGGATGTTCTCCTGCTGCCCCGCCGCTTGTCAGACGGAATGCATCCCCTCACCGGTATATAGTAACCGCCATAATACATATTACCGCAACATCATAACGCATCTCCCGTCATTTGGCAACGTGATGCTTCAAACATTCGCAAAATCATTGCCTTTTCCTCCTGAGAATGCTATGATAATGAAGATTATGAGATTGGGGAGGAATCACCGATGTCCAAAGGATGGATTATTTTTATTATCGTACTCGCCGTTCTTGCAATTGCTGCAGTTGTCCTTTACTTCCTCGGCAAACGTGCAGAGAAGAAACAGGCAGAACAGCAGGAGCAGATCGACGCAGCAAAGCAGCAGGTCAACATGCTGGTCATTGACAAGAAGATCGTCAAAATGAAAGATGCCGGCTTCCCGGATATCGTTATGCAGAACACACCTCGCATGATGAAAGGAAGAAAAGTTCCGGTCGTTAAAGGTAAGGTCGGACCGAGAATCATGACCTTTATCTGTGACAAACCGGTATACGAGATCATTCCTGTTAAGAAAGAAGTCAAGGCAACCATCAGCGGTCTGTACATCACCGATGTCAAAGGTATCCGCGGTTCCCTCGGCACAGCAAAATCCAAAAAGAAAGAAAGCAAGCTGGATGCCCTTCTCAAGAAAGGCCGCGGCGAAGCTTAATTCTACAGACAGAAAAAAGCAGCTCACAGGAGCTGCTTTTTTTATACCCTGAATAAAGAATGAGGGATATAAGACAAAACAGGATACCGGCAGAACCAGATGTATATGGTTCTGCCGGTATCCTGTTTACTGCCTGTTATCCGCAGTCTGCTTTATGCACGTTTCAGCGAAAAGTTGCCGTCGATCTTGGAACATATGACCATATCGATCTGACAGTCCGCTGTATATTCTTCTTCAATGGTCATGGAATAATCCACATGCAGTTCAATGCGGTCTTCACTTTCCGTGAGCCGGAAATCCGTTGCAGATATGCCAAGATCCATGCCTCCCATCGGGGTCATATACAGAGCATTGGTGTGTTTGTCCTTCTCGAAGATCATCTCCACATTGAGAAGTCCCTTTTTACGCACCGAAAGGCGGCTGTCATTAAACTTGATGAAGTTATGCGTCGGCTCGTCAAAGCCTTCTGTCAATTCATCATAAAGTACATAATGTTTTCCGCCGCGGAAATAATACTCTCCGGTAGAGATCACCTCCACCGGCTCTGTATCATCCTCGCCCTGCATAAACTGAAATCCGGTAAGAGAAATAATTACCTTCTGTGTCATTTTTTCTCAGCCTTTTCCGGATGAGCAAAGATCTCATCCATGGTATGCCATCCGAGAACCGCACATTTTACACGTGCAGGCATATGAGAAATATCCTGCAGCGCGCCGGCCTCTTCCAGCTCTTCATGCTCTTCCTCTGTGATCTGTCCTTTAATCATGCGCAGGAAGATCTCAGAAAGTCGAAGAGCCTCGTCCTTTTTTCTTCCGATGATCAGATCCAGCATCATATCTGCGGATGCCTGGGAAATTGCGCAGCCGTCTCCTACATAGGCACCGTCTACGATCACATCATCCTCCACCTTCAGCTTCAGAATAATATCATCGCCGCAGCTCGGGTTCACGCCCTCCAGCTCGAAGTTTGCATCCGGAAGTTCATGCTTGTGCATCGGACGCAGATTATGGTCATTTACGATCTCTGTATAAAATGTATTATTCTGCATAACCCATTTCCTTTCTGATGGACTTCAGCGCATCGATCAGCATATCCACTTCTTCTTCCGTATTGTAGAAGCAGAAGCTTGCTCTTGTGGTGGACATGCTTCCCAGATATTTCAAAAGCGGCTGTGCACAGTGATGTCCGGCACGGATATCTACCTTGTGACTGTCCAGAATCGCTGCGACATCATGCGGATGTACACCGTCGATCAGGAAGGTGATGATTCCGTGATGTTTCTTCGGATCCTCGGATCCGAGCACATGCACGTACGGAATCTCTTTCATCCGTCCCATGGCATACTCGGTCAGATGATCTTCTCTCTCCATGATCCGGTCAAAACCGATGCTGTTGTAATAGTCAATAGCCGCATGCAGTCCGACTGCACCTTCCGCATTCACGGTACCGGCTTCAAACTTATGCGGAAGCTCCGCATAGGTCGCACCGTCACGGGTCACATACTCGATCATCTCGCCACCGAACAGGAACGGACTCATCTGATCCAGGATCTCTCTTTTTCCGTAGAGAACGCCGATTCCCATCGGTCCCAACATCTTATGTCCGGAAAAAGCAAGGAAATCCACATCCAGATCTTTTACGTCTACCGGCATATGCGGTACACTTTGCGCGCCGTCGCATACAAAAACCGATCCGTTTTCATGAGCAATGCGTGCAAAGGTCTTAATATCATTCTCACAGCCCAGAACATTGGATACCTGCGTCATGCAGACCAGCTTCACTGCCGGCGTCAATGCCGCACGGAACATTTCCTCTGTAATGGTTCCGTCCATCTCCGGCTCCAGATAGCGGAGAACCGCACCGGTTCTCTTTGCAGCCTGCTGCCAGGGAAGCATATTACTGTGATGCTCCATGATCGTGATCAGGATCTCATCTCCCGGCTTCAGATTGTCTGCGGTCCAGCTGTAGCCGACCAGATTCAGACTTTCGGATGCATTTCTTGTAAAAATGATCTCCTCGGTGCTGCCGGCATTAATGAATGCACGAACAGCCTCTCTGGCATTTTCATATGCATCTGTTGCTTCCACACTCAGGCGGTACAGACCGCGAAGCGGGTTGGCATTATGATTTGTATAATAATCGGTCATTGCATCCATGACACACTGCGGTTTCTGTGTAGTAGCCGCATTGTCCAGGTATGCTTCTCCCTCAAGAAGGAGCGGAAAATCCTTGCGGATCCGCTCATCTTCCTGCATTCTTTCACTCTTCGTCATCCTCAGCATTTCCTCCAAGATACGCAACCAGCTCTTCTCTTGTCTGTGCGTCCGGTATCTTTCCGACAAGGGCCATGATTCTGGCACCTGCCATCATCTCATAGATTTCTTCTTTATTCATGCCGCGGGATTCCATGTAGAACATCAGATCCTCATCCAGACGTCCGATGGTCGCACCGTGGTTTCCGACTACATCTTCCTCGGAACAGAGGATGACCGGAATGGTCTCGCAGCGTACATCGTCATCCATCAGAAGTACATCCTCGATCTCGTTGCCGACAGCACCGCAGGCACCTTTTCTCAGATCGATGGTTCCGCGGAATACTTTTGCGGAATGATCACGCATAACACCATTCACAGCGATCTCGCACTCGGTCTTTCTGCCGATGTGGTTGATCTCATAGTTCATATCCAGACGATCCTCGCCCTGCAGACGATAAGCAATGTCCAGCTTCATCTGACTCTTTTTGCCGATCAGATCGATGCGGGATCCCTGACAGGTCTTTTTGCCGCTGAGGAAGAGATGGATGATCTCCACATTTCCGCTCTCGGCAACCTGTCCGCCCAGATCGTTGACAAAGGTAAATTCTTTGCCGACACGCTCGATCTGTACCAGCTTCAGAAGTGCATTCTCACCGATATTCAGCCGGGTTCTGACGATACCGTTTCCTGCTGCTTCCGCATCGGAGGTGTAATTCATAACTACGGTCATCTCTGCATTGTCTTCTACGACCAGATCGACCGCATTTACCTGCTCTGCACCGTTCTCATAGGAAAAATGCAGGCGAACCGGTGCTTCCTCTTTTACACCGGCAGCAGCTGTATAGGTCTGTACCGGAACACCGGACTCATCCACAACTGCGGACATGGCTTTTCCGGAACCGGTAAGCATCTCCGGAAGCGCTGCCGCGCCGGATACGGAAATCGAAGCCGGTACTTCTGCGGAAACAGCAGCTTCCTTCACCTCCGGACTAACCTCTACAGAGGTCTCATTCATTTTCAGCCAGTACCAGGTGATTGCCGGCATACGATTCAGTTTTACAATTTTGTTTTCGCTCATCTTATGCCTCCTTAACCGATACTGCCCTTCATCTCAAGACGGATCAGATTGTTCATCTCAACCGCATACTCGAGAGGAAGTTCTTTACCAACACTGTCTGCAAAACCGCTGACGATCAGAGCACGCGCATCTTCCTCGGACAAGCCTCTGCTCATCAGATAGAATACAGCGTCATCGCTGATTCGTCCGATTTTTGCCTCATGTCCTACGTCTGCCTGGGATGTACGAACATCCATAGCCGGAATCGTATCGGAACGGGAAATATCATCGAGCATCAGAGACTGACAGGATACGGCAGCCTTACTGTTCTTTGCCTTATTCTCAATGACAACAGAGCTTCTGAAAGTACTGATACCGCCGCTCTTGGAGATGGAACGGGTACTTACATAGGAAGAAGTCTCCGGTGCCGCATGCAGCATCTTGCATCCGGTATCCAGATTCTGTCCTTCACCGGCAAATGTAACACCTGTGAATTCTGCGCGGGAACCTTTTCCTGCCAGCACACTCATCGGATACAGATAGGATACATGGGATCCGAAGGAGCCGGAGATCCACTCGATCTTGCCGCCTTCTTCTACCTTTGCACGCTTGGTGTTCAGGTTGTACATGTTTTTGGACCAGTTCTCAATGGTGGAATAACGCAGTGTCGCATTCTTGCCGACAAACAGCTCTACGCAGCCGGCATGCAGGTTTGCTACGTTGTACTTCGGTGCGGAACATCCCTCGATGAAATGCAGGTATGCATCGTCATCCACAATGATCAGGGTATGCTCGAACTGACCGGCACCTTTTGCATTCAGACGGAAATAGGACTGCAGCGGGATCTCCAGATGTACGCCCTTCGGAACGTATACGAAGGATCCGCCGGACCATACGGCACCATGCAGAGCTGCGAATTTGTGATCGGTCGGCGGAACCAGTTTCATGAAATGCTCACGAATCATGTCCGCATACTCACCGCGCATCGCACTCTCCAGATCGGTATATACAACGCCCTGTGCAGCAACCTCATCTTTTACATTATGATATACCAGCTCGGAGTCGTACTGTGCGCCGACACCGGCCAGGGATTTACGCTCGGCTTCCGGAATACCCAGACGTTCGAAGGTATCCTTGATCTCTTCCGGAACATCCTCCCAGTCCTTCACCATACGCTTTGCGTTCGGGCGAACATAGGTAACGATGTTGTCCATATCCAGGCCTTCGATGGACGGGCCCCAGTCCGGAACCTCTTTTTTATTGTAGATCTCCAGAGAATGGAGACGGAAATCTCTCATCCATTCCGGATCGTTTTTCTCTTTTGAAATCTCAAGAACAGTCTCCGCTGTCAGACCTTCCTCAATGCGGTATGCATCCTCATCCTCATTGCGGAAGTCGTACATGCTGCGGTCTATGTCCTCAACATATGTTTTTTCTTTTGCCATATCTGCTCCTTTAGTCTTCCGCCGGATTATTCAGCGTTCTCTGCCATCTTCTCAAATCTCTCGAATCCGTTCTCGTTGATCTCATCAACCAGGGATCCGTCACCATTCTCTACGATCTTGCCGTTTACAAGAACGTGGGTGTGATCAACCTTCAGGGACTCCAGAATTCTGGTGCTGTGTGTGATGATGATCAGTGCGCCTTCATGATTCTGCTGGAATTCCTGGATTCCCTTGGATACGGTACGAACCGCATCAACGTCCAGACCGGAGTCTGTCTCGTCCAGGATCGCCAGAGACGGATTCAGCATCAGAAGCTGCAGGATCTCGGCTTTCTTTTTCTCACCGCCGGAAAAACCAACGTTCAGATCACGATCTGCATAGGACGGATCCATGTTCAGGAGCTCCAGAGCTGCCTGGATCTGTTTTCTGAACTTGAACAGACGGATTCTCTCACCGGTTCTCTGCTCCAGTGCGTTGCGGATGAAGTTGGAAAGGGAAATTCCCGGAACTTCAAGCGGGTTCTGGAAGGACATGAACAGACCGTCCTTCGCACGCTGGTTGACCGGCTCCTCCAGAAGGTTCTTGCCGTCAAAAGTAACGGTTCCGTCTTTGATGATATAGTGCGGGTTGCCCATCAGTGCATTTCCCAGTGTGGATTTTCCTGCACCATTCGGTCCCATCAGTACGTGGGTCTCACCCTTCTTCACATCCAGGTCAATGCCCTTCAGGATGTCTTTTTCCTCAACACTTACGTGCAGATTTCTGATCTGTAATAATGTATCTCCCATAGTTTCCTCCCCGGCTTCTGCCGCATTTTCTATCTATACAGCAGTGTTTTCTCCCGAAATCACGCATCCTTATCCAGGTTTGCTCCCATCGCTCCCGTAATTCCGAGTAAATCACTACACTTTTTCAGCGATCCCTATTATATAACGTAAAATCAGGCTTTGCAAGAGAGTATCTGCAGGGAAAATGTATAGAATTTCGGGCAAAATGCATCTACATGACTTTATCAAAAATAACTTTCCTTTGCTCCATCAATTCGATCAGCTCCTCCTTCATATCCTCCGGCAGATAGGATTCTCTGCACATCTCCGCAAACACATCTGTATAACTCACTATTTTTCTTATCATCTTTATGGCAGCAGCTTCCGAAATATGGCAGCACTGCGCAAAAAGTAAAAAATCCTTCAGATGCAGATTCCTTTTTTTTCCGTTCATAGTCAATGCAAATTCTTCCGTATCTTCCGGCATAATAACATTGACCGGGAGCAGGTCGTATGCTGCAGACAGCTGATACCTTCCCGTATTCTCTTCCTTCTCGATCAATGAAAAATTCTTTAAATGCATATCTGAATTTCCAACAAGGAAGCAAAAAACAAGACGCAGAAAAAGCTCCGAATAATCCAGCCCTTTCCTTGAAGAATATCGTCCGATTACTTTCGCACAGCGTTCATAGGATCCTTTATATTTATCCTGTGTCAGACGAAGATCCAGCTGGCAAAAATCTTCCATCGCATACATTCGCGTTCCGTTTTTTTCAAATCCCCTGTCGATTCTCTTCGTAATATAGGCAAACTGATCCTCAATTTTTACCAAAGCATGAGGAACCGTCTCAATTCCGACTTTTTCTGCCATGCACATTACGAGATGCTCAGCTTCCGGCAAGGCCCGAAATTCGGATACCTGCGGCTTTAATATATATCCGGTCGGATAATTCACCAGTGTAAGCCGGGGAATTGCACCATCCGACAACAGACAAAGTGAGATTTTTTTCTGTACCCCCGGGACCGTCACTCCCTGCTGAACAAATTCTTTGGCAAGGTACTCCAGCGTCTTCTGATCCATATCCAGTTCCGGAATCTGCTCTGTTTGAAAAAAACGCCGGATGCATGCTTTATGCCAGCCGTTCTCCTGTGCCTGCCGGAGTTTTTTTCCGCAGCATAAACAATTCATATTTTTTCCTCCCGAATACTTACGATTCCAATCGGATCCTTACATGCAGCCAGCAAAAGTCCAAAACGATCCTGCATATGTATTTTCCAATTACGACTGACAACATTTAACAGCCATCCCTCCGGAATCAGTCCATCAAAAAACGGGAACATTGTATTTGACCGGTATACTTGCTTCGACAATGGCAAAGTCAACGATACTGCCGCATGATTGTCCGATTGCATATATTGCTGATCATACTGAAACGTATATCCTTCATCTGTTTCACATAACATACCTGCGTATTCTCCCCTGACATATACATATGCCGTACGAAACCCTTCCATATCTATCTCCTTTCCACTGTCATCCATCTTTTTTTAGCAGTATCAGACACATCGCCTCTTTCGAGAACCAAATTTTATCCCTGCCGCTGACCTTCATCTTTGCATACAGCCAGATTACTCTTCGCTGTCCCTTCGTCCCGGAACCGCCTCCATATCAAACATGGCAAGTGCAGCATTCACTTTATCCATACGAACCGTCTCTTTCCCCTGCTCCAGTTCCCTGACAAACCGCAGACCCAACCCTGATCGAAGTGCAAACTCCTCCTGCGTCAATCCGGCTTCCTTTCTGCTCTTTTTTACAAACTCTGCAATTTTATTCATACTCCCCCCTCTTATACTATCCTTAATTATCTTTGGTCCACCATCTTATCGTCGTTTTCTATACCCGTTCGGGTGCATTTACATTTATTCATCCATTTTTATACCCTTTCGGGTTCATTTCATTACATATGTGTTGCATTTATACCCGTTCGGGATTTTATTTACATTACTTTATATCAAAAGCAAGGAACTTGCAAGCATCCCTCCAATTTGCATCTAAAAAAAGGCCAGGCAGTGAATATTCTTTAGTACTCACAGCCTGACCTCTTGTCGTATTCAATTTTTATTTTCAGCCGTCTCCCTTAGCCTGCCACACCCATTTCTGATGCAGCTTACGCCTCACCCGTCAAATGCACGACCCGGAAATCATGATGTACCGACGGAAGAAACTTCTCAAAAACATCCTTTGTCCGGATCTTCATACTGGACGTATTCACACAGGGATGACACCCCAGAAATTCTCCTTCCAGCACGTCCTCATCCACCAGCAGCTGAATGTTATTGTCATGATCATTCATCAGCCCCAGGACGCTGACTGCCCCCGGAAGAATATCCAGATACTCCAGCATTTTTTCCTCCGGTGCAAAACTCAGCCGGGCCGACTGTATCTGTCCGGATATCTCCTTTGTCTTGAACGGCTTATCGCCGGGCATCATCAATACATAAAAATTTGTTTTCTGCCGATTGCAGAGAAACAGATTCTTGCAGATCGTTGCATCCAGGATCGCATCCACTTCCTTGCAGTCTTCCATGGTATTCGCAGCCATATTATCATGATCCGTCTGCCAGTATTCGATTCCCAGCGAATCCAGATATTCGTAGGTTCGGATCTCCCGCTCCTGTCTGCCTTCCATATGCTCCGGTTTACCGTAATGCAATTCCATCTTTTATCATCCTCCTGTTATACGCTTCCCCGTGAAGCGCCTTACCCTTCAGTTCCCTTTTTGTCTTACCTCCAGATAATGACAAAAACGAATATCATCCGCATCCAGATAACGGGGCTGCCTGATCCAGCCGTCGGCGATCTTCAGATAAAGCTTCTTATATAAATGATCCTCGCTCTCCACTTCCGCATATCCATAGCAGATCACATGGTGGCTGCTGTAGCAGGAATGCCGCAGCAGATGCAGATACAAAAGGCTCCCTTTCTCCAGGGATCTGATCCAGAAATCCTTTGTAAATGCCACCTTCTGCCGAATTTTTACTGTTCGCGGAATTCCAAACCGCCAAAAGCACAGGCGTACAAAAATCCCACTGAGCGAATCATAGGTTCCGCCGAACCGGTGCAGCAGATCGGTATTGTGATAGATCAGCGACCGTGTGCCGATCCTCGCAACCTTCAGAAAATCCTCTTCCGGCTGCATCCCCCGGTCACCATATCCATACCGGCTGCGAATCGCACGCACTGCATTGGTTACCGCCGTCGGTCCGCAGTGCCGCTTAAAGCCCTTCGTTCCGAGATCCCGAAACTGTCCGGTCGTACAATAGGAAGCATTCTCCTTCCAAAGATCACATTCCCGTAAAACAGAAACCGGCTGTCCCAGTTTTTTCTCCGCATCCGCTGCCGGATCATTGATCACTGCCGTCTGCGGTTTCTTTCCGAAGCATTTCAGCAGCTTTCCCATAATCGTTTTCCACATAATTATTCTCCTGCATCACCGCCGTATTCCACACTCCACTGTTCCCTGCATCCCGGCAAACGGACACTGCCATTTCCTCGTACTCCTGGTATTCCCTTTCTGTACAATTCAGCTGTGCGTTCTGCCTGCATCCCCATATCTTCCAAAAGGATAGTGCAAGCCCTTACAAACAATGATATAATAATTCCAACAATTCCGAAACATCTTTTTATGTTTCATACATCAGGAGGTAGATGACATGATTATTACAATTATTCTGCTGATACTCATTATCTGGCTGCTTCTTGCCAATATCCGTATTGTACCACAGGCAAGTGCTTATGTAATCGAGCATCTCGGAAAATACAAAACGACCTGGAACGCAGGTATGCACATGAAGGTTCCGCTGCTTGAGCGTGTCTCCAAACGTGTTTCCCTGAAGGAACAGGTTCTGGATTTCCCGCCGCAGCCGGTGATCACCAAGGATAACGTTACCATGATGATCGACTCGGTCGTATTCGTTTATGTATTCGATCCGAAGCTGTTCACCTACGGCGTTGAGAATCCGATCGCAGGTCTGCAGAATCTTTCCGCAACCACTCTTCGTAACATCATCGGTGATATGGAGCTTGACCAGACCCTTACTTCCCGTGAGACCATCAACGGCAAGATGCAGGCGATCCTGGATGAAGCAACCGATCCGTGGGGAATGAAAGTTACCCGTGTAGAGATCAAAAACATCCAGCCGCCGAAGGAGATCGAAGAGGTCATGACCAAACAGATGCGTGCCGAGCGTGAGAGACGTCAGACCGTTCTGGAAGCACAGGCCCATCAGGAAGCCGTTGTCAGCCGTGCAGAAGGTGACAAGAAAGCGAAGATCCTTGCCGCAGAGGCAGAGCGTGATGCACAGATCGCTCTTGCAGAAGGACGTGCAAAATCCATTCAGCTTGTATACGATGCTGAGGCAGAAGGTCTGAAAGCCCTTCGTGCAGCAAATGTCAATGATTCCGTACTGAAGCTGAAAGGTCTGGAAGCTCTGAAGGAAGTATCAGACGGACGTGCAACCAAGATCTTCATGCCGACCGATCTCAGCGGTGTGATCTCCACCCTCGGTGTTGCAGCCGAATCTCTCGGCATCGGCGATACCACTCCGGTAGACAAAACCCCGAAACCGGAAGTACAGACCGAGTTCGATCCCTGCATCAGCGAAGAGACCAGCGAAGAAGGACGTGCAGCCGCACAGACAACATCCGCAATCAACCACGCGATGTCCACACACGACTTCAAATTCTAATTAAATACAAACAGGCACCTATCCGCCCACACTAAAATACCTCGCAGCCAACCAGCTGCGAGGTATTTTTATTTTTCTGTGTACCGCCCTGTCGCCCTCCCCTCTTCCCTAAACTGGAGTAAGGAAGCGTGTTCAGGTGTCACCGCTGCGACATTTGGACTGAGCAGAGCGTGAGAAACATAGAGCAAAAGACATCTATGCTGCGCGCAGCGAGGGAAACGTGGCACGATGTACCGCCCTGTCACACTCCCCTCTTCCTTAAACTGGAGTAAGGAAGCGTGTCCAGGTGTCACCGCTGCGACATTTGGACTGAGCGGAGCGAGAGAAACATAGAACAGGAGATATCTATGCTGCGCGCAGCGAGGGAAACGTGGCACGATGTACCGCCCTGTCACACTCCCCTCTTCCTTAAACTGGAGTAAGGAAGCGTGTCCAGGTGTCACCGCTGCGACATTTGGACTGAGCGGAGCGAGAGAAACACAGCGCAAGAGACAACTATGCTTCGCGAAGCGAGGGAAACGTGGCACGATGTACCGCCCTGTCACACTCCCCTCTTCCTTAAA
>JAUNAK010000041.1:19668-24992 GCA_030527665.1 Eubacteriales bacterium
AGCGAGGGAAACGTGGCACGATGTACCGCCCTGTCACACTCCCCTCTTCCTTAAACTGGAGTAAGGAAGCGTGTCCAGGTGTCACCGCTGCGACATTTGGACTGAGCGGAGCGAGAGAAACACAGCGCAAGAGACAACTATGCTTCGCGAAGCGAGGGAAACGGAGCCAGGGGACATCTGGGCACGCTTCCGACGCAAGCCGCTTTTTTTATCCCTTCTTCGCATTCTGTGCCAGCTGATCATTCAGAATATCCAGCATATCGATCACATCCAGTCCGTGTGTCATGCATGCCTCTTCCAGTGTCTCCATCTCGGACACACCGCAGCTGATGCAATGCAGACCGCAGCTCATCATGACCGGAACCAGATCCGGATACTCACGAACGATATCCGCAACGATCATGTCACCGCGGATCAGATTGTCGGAACCGCCGAGCATTGTTTCCATATCCTCCTGCACTTTTGTAATACCTCCAATACCAAAATACTTCACCAGTACATTTGCCACATTCGGAGAAAGGAATGCCGGCAGTGTCGGTCCAAGCTTAATATGTTTTACATCCAGATACAGCAGAGCCAGAAGAACGATCACAGCTTTCTGCTCATACCAGGAAAGGTTATATACGATCGGAAGCTGGTTCAGGTTATCATAACCAAGTGCATCCTTCAGATTCATGGCAATCTGTACCAGAGAATAGGAATCATTGCACTGTCCGGCATCCACAACACGCGGAATACCGTTGATCTCACCGAGATCCAGCTTATTGAAACGATATTTTGCACAGCCTGCGGTAAGGATGATCGTATCATCCGGCAGGGATCTGGCAAAATCGGTGTAGTAGCTTCTGGTCTTTGCACGACCGTCGCAGCCGGCCATAACCACAAATTTCTGTACCGCACCTGTTCTGACTGCATCCAGGATCTTGTCGGAAAGAGCAAATACCTGGTTGTGTGCAAAACCGGTCAGAACCTCTCCGGATTCCAGTTCCTTCGGTGTCTCGCAGGTTTTTGCGAGCTCGATCAGGGCACTGAAATCTTTGTTTCCGTTTTCGTCTGCGGAAATATAGGTACATCCCGGATAAGAAACAGCTCCTGTTGTAAACAGACGGCCTTTGTAGCTTTCCTTCGGAGGAACGATGCAGTTGGTCGTCATGAGGATCGGGCCATGGAAACTCTCAAATTCCTCTTTCTGTTTCCACCATGCATTACCGTAGTTGCCCGCGAAATGTGCATAGCCTGCAAAGGAAGGATAAGCATGTGCCGGAAGCATCTCGCCATGGGTATATACATCCACGCCGGTACCCTCGGTCTGTTTCAGGAGCATCTCCAGATCCTTCAGATCATGTCCGGAGATCAGAATAGCCGGATTGCTGCGGACACCGGTCTGCACCTTTGTCATGACCGGATCACCATACTCCTCGCGGTTGGCACGGTCCAGCAGATCCATAACACGTACGCCGTAACGGCCGGTTTCCATAACCAGCGCCAGCAGGTTGCCGCCGGACAGCATATCATCCAGTGTCTGTGAAAGCGCACGCTGCATGAACATATCGATATCGGTATCCTCTTTGCCCAGAACATTTGCATGGCTCAGATATGCGGCAATACCTTTTACACCGTAGGTGATCAGCTCACGGAAACTGCGGATATCCTCATCCTTGGTCGCCAGAACACCTACCTGAGAAGCCTTCTCTGCATACTCTTCTCTTGTTCCGTTCCAGAGAGAAGCCTCCGGAAGCGTATCTTTTTTGTCGACCTGTGCGATCAGCGGCTGTGCAGCAGCAAGTGTTGCCTCTACTTTATCGGCAATCGATTCGGTATCAAAATTTACATTGGTAACGGTCGCAAAAAGATTGGCTGTAACCAGATGGTTGATCTCTCTGGAAACATCTTTTTTCTCTCTTCTGAGCTGTGTGGTAACTGCCGAAATACCTCTGGTAACCCAGATCAGCAGATCCTGCATCGCTGCCAGCTCCGGTTTCTTTCCGCACATTCCGGAACGGATACAGCCGGTTCCGGCCATTGTTTCCTGACACTGGTAGCAAAACATCTGTTCATTCATCGTTTCTTTCCTCCATGTATAAGCACGATGCACTAGACTTAAATATCAGCAAAAGAGCTCTGCATTTCAACTCCCTCTAATAGTCCATCCTCTTTAAACAGGAGACCGCAGCTTCTCTTCGCAGTATTGGTTTTATTTCGAATTTCGATCTGTGCTTCAAATTAGAAGTATAGCAGAAACTATTGCAAATGAAAAGAGACCTATTTACCCAAAAGAAGAGCTGCCAGTACGGCAGCTCCCCCTTTTGCACCGGAACATACAGCTGTTCCTGTCTATGCAGTTCTCCTTACCCTCTTATCGATTGTAAAGCTTGTTGTAATACTCCAGAGAATAATTGAAAAGCTCATCATGTGCAGCCATACCCTGTTCCGGTTTGGTGAAATCGGTCATGAAGCACGGCATGCAGCGTCCCTTTGCTCCAAAGTGATCGACGAAATCACGGGCGATCTTCCGGCACTCTGCCTCATCGGCATCATGCGGAATATTTACGAAGAATGCAAATGTCATCTGATCACCGTATTTTTCGTAAAGCTCATCCGGATTGTTGATCGGAAGCTGCGGTGTCCACATATCGATTCCCATCTCGATCATGAACGGAACATACTGCATGTTCTTGCCGCAGGAATGCAGCTCAATGAATTTGCCTTCGTCCTTCAGGAAGGACAGGAAGCGTTTGGTCGCCGGCATGATCTGCTCTTCGAACATATCGTTGGAGAAGAATCCGGCTCTCTGGGTTCCCCAGTCATCGTGATAGAGAACACCATCCACACGTCCGTAGTTCTCAAAGATCTTCTTGCAGGATTCGATCTTGTAATCTGCCATTTTCTGGAAGAACTCCTCCAGAAGTTCCGGCTCTTCATAGAATGCCAGCAGTGACTCTGTAAACGGGATCATCTCATGGAGACGTTCAAAGATGCCCTCTACACATTCATAGATATGTGCCCGGTCCGGATCCAGAGCCTTCTGAATCTTGGCACCGTCTGTTTTGAAATCAACAACGGACAGATCCGGCCACTCCAGCTCTTCCTTCCAGTTTGCAAAATCGGAAATGGTACGGGTTCCCGGTTTGGTGATCATTCCCTGTACTCTTTCCTCCATGATCCAGTCAACACCCCACCAGTCATATCCGTTTTCCTCCGGAACCGGATGTTCCTCCATTGCATCCGGCCAGATGGTGTTGGTCTCGGTCATGTATGCCGGCATCCAGAACGGTTTTTCACCCTTTACGCAGCGAATGTAATTTTCTTTTATACTGTAAGGTCTGCCTGTGATCGGCGGCTTCGGCTGCTGAAGCATCCACGGAAACGTTCCGGGCTTCTGCCATGATTTTGAATAGTCTCGATTTGCAGCGACCTGCATAAATCTGCCTGTATATTCCATAGTGTTTCCTCCGCGTTTTCTCCGGACTCCGCAGTCCGGAAATGCTGGCTATTGCCAGTCGTTCAAGTCATACCGGCGGCTGCTCACCACTTATAAAAGCGGGAATCATCTCATTCTTAACTGAGATATTCTTTTTTCAGCTGCTGCATAGCAGTTCAACTATGCAGCAGCCATAAGGAAAGCAATATAGCACGATATGTTATCCTTGTATTCTGCGAGCTCTGCGTTTTGCTCTTACTTATCCATCTTTGCCATCTGTTCCTGCATCTTCTTTGCATTTTCGCCTGCGTAGAAGGCAGCTTTTTCATCTGTCAGCTTATAGCCGGCCAGTGTAATAAGACCGGAAATAACAAGCAGGATCGCCGGAATGATACCAAGAAGAATCATGAAGCTTGTCCGGAATGTATCGGTAACTTCAATACCCGGTGTATAGCCGATTGCTGCAAGACCGTAAACGGAGATTGCACCGCCGAGCATCATACCGATCTTCATCGGAACCGAGAACAGAGCAATGGCAATGTTTCTCATATCTTTTCCTTTTTCATAGAGATAATACTCACCGCAGTCGATGAAGTAGTTCGGTCCGAAACCGGTGAACATGTAGATGGCACCGCCTCCGATAACAGCCATCAATGTGTACATCTGCCAGGTACTCTTTGCAAAGAGGAACATGCCGACATAGATGAGTGCATAAATAAGCATGGAGAGAACAAACGATTTCTTCTTGCCGATCTTCTGTCCGATCTTCGGAACTACCAGTGAAGCAAAGAATCCGGTGATCATGGTGATCGTCATACTGAGGGACATCTTCATAAAGTCACCGATCAGATATGTGAAGTAATAGGTTCCAAGTCCCTGTGCAATGTAAATAGCAATGTAGTAGATCGTGAAGGAAAGGAAGATCACGAGCATCTGCTTGTTTTCTACTACGGATTTGATCATATCACTGATCGTAACGGTCGGGCCTGCAGCTGCAGCGCTTCCGTCAGGATCGCATTCCTTGGTGATGTTGTTCAGCATCTGGATACCAGGAATGAGCGGAATTGCAAAAATAAGTGCGGTGATCAGGTAACCCCATCCGGGTCCTGCAACCTTACAGAAAAATGTTACCAGCGGAATCGTCGTTGCCGAGGTAAGCAGCATTGCTACGCACATAAACTGTGCACCACGGGAGCTGAGACGGAAACGGTCGGTCATGTTTCCTTTTGCCAGTGCCGGGTTCAATGCATAGTATGCATTGGTCAGGAAACTGAAGGTAATATTAACGATCAGATATCCGACAAGTGCAAGTCCAAGCTTCAGTCCAAGTGGCCATGCACTGGTATCAAAGAAGCAGCATACCAGGCCGAAGATTACGAGCCATCTGCCGAGAAGAAGCCAGGAACGATATTTACCATGTTTCATTTTGGCCTTCTCAATGATACCTCCGCTGAGAATACCAACGATCAGGTCGATAAATCTTGCAATGAGCAATGTCGATGCAACTACTGCTGCAGGGATCATAACTGTATCTGTCAGGAAAATAGTCATGTACATCATCTGTGTCATTGCTGCCAGTGATGAGAACATCAAATACGAACCATAAATGTTTACCTGCCGTCCGGTAAGTTCGCCCTTCTGCATCTGGGGCATATTGTTATCTGCCATATCTAACCCTCCTTTTAAAGATTCATACCTATACACATGAGCGGGAACCATTTTCCGTTCCTTCCCGATCTTTCAGTGAAGCTCCTGCAGCATCGCTCCTTATCCACTCCTCCTTTTGGCCATATATTTCCGCACGAGACCTCTTATGTGTATTAACTTTATAATTAAATTGTAATTGTCACACAATTCAAGAACAATGTTCCTCTTGCACAAAAGGTCAGGTATGTCGATATAT
>JAUNAK010000042.1 GCA_030527665.1 Eubacteriales bacterium
AACCTGTGGATCATTTTTTTATTAAGTGTGCAACTTCATTTTACAATCGGCGATTCTTTTATTTTTCATATATTTTTTAAAAATCTCACACAATCTCCTGCCTGAAGTCCTGTTCATCTGAGAATCCAGGTGCTTTCAGGATACGCCTCCGACGATTGCTGCCTGTTCAGAAATCGATCGTTCATCACCGCCCCAAACTCCGCTTATACCATTCACCATTTTCTTCGGGAAAGATACCGCATATACCTGTATCAGTCTGCCAATCTTTGTTTGTGTTGACTCACGCCCCGTCTCCGTGATACATATGTGGTAACCTAAAACAGAGTTGAAGCTGAATGAAACTGCGAATCTCGCAAGCATATAGATCTCCCCTGCTTAAATGGATGAGAACAATATGTGCAGCTTCCCCTACAAACTGAACAGGCGATATCACAAGGATATTGAGCCGGGCTATTACAGCAGCAGAAAAGAACACATCTGCGGGACAGTTTATCGTTCCGCTGATGTGTTCTTTTATATTTTATTGATTCTTTTTATTGAATAGAGGAGATCTTATGAATAAAAAACAAATTGTCAACAAACTATCCCGCATCGGTATCGGCGGAAATATTCTTCTGTCGATCTTCAAACTGCTTGCCGGAATACTCGGACACTCCGGTGCAATGGTCTCCGATGCCGTACACTCTCTTTCTGACGTATTTGCTACACTGGTTGCCTGGATCGGAACCGTTCTGTCCGAAAAACATCCGGACTCCGACCATCCATACGGTCATGAACGTTTTGAATGTGTTGCTTCCATGATTCTTGGCGGGCTGCTGGCAGTTACCGGTGCCGGCATCGGTTATGCCGGACTGCAGAACGTCCTTAACGGTGCCTACAAAGAACTGCAGATTCCGACTCTGCTTCCTCTTGCGGCTGCAGGTATCTCCATTGCTGTTAAAGAGGCCATGTATCACTACACCATGTACTATGCAAAAAAACTAAACTCCGATGTATTCAAAGCAGATGCCTGGCATCATCGTTCGGATGCACTGTCTTCCGTTGGTTCCTTTGTCGGTATTGCCGCTGCCCGCTTCGGTTTCCCCATCATGGACAGCATTGCAAGTATCGTGATCTGTATCTTCATACTGAAAGTTGCTTATGATGTCTTCAAAGATGCCCTCGACAAAATGATCGACAAATCCTGTGATTCTGCTTTTACGCAGTCGGTTCACGATTTCATCGCCGATCAGAACGGTGTACTTCGTATTGATCTGCTGCAGACCCGGCTGTTCGGCAGCAAAGTATATATGGATGTGGAGATCTCCGCTGCCGGTGAAAGTTCCCTTGTACAGGCACATGAGATTGCTGAGCAGGTACACCACGGAATCGAAAAAAACTTCCCGCAGGTCAAACATGTCATGGTACATGTAAATCCATATCTGGAAGGATAATTTCGTGATTCCCAGGCTCACCGTTGCATAGCTCTACGATCCGGATGAACAGAAAGATAAACTGCAGAAATTCATTTTCTTCCCTTCTACCTGCACAAAAAAGACTGCTGATTTGTATTCCTTTGAACCGCCTCCAAAAGATTAGATAACTGTTCTAACTTTTGGGGACAGTTCATTTTAATACAGATCAGCAGTCTTATTCTTTTCTATTTTCCAAACGATTTTGGAATACTTCTATACAGCCGATACCGATTCAGCTGTATGATTTTTATCTCAGTCGAGAAAACTCCCACTTCTGCAAGTGATGAGCAATTACAAGATCACCTCAGTGGAAGTCCAATCTCCGACTGAGGTAAACGCTCCGCAGGGATGCGCAGTGATTCGGATATGTAGATGTCAGCGAAAGCTGCCCCGAATCCCGCGCCAAGTCTCGCAGAGCTCGACCTGAATCTGTCACCAGTATCTCTCCAGCTTATCCTCCAGTTCCTTTCGATACTCTTCGGCGCCTGCCAGTGTATTCAGCAGATCACCGGAGAAGGTAAAGAACTCCTCGGAGAAGCCTGCATGACGATGATGTGTCTTCTGACTGTGGTAATTGTCCAGTACGATCTCATACCGTTCCATGGCTTTCTGCACCGCCTCATGCCAGGAAATGTAAAGGTTATCCGAGGCATGCATACCGATGTTGTGCATGGCATCCGCATTCTCCATGATTCTGGCCAGACACACAGCGAGGGATGCTGCATTCTCTTCGATCAGCAGACCATCCACTCCGTTGGTGACATTTTCCGCCGCACAGCTTCCTCCCACGAGGACCGATCCCAGAGAAAAGGCCGCTGCCTCACGAACCACCAGTCCGTTTGTATCAAAGGTCGACGGAAACAGAAACAGATCTGCCCGGCAGTACCAGGCTGCCAGCTTCTGCCGATCCCGTACCGGTCCGATAAAGAAGACCTTATCTCCCAGCTTCAGCTGTTCGGTGTATGCCTTTACCTCCTGTTCATCTCCGCCTCCGCCGATAAAGATCATACGGAAATCCAGATTCTGTGATTTCAATGCGGCAAGTGCATCCAGAATGATCCGCAGTCCCTTGTACCACATCAGCCGTCCCACAAACAGAAATACCGGGACTTTCTTCGGCAGGTCATAGTCTTTTACCACTTCCTGCACCTCTGCCTCCGGCACACGTCCCTTTGGCATGTCCACACCGTTTTCCATAACGATATAGTCGCCCTCATACCCAAGACTACGGATATTTTCTCCCGCGCCACGGCTGACGACCCATAGCTCGTCGCAGGCACTGACACTGTTGACAAGTGCTTTGATTGCCCCTGTCTGCAGAAGTTTGCTGCGGATTGCATTATTGATGTCGATATCAAACTTCGTGTGATAGGTCATGATCAGCGGCACATCCATGGCATTGCGCAGTGTCCGTGCAAAGATATTGGACATGACCGGACAGTGGCTGTGCAGCAGACTGATGGGTCTCTGGCTTAACTGCAGCTGTGCATTCAGACTGAAGGGGTTACCTGCCATATAGCCGATATTTTCCCGCAGGTCCAGACTCGGATAACGAACGACCGGAAAACTCCACTGGCTGTCATCCGCCTCCGGATGCTGCGGTGTGACCACACTTACCGAATGACCGCTTGCCTCGATCTCCCGTGCATAATTTACTACTACATTTGCAACCCCGTCGATGATCGGCGGAAAAGAATCGTTCAACAGACAGATTTCCTTAAATTCCATATGCAGTACCTCTTTTGCAATACACAAAAAACACTACGTTTCTTTTCTTATCATTCCCATTTCTGCAGATTTTTATGCAGCAGCTGATAGACCGGACATTGTATGCATATTTATTTTTCTTCCTTCTGACATCCGAATCCTGTCAGTACAGCAATCAGAAATACAACAAACAGAACAAACGCATAGATCGTTCCTCCTGCAACTGCGACCGGAGACAGACCGGAAAGAGCTGCACCGATGAATACAAATACACTGAGGAATGGAATACATGCCGGCAGGGAATTGGCTGTACCATCCAGAAGATTTGCTCTTCTGTAGGGATGAATGTTTTTTGCCGATCCGATACGATTCAGAATCGGTCCGAATGCAAGGATCGATGCAGATGTAACACCGCCAACCAGGATCGTTGTAACGGCGATACCGATCATGCAGAGCAGCTCAGCCCCTCTGGTCGTCTGACCCATTTTGCTGTTCAGGATCTTATCCGCGATCATATCCATCATACCGGCATCGTTCAGAACACCCATGATACCAAATACGGAAATAACAAGTGCACAGGTCGGCAGAATATTGTTGATTCCGCTTACCAGAAATCCGACTGCCGCATTGTTTTCCGGATCATTGGCAAACACCGCATCAAAGGTAAACAGTCCGGAGAGCAGTCCGATCGCTGTTCCGAGGAACAATCCCACCAGAATACCCAGATAGATATTTCGGGTTCTGGTAGATACCGTCAGCATAACAACGACCGGGATCAGCATGATCAGTGACATCGGATTGGCTGCCGCATCCACAACGCCGCCCTCAAAGGTTCCTCCTGCTCCGCCGAATACTGCAAAGATCAGCAGTGTGATCACTCCTGCAATCGCAGAATATTTCAGACGGCTGGCAACAACACCGCCGATATCCGCCGGTCTTCCGTCCTTGAAGGTCTGTGTAGAGGAAGAAGCGATCGTTGTATCGGAAACCGGAGCCAGATTATCACCGAAGATCGCACCGGATACAATGGCACCGGCCATGAGCATTTCATTGGCACCCAGCAGCATGCCTGCCGGATAAAAGATAGGAAATGCAATGAACATGGTTCCGATCGAAGAACCGGTAGCAGTTGATACGATACAGGTTGCAAGGAAGGTAAAGGCAACAAAGATACCGCCCTTCATTCCCAGTGAATTTGCGATCCATACAAAACCGCCGGACAGACCGCAGGTCTTGATCAGTGCCGAGAACATACCGACCAGCAGAAGGATCACAACGACCGATACACAGGTAACCGATGCAATACCGTTGATTACCGAATTCCAGTACTCCGCATAGCTGGTGCAGAAGATTCCGCTGACCAGCAATGCCAGAAATCCACCGACAGCAAGCGCTTCCATATTGAATGCCTTGAAGCCGATGAACAGCAGCATACAGAATGCCACATAGATGATAACCGGAAGAACGGACATTCCCACACCGCCCCGGAAAGTTAATTTGTTCTGTTTTTCATTCATATCTATTGTACCTCTCTTTCGCAGCTCATTGAAATATCCGACTTTACATTATCCTGTTTTTTGTCGTTTTTTCGCTGCGCACTTTATCGCAATACTATCATGAAGTGCGCAGCTGTGTCAATCGGATGCCTTCTGCTATTACATATGCTCTCATAGGCTTTCATACACTTTCATACGCTGTCATATGATGGCTGCATACGCTTTATTCATCCCCAAGCCGGTTGGATCCCCACCCTTGTAAAATGATCAAGGATCCTGCAAACACAAAAAACAAAAGAGGAAAGTCCCTTTCTTCCGGGTACTCTCCTCTGTCACAGTATTTTCTATATTTTGAATTCTTCCTCACCGGTATCTTTCATTCCAATCGAGAACTGCCCTTCCGGTAGACCTGCAGCTCCGCAGGGATGCGAAGAGATTCGGATGGACAGATGTCAGCTAACGCTGACCCGGATCCGGGCCAGGTCTCGCAGAGCTCGACTTGAATTACAGATCTGCATAGGCCATAAACAGATCTCTGTATTGTTCTTCTTCGTAGATATAGGTGTGCGCATGCTGTGTTCCGGTCCGGATCACTTCTCCGTTCCGATAGACCTGCAGCTGATTCAGCGGTATTTCTTCCCATTTTTCGGAATCCAGCGGTGTGGTTGCAATGACTGCGCTGCCGCTGCCCTTTTTTACATGCAGAGTCTCTTCCTGATTCATGTGGATGTAATAATACTCACCGTCATAGATAATGAGATTCAGCTTATTTCCCTCTGAAAGTTCAACAGCGATCTGATCCAGAATGGCAAAGCGTTCCTCAAACGTCAGTGCACGTCTGTATTTTGCCGATTGACGATTGATCCTGTCAACGATATACAGAAGGATCCTCTCACTGTCGGTCGTTCCTTCCTGCTCCTCACGATAGACATCCAGTTTCTCCGAATGAAAGATCGTTCCGTTATGTGCAAGGATCCACCTTCTGCCTGAAATGTCATACCGCATAAACGGATGGTTGTTGCTGGGTGAAATACTGCCGATCGTCGCTCTTCGAATATGAGCGATCATATTTCCGGAAACGATCTCATCCTCCATCTTTTTTTTCAGATAACTGCTGTCGGATGCTTTAATATCTTCCTTTTCAATATCTGTCCATTTGCTCTCTTTGCCATCCAGGACAGCCATTCCCCATCCGCTCGGATGCTCATCGCTGTGACTGAAAAACTCCTCCAGCAATGAATTTACTCTTATTTTATTTATAGCTGAAACGGCAAATAATTCACACACGCTGCAATCACCCGATCTTCTCTAAATATTTTTTGTCATCTTCATCTGCTGCTTTTTCTGCAATATCCAGAATTGCATCGATCCATTCCTGTGCACGTCTTCCCTCGTATACAGAAGCATCTACGCCATCTCTCTCGACTGCCTCGGTTGCCTGCTGAATCTCCTCGATTCCGGCAACATTTCGGAACAATTTCTCAAGCGCAGTCAGTCCCTCCTCGCTGTACAGCAATCCCTTGATCAAGGCTGCAAAGGCAACGGACTTCTCGATCGGAACCGCATCGGCAATGCGGATCTCAATATATTTCTTTACACGATAATGGAAAAATCCCATGGAAATGAAATGCTCAATAAGCTGCTTTCTGTCGGCAGCATCCCGACGATCGTAGTCTATTGTACCATCATTGATCAGATCCAGCGCGGTTTTTTCAGCAACATAGGTCGTTTCTCCCTTGTCATTCAGCAGGATCAGCGGTGTATTGACGATGGTATCCGCAATCGATGCATATCCGAAATCCGAATCAAAGGATTTCGGGAAATAACCGGTACGGGCAGGATCCAGATCCTCCCATTCCTGAATACGCAGCAGATGCGGTTTGTCGTTCACTCCCGGAAGACAGGAATCCTCTTTGGATTTGTTTTCCATAAGTATCATCAGAAATGGAGAAATGATTTCCAGGATCCGCAGTTTTCTTACCATATCCTCTTCCGATCTGTAGTCGATGGACACCTGCGTAGAACCGGAGGCACGCATCATATATCTGCCGTACTGCCCGCTTGTTCGGAAATAGCGATTCATATATTTGTAACGCAGCTTGGGAGACAGCGGAATCTCTCTCGGTGTGATCTCACCCAGCTCCACCTTCGGAAGATTTCCACGGGTAAGGATCCTATAACCGTATTCTGCAAAGATGGCTTCCCATTCCTTATAAAATGCATTATATATAGAAAGAATCTCTCCCAGATCCTTTCTCGGATATACGCTGACTTCGAACTGACAGGCCGGTTCCAAAGTAACGGTATACTCACCGGTATCATATCCAACGATATGTCCATCAGTAATATACGGCTTTGCATGATTCTCCGCAATACGCTCCTCGATCAGTCTGGTAACCAGATCAAAACCTATCTGATCGCCGTTTTCATCAACAACAAAATGCTCGATCTCCAGACCGATGTCCTGTGAGTTCTTCTCTCCGGACTGCAGGTATGCCTTTACATCTTCAATAATACTCATATTTCTACTCCTTCTGTATTTCACTGATTCCTTTTTGCGAGATTCGCATTTTAACCTGCAAAATCCGCGATGTAACTTACCATGTTCAATTGCTGCTCTCTATCCCGGTACTGTATCTTGAATAGTCGCATGAACCCAGATGATTATTCGAATTCCCTGAAGAATTCAAATATAATAAAACCAGTGTATGGAGATGCGCAGGTAATTTTTCTCATCATATCTTCTATTTCATACTGTGTCAATATGTTTTGTATGGTTTGAATTTAGTTTTACTTCTGTACGTTTTCTTTTCTTCATATCAAGTCATGCATATGGATGCCTCTATGCACAAAACCGTATTCTCTATAATAAGAAGGAGAAGAGCTGCAATGGCATCTTATCTCTGTGCCATTGCAGCTCTTCCCCTTATATACATCCTGTCACTCTATACGATGTTTCTATATGGTCATTTCTCCCGGTACTGCCGGAATTCCCGCATTGTTGTATAGATTTACCGTATACCAGCCGGTCTTTGCCAGTTTAATTTCCGCAGGTATCCCTGCACGAATTGCCGGTGCACTGATACGCACGCTTCCTTTAAGACCAGACTCATCAATCTGTACGACCTCTGCTCTTAAACTCTCCTCCGGAAGTTCCTCTCCGTTCTGCAGGATCCGCAGTCCGCCGATCCGACCGGCATCAACCTTGTTTCCATCCGGCAGATGATCGGCCAGATACAAGCCGGTTCCGGCATTGGCAAAAGCAAGCTCGATCACGCCGTCCTGCACGATTCTTCCGGAAACCAGATGCGGTGCATCGCAGAGAATATCCTCACCATATACCCGATTTTCCGCCAGCAATGCCAGCCGATGTCCGATCGGCTGTTTTTTCTTTGGATGAATATCGTTCCGCATACCGGCATCCGAGGACGAAGCCATTGCAGTGCCGGCTACGGTATCCGCCGTTATCTGCTGAGCCTCACGAATCTCCACATATGCTGCACCGATACAGTCCATCCATCTCTCCAGCGGTGCGATCTGCGTAAACAGGAACGGAAGTTCTTCGTTCCATAAGTTTCTCCATGTGCGGATCAGTTCCGGGAACAGCGTTTTATAGATCTCCGGATGGGTATCCCCGTCGGTCTCTCCCTGGTACCAGATCACACCCCGAATTCCATAAGGAGCCAGCGGCTTCAGCATGGATTCATACAAACCGCAGGGACGGCGTTCGTATTTCGGTCCCATCGGCGGGAAGAATTCTCCCTCTGCCAATACAGACGGATCAATTCCCATTTTTGAAAGCAGAGCAGCAAATTCCTCCTCCGAAGCACCAAACATCATCAGATCTGACATCGGATTTCCAAGCAGATCTGTATTCCAAGCCATCGGATTATTTCTAAAGGCTTCTTCATAGGCATTCAGATCCAGATTTTTTACGGCTTCCTCATATTCATCCAGATAGATCTGCCCGCCGCCTGCTTTTACCGCTTCCTCATTCATCCAGGCACAAGCCGGGCTGCCGCCCCAGTTGCAGCCGATGATGCCTACCGGCACGCCGTACTTCTGCTGCAGCTCTTTGGCAAAATAATAGCCGACTGCAGAGAATCGCTCCAGCTGTTCCGGCTCGGCCTTTCTCCAGAATCCGTAATTCGTCTTGTAATCTGCCTCATCGATCTGTCCCACATATGATACTTCGGGATAGTCGAAGAACCGAATAGCATCATTTGTGCACGTTTCCTTTTCTGTTTTCATATCCGCATCATAACGCATATGGAATTCCATATTGGACTGTCCGCCGGCAAGCCATACTTCACCAACCTGTACATCATGAAGAACGGTCACATCTTCGCCTGCTGCAATGCAGACTTCTTCACTGAAAGAAGCTTCCAGCGGACCGATTTTCATCTTCCACTTTCCGTCCGCATCGGCCGTTGTCTTCTTCTCCTGTTTCTGTACAGATACAGTAACCTCTGCACCGGCTTCCGCACTTCCCCATATATCGATTTCTTTTCCACGCTGCAGGATCATATGATCCTGAAAAATTAAAGGTAACTGCATGTTCGACTTCCTTTCTTATCCTGCTGTAAAGTTCGTTATCAATAATATGTTAAGTATAACATAGCCGGCACTACCTTTTTTATTATATGCTGATAATCCAAAAGATCCTCCGGTGCGTATGTTTTTTCATACGTCTCCCGGAGGATCTGCTTTTCTACTCTTTTCTTTTCAGATAGATAACATTTTCTCTGTCTCTTTGCTTATGCAATCATCTGCATCAGATGTGCCGTCAGAATACCAAGCGGGGTTCCGATCACATATCCCATCAGCGCCATCAGAATACCTACCGGTACCAGAGAACCGGAATAGGAACCTGCCAATACCGGTGCGGATGCGGTTCCGCCTATATTTGCAAGAGATGCAACCGCTGCCGTAAACATATCGATCTTCAGCAGTTTTGCAAGAAGCAGCATCAATACCATATGGATAGCCAGAATCAAGAATCCGGTCAGGATCCATGCCGGTGCATCACCCAGCTCCAGCAGAGATGCTCTGGAAGCAAGAAGTGCGATAACTACATACAGAAGCAGGTTGGAAACTTCTGCTGATCCGGCAACTTTTCCGAGCGGAGATACCGCACCGATCAGACCAAGAACGGTGATAAAGAGAACCGTCCAGGTGGCCTTATCCAGGAACGGAAGCGCTCCGTTCAGGAAAGCACCGACATTCTGTCCGATTGCGGATACAAGGAACGCAGTACCGATCAGCAGGATCATGCTCTGGAAATCGATCGGTTTTGTATTAAATTTGGCATCCTCTTCCAGGCGGCTGGAAACCTCATCCAGTGCACGGGTGTCTGCTTTTGTCCATTTGTTGAATTTCGGAGCAAGTGTGATTGCCCACAGCAGGAACATAACCCAGATGGAATAGTCGATTGAGTCGATAACCAGTGCATAACCCATATCTGCCTCGGAAATATTCAGAGCTGCCTGTACGGCTACCATGTTTCCGGAACCTCCAAGCCAGCTTCCGCAAAGAGCACCTAGTCCCATCCATGCATCATTTCCGATGAATCCCTTCATTACAGCAAAAGAAATAACGAAACCAATTACGATCGTAACGGATGCAGAGAAGAATCCGATCAGCATCTTCGGTCCCAGCTTGATAACCTTACGGATATCGCAGCGCAGAAGCATGGTAAATACCATCGCATAGGTCAGTGAATTTTTCAGTGCACTGTATGCCGGTTTCGTACTCTCCATATCCCACACCTTAAGGGTACAGAGCAGCATCGAAATCAGGTAGAGCAGAACGACAGCCGGAATAAACTTAAAGAATTTCCATCCTGTTTTCTTCTCCAGAAGAACCAGAATGGCTGCCAGAAAGATGAGTACTGCCACATAGGTAAAACCATTTGTAATCATAAAACCCCTCCTATCTAAAAAACTGAAAAGAAACAGAAAAGAGCGAATTTTTTCAAGACATTCGCTCTTTATTATGATAATGTAAATTATACCTAAATATTTTTCAAAAAGGAAGAATAATATAATGAATTTCACTAACTTTTCAGCAAATATCATAAAATGTTACACAAAAGATATGATTCGTCACTTGTCTGCACTGATTCGTATACGTTCCGTAGAAGGACCGGCAGCCGCTGGCGCTCCCTACGGCGAAGAGGTACTGCGCTGTCTGGAAAAGGCACTGGAGATCTCCGAGTCGCTGGGATTTCGTACAGGAAATATTGATAACCACTGCGGCTATGCGGAGATCGGTGAAGGAGACGAAATGATCGCTGTTCTTGGTCATCTGGATGTTGTTCCGGAAGCCGACGGCTGGACACATGCTCCCTATGATCCGGAGATCGTAGACGGAAAAATGTACGGACGGGGAACCATCGATGATAAAGGACCGGTCGTTGCTGCCCTGTACGCTATGAAAGCCGTTCAGGATGCCGGGATTCCTCTGAAACGGCGTGTCCGCGTGATCTTCGGCTGCAACGAAGAGACCGGTGCAGCCGATATCAAATACTACCGTGCACACGGAGGGGAACTGCCGGTCATGGGCTTTACACCAGACGGGGAATATCCTCTGATCAACGGTGAAAAGGGAATCATCAACGAGGTCTACGAACGAACCTGGGAGCAGTCGGATGCTTTCCGTGTCATCACTTTGACCGGAGGCGTTGCCGGCAATGTTACTCCTGATCATGCAGAAGTTCTTCTGATCTGCCCGAAGGATTATGCTTTCCCGGGAGCAGAGAAGATCCATATAACGGAGCCCGATGCCGAGATCGTATCTGCCATTCTTGTGCCGTTTGATCCGGAAACAGAAAGGGTGGTCTCCATCAGTGCCGACGGTGTGGCCGCCCATGGGTCCATGCCGGAACGAGGTGAAAATGCCATCGGCCGTCTCTTCCTCTATCTGGATCAGCTTCCCTTTACTGCAGACGTACAGGAAGCACTGCGTTTCCTCGCGGAAGCCCTGGGAATGGAAGTCAATGGTGCCGGTCTTGGCTGCCCGCTGGAGGATGAAGTCTCTGGAAAATTCACCTGTAATATGGGAATCTCCAGTGCGGATCATCAGAAGATCATGGTACGCCTGAATTATCGCTATCCGGTTACCTATGAACATTCTCACTGCCAGCCGCTGATTCAAAAGCTCTTTGCCGACAACGGATGGGAATGTACCTACTCTTTGCACAAACCGAAACTGTATATTCCGGAGGATGATCCTCTCGTGCAGGGACTTCTTCAGGTATATCGGGATGCAAGCGGTGACATGTCTGCACCAAAATCCATCGGAGGCGGCACCTATGCAAAGGCCATGCCCAATACACTGGCTTTCGGCTGTGTATTCCCGGGCGATCCGATTGTGGAACATCTGCCGGATGAGTTTATAGAGATCGACAGACTGGTGCAGAATACGGCGATCATAGCGAATGCAATTGTGACACTTGCAAATATGGAGTGAGGAAGCAGCATCCGCTGTTCACATTGTACAATACCCACGCAGGCACGCTTCCGCTGCCTTCGTCACGCAGCGGTACTAAGGCTCGTGCTTCGCTTACACTCGCACTTACCAAGTACCGGCGGCCTCAGAGCACCTGCTTAGGGCATTTGTACAACATTCGCAGCTCCTCTACTTAAAGAAAGAACTAAGAGGACCACCCCGCCATTGCAGACAATCATCTTAACATTCACACACGAATATATGTTGAGATACTACACGGAAAGGAGACTATTTATGAAAATTACAGAAGTGAGACTTGGTGAGATTTCTGTTCCGCTGCGGGTTCCGTTCAAGACTGCGCTTCGCAGTGTTGACAGTGTAGAAGACATCATTGTTGAGATCGTGACCGATACCGGTGCGATCGGTTATGGTGAGGCTCCGCCTACCGGTGTGATTACCGGTGATACCAAGGGTGCCATTATCGGTGCCATTCAGGATCATATCAGCAAGAAGATCATCGGACGCGAGGTGGATGAATTCGAAGATCTGATCCAGGAAGTCCAGAAAGCGATCGTTCATAATACCAGTGCAAAGGCAGCTGTTGATATGGCACTGTATGACCTCTATGGTCAGCTGCACAACATTCCGGTTTATAAACTGTTCGGCGGTGCGAAGAAGTCCATCACCACTGACATTACGATCAGCGTAAATGCACCGGATGAGATGGTTCGCGATGCTCTTCAGGCAATTGCACGCGGCTATGATACCTTGAAGATCAAGGTCGGCATCGATCCTTCTCTGGATGTTGCTCGTCTGAGCGCAATTCGTAAGGCTGTCGGTCCGGATGTGCGCATTCGTATCGATGCCAATCAGGCATGGAATGCCAAACAGGCGATTCGTATCCTGAACTCCATGCAGGAGCAGGGTCTCGACATCGAGCTGGTTGAACAGCCGGTTCCTGGTGCCGATTTCGACGGTCTGTGTGAAGTAACCCGCCACAGCTATGTCCCGGTACTTGCCGATGAGTCTGTTTTTTCTCCTGAAGATGCATTAAAGATCATGCAGTACCATGCTGCAGATATGGTCAACATCAAACTGATGAAGTGCGGCGGTCTCTACAATGCACAGAAGATCATCTCCGCTGCCGAGGTTTACGGCGTTGAGTGCATGCTCGGCTGTATGCTGGAAGCAAAGATCTCCGTCAATGCAGCCGTTGAACTTGCGTGTGCCAAAAAGATCATTACCAGGATTGATTTAGACGGTCCGGTTCTCTGCTCGGAAGATCCGATCATCGGAGGTGCCGTCTTCAACGAGAAGCTCATCACCGTTTCCGATGAACCGGGACTTGGTATCAAGGGTATCGAACCCGGAAAACTTCGTTATCTGTAATATTTTTAGAAGAACGCGAATCCTGCATATGTATCCGCGTTTTTCTCATTATTATCCTTCTTTTTATTACTATGCATATCCCCCTAAAAATCCCTATAAAAAGTCTCTGTAAAAAGACCGCTGGTCTCTTCCTAGCTACCTATGCTATAGTATAAATTGGGATTATTTATAGGAATGGAAAACAAATAGTACGGGAGGTTATCATTGAAAAAATCATATCTTGAAATGTCAAAGGAAGAACTCCTTCAGTTAAAAGCCGCTCTGCAGGAAGACTTCAAAACCGAAGAAGCAAAAGGACACTCTCTGAATATGGCCCGCGGAAAACCGGGACGGGCACAGCTGGAACTGGCTATGCCGATGCTGGACATCCTCAACAGCCAGTCTGATATGAATACGATTCTTGGAAACGATACCCGTAACTACGGCGATCTGGACGGAATCGGTGAATGCAGACGACTGATGGCCGATATGATGGAAGTACAGAAGGACAATGTCATCGTATGCGGAAACTCCAGTCTGAATATCATGTACGATACCATCGCCCGTTCCATGGCCTTTGGCGTAAACGGATCCACTCCCTGGTTCAAACTGGATTCCGTCAAATTCCTCTGCCCGGTTCCGGGATATGACAGACACTTTCAGATCACCGAGCAGTTTGGAATCGAGATGATTCCGATTCCCATGGACAGCAACGGTCCCGATATGGATCTGGTCGAAAAATATGTAAATAACGATGCCTCAGTAAAGGGTATCTGGTGTGTTCCGAAATACTCCAACCCCGCCGGCATCTCCTACTCCGATGAAGTTGTGCTTCGCTTTGCACATCTGAAGCCGGCTGCAGAAGATTTCCGCATCTACTGGGACAATGCCTACTGCATCCATCATCTTTACAAAGATATTCAGGACAAGATCCTGAACATTCTGGATGAATGTACCAAAGCAGGCAACCCGGATATGGTCTATATCTTCGCATCTACATCCAAGATCAGCTTCCCGGGCTCCGGCGTATCCGCCATTGCGACCTCCGAGAAGAATCTGGATTACATCCTCAGCAAAATGACTGTGCAGACCATCGGTCATGACAAGATCAACCAGCTTCGCCATGTCCGTTTCTTCAACGGCATCGACGGTCTTCATGAACATATGAAAAAGCATGCAGATATCCTTCGTCCGAAGTTCGAAGCTGTTCTGGAAGAACTGGATAATGAACTTGCCGGTCTGGATATCGGTACCTGGGTCAAACCGAGAGGAGGTTACTTCATCTCTTTCAATGCGATGCCCGGTTGTGCCAAATCCATTGTTGCCAAATGCAGACAGCTCGGCGTTATTCTGACTGCTGCAGGTGCCACCTATCCATACGGCAATGATCCGCAGGATTCCAACATTCGAATCGCACCGTCCTTCCCGTCTCCGGAAGAAATGGCTGTTGCATCAAAAGTTTTTGTACTCTGTGTAAAGCTTGCCTCTGTAGAGAAACTGCTGGAGAATAAATAAACCGATTATATAGAAAAGCTAAAACATATTAACTAAAAAACATAGGCGTACGGCTATGAAAGGCTTCAATTTTGATCCTCATAGCCGTACGCCTATTGCCTATTATATTCTTCAGATATTTTACAACGATTCCAATCAAAAAAATTCGCAGCTTATTTAGAAAAGAACGGTTCTCCTTATACGGTCTGCAGCAGAATACTGATTTCCTCTACCATCTCCGGTGTCAGCAGATCCGGTTCAAATTGTGCTATGACATTAAACGGCACTGTACGCGCCATCGAATTCTGAAGGATCTGATCAAATGCAGGAATCTTTTCTTTCAAAATAACTGCAACATGCTCATTTTTCATCAGTTTGGAAAGCGGCATATCCACTGTATAGTTGGCAACCGACTTTCCGTTCGAATCGATTCCTTTCCACTTTCGTGCCAGCCAGCGAACACTCATATCAAACCAGGATGCATATACCGGATCAATGTTTGTCTTATTCCCGGATGCCGTAACTTCTGTTCCCAGCGACATGCCATGGAAACCATCCGGAAAGATGTGCAGTTCAAAATCCACCTCAGCCTTTTCCAGAGCAGCCGCAAATGCCAGCTGGTGTCTGGGCGGTGTTACCGTATCTTCTCTGGAACCGATGATAAAACTTGCCGGTGTCTGTTCATCCACACGCTCGATGATATCCGGACAGTCCAGCGCACGGGCCGGATTAGAAAGAATTCCCGGATAGATCAGAAGCAGTGCATTCGGGCGCAGTTCATCGTGGGTTGCGGATGCGGCTGCCAGATGACCGCCGCCGGAGAAGCCGATCATTGCCGTGTTATGCGGTGTACCATGAAATTCTTCCTCATGTTCCTTAAGCCAGGCCAATGCCAGCTGTACGTCCTGCATGGGATCCTCAATTCCTGCATCCGGCTTTTTGCTTACTGTCGTGTAATCCAGAACAAATGTATTGTATCCTTTCGCATAGTAAGCAGCCGCAATGGGTTCACCCTCTCTTGCGCTGCAGAAGCGAAATCCGCCGCCCGGAAGGACAAGCATGGTCGGATAGGTCATTTCTTCTCCCAGCTCACGATTTCTTTCATGAATGTATCCGGTGATCTCTGCGTGTTCCGAAAGTCGTTCTTTTTTGATCAGCATACGATTTCTTCTCCTTTTCTTTTTAATCATTTGTTTTCTTTACCGATTAATTGACTGTCTTTTGATTTTCAATACAACTGACTGCTGCATTCTGCATTGTTTCTGCCTGTTCCTGCATGTTTCTGTTTTCTATACAGCATGATTATAGTGTCTGTTCCTCCGCCCCCTCCTGAAGCTTGGCATATAAACCGGATAGAGAGATTCCAAGCATTTCAGCCGTTTTCTTTTTTCCCTTCAGATCATTGCCGTATATCTTCAGCAGTTTCTCGATTTCCTGCCGCTCGAACAATCGTGTCCGTTCTTTTAATGTAAGTCCGGCAGATTCATCCTGCAGCTGCAGCTGTGCGACCTGTGTAACCAATGAAATCGTTCCGGTAACCTCGCCGTTTTGAAGCATTGGATAAATACTTGCAAAATATATCTGGTCATCTTCCTCCCGATAGATATTTTCCAGCGGTTTTTTCGTACGAAGTACTTTTGAAATCATGGTATGCGGTCGAATTTTTCGGATTGGCTGTCCCTGTACCTCCGACAGGGAATGCCCGACAAACTGTTCATATGCATCATTAAAATAGATAATGAATCCGTTTCTGTCACAGATCAGAATTCCCTGCTGTATGGAACTTAATATCTCTCTTGTGTTCATGTACTCAGTATAGTATGTCCTGCATTATTTGGAAATATTTATTCCAGAATTCTGGAATAAATATTGTCGAACCACTGCCTTCAAATTAAAATAAGATCAAATCAAACGAATATCTGCAGAGCTTGACTTGAATGGCGTACTTTCATTTATAATTCGAGTTTTATCAACATACATGCATGCAAGTATTCGTAGTTTATCAACATACCCTGGTAATTACAGTTTTCTACATTTTTAATTTCATGGCAATAAACCGAAAAGGAGAAAGGCACCATTATGAGCAAATTACTTGTATTACAGCTGACGATGCTTCTATTGATCGTAATCGGAGCACTGGTGAAAAGAATCGGCATCATAGGCAGTGAAGGACAAAAGAACATCAACGACCTGGTAATCTATCTTGTACTGCCCTGTAATATTATCAAGGCCTTTATGATTTCCTTTGATCATGAACTACTGCGTCAGTTCGGAATTATTTTCCTGCTCTCGATCGGCATTCAGACTGTCAGCGTTCTTCTTGGAAAAATACTGTACGGAAAACGAACTCCCGGCCACCGCATGAGCCTGCAGTACGGACTGATCTGTTCCAATGCCGGATTCCTCGGCAACCCGGTAGCAGAAGGAGTTTTCGGATCCATCGGTCTTGCAATGGCCTCCGTATTTCTTCTCCCGCTGCGCATCATGATGTGGTCATCCGGAATTGCCATTTTTACCCAAAGTACTGACCGGAGAGGAACGATCAAAAAAGTCATTACCCATCCCTGTATTATTGCCTGCATGGTCGGTCTTATTCTGATGCTCACCCAGTGGAATCCGCCGGCTCTTATTACCAACACCATCGGTACAATCGGTCAGTGCAACACGGCACTTTCCATGATGGTCATCGGCATGATTCTGGCAGACATTGACTGGAAGACTTTCCTTGATTTTGAAGTTCTGCGCTATAGTATTCTTCGACTGATCCTGATGCCTCTTTTCGTATATCTGGTATGTATGGTTCTTCATATTCCCGCTCTTACGACCGGTGTTACCGTACTGCTTACTGCCATGCCGGCAGGTGCTACAACCAGCATTCTGGCAAGCAAATATGGATGTGATGAAAAATTTGCCACGAAACTGGTCGTTGTCTCCACCGTATTCTCCATGATAACCATACCTGTCTGGAGTTTTATTCTTACATAAATAACGTATATAAGTGATTTTCTTCTCTGCCTGCTCTTCCGTAAAAGTAAAAGAAACCGAATACGTTCCCAGCCATGGCCGGAAACGTATTCGGTTTCTTTTTTCTATTCTGCAAAATTATTGAAACAATACCAGAATATCACAGAGGAGTATTCAGGCTTGAAGGATCTTATCGATCATGTCTCTGTCCTTTGTCTGTCCAAGTGCCCACATGAGCTTTGTTACGGCAGCCTCCGCAGTCATTTCCTTTGCCTGCATAACTCCACAGGCCAGACTTTCTCTTCCTGTCTCATATACCCGAAGATCACTTCCCTCATAGCGACACTGCGTTCCAACAACAATAGCCATTCCCTTTTCAACCAATTCGTAAACTGCCTTGATCCAGTTTTTCTCCCGGAAAGGCATACCACCAAGTCCGAAGGCTTCGATAACCACTCCTTCATATCCCATTTCGTAAAGGCTATATAAAACAACCGGATCCAGACCTGGAGTCAGCTTAAGCAGCATGACCTTATCGGAATACTCTGTATTAACAGTAAATTTTCCATGGATCTTCGGAATATAATTCTCTTCGATCTTCATTCCATGGGAATTCACCTTACAGATGTACGGATAGTTGATACTTTCAAAGGCATCAAAACTCATCGTGCGAACCTTGGATGCTTTACATCCCAGCATGATCTTGCGGTTGAATGCAATGAATACTCCCGGATATCCGCTTGCTGCCATCTGAATAGCCAGACGGCAGTTCTCCAATGCATCCGCAACCGGATGTTCAATGGACAGCTGACTGCCGGTGAGTACGACCGGAATCGGAACATTCTGCAGCATCCAGGTCAGCATCGATGCCGTATAGGCCATCGTATCCGTTCCGTGAATGATTACGATTCCACTGTAGGCTTCATAGTTTTCCCTGACCTTGACTGCGATATTTTTCCAGTCTTCCGGTCCGATATTCGCACTGTCCAGAGAATAAATATCCTCAAAATCAATATGAATATTTCCGGAGACCCATTCCAGATCCCGTAGTATATCTTCTCTTCCAAGTCCCGGTGCCAGACCGTTCTTTGTCAGTGTTGAGGAAAGTGTTCCTCCGGTGTTCAGTATCAGTATCTTCTGTTCGGAAACTAACATTTCAATTTCTTCCTGTTCTAAGTAATCTTTAGATAATTATATCAACGCTCTCTTTGATTCCTTAACTCATCTCTTGTCATTTTTCAGATTTAACAGTGCAACACAGCTGATTACAGCAAACAACACTGTCATACCAATGAGTATGGCCCAGTCGAACTGCAGATGTCCGAATGTATGCTCATAGATATCCTGTGCTTCATGTTCCAGCATCGGAAATGTTTCCTGCATCCGCAGGTTCAGACCATTCAGATTCACAATACTTCCCAATGCTTCCACCGACCACTTGCTGATCGTACAATAGGAAATGATCTCACCGACGCCTTCCAGTTTAAAGAGAATACCCGAAAACAGCAGCTGTACGATCAATACAAACGGTGCAAGTGTCATTGCTTTATCACCGCTCCGTACAATTGCTGAAATTACCAGTCCCATTGCCATCGAAGCCAGAATCGTAAACCATACAGTCAGCATGATCTCCGCTGTAAACGGATCCCAGATTATACCCTCCCGGTATTCTCCTACGATCTTAAGAAAAACAGTTGTCAAAAGTACTGCCTGTGCTGCAGCAAGAATCGTCTGCACGACCATTTTGGATACGGTATACAAAGGAAGCTTCAGATTAGCCATATACTCCCTCTTTAATACCGAACGTTCTTTGCATATTTCCTGGATCGAGTTGAACAATCCGATCCAGATTGCCGAACAGCTTAGAGAGAACATCATCGACTGCGTGGATTCAAATATGTCATATACATCATCCGCAGCAACAACAGACAGCAGCAGAGCAATGATCACCGGCTGCAGCAGCAGGATTGCCAGACGGATTTTATCGTTCCAGATCAGTTCCGCATAACGGCGGATCAGCACACTTTGCTGTCTCATCAACGATACATTACTCTTATTTTTTACAGGAGGATTATTCTCAACATTCTCCTGCTGCTGTTCATTCATCATGGACATCTGAAAACGTTTTGCCCAGGCTTCCGGATTTTTCGCGATCATATTATAGATATTTACCAGATCATCGGTCATAAAAAACTCTTTTGCCTGTTCTACATTTCCGTAGAAGCAAAGATATCCGCCCGGTCCCATGAATACGATCTTATCGCACAAATGCAGATTCTGCGTTGTATGGGTAACGATAACCGTTGTCTTATCTCTTGTCTTGGATAAGCGGTTCAGCATTTCCATCAGATTTTTCTCGGTTCCCGGATCCAGACCGGAAGTCGGTTCATCGAGGAAAAACAGTTTCGGATCTGCCAGCAATTCCACTGCAATGCTTGCACGCTTTTTCTGTCCTCCGGAAAGCTTTCGAATGTAGGTCTTTTGATGCTCCGTCAGTTCAACCATGCTGAGCACTTCATTGATCCGATGTTCAATTTCTTTTCGATCGGTATCCTTGGGCATTTTCATTTTTGCCGTATAGTACAGCATATTATGAAGTGTAAGATTTTCGTAGATGATCTCCTGCTGCGGAACATAACCGATCATATCCTTCAGGCTGTTGAATTCCCGCTTCATATCGATTCCGTTAAACAGAACCTGTCCCTTGAAATCCTGGTCAAAACCGCTGATTGCATTCATCAGTGTCGTTTTTCCTGCACCCGATCCACCGATAATAGCAATAAAATCGTTGCTTTCCACATCCAGATTCACATGATTGAGCAGACATTTTTTTCCTCTGTTTACCGTTTTGAACACATCATTGGCTACCAGATGTATACCGGCAACCTTTGTACAGTAATACAAAACATTGTGATAAATGATCAGCTGGAAATCAAAAATCTGAATAATATCAAAATCACGCAGTGCTTCTTTTCCCTGTATGAATTTTCCGTTTATTCTGGTACCGTTCCGACTTCCCAGATCTTCGATAAATGTTGTCGTTCCATTGCACCAGAGTCTGGCATGTATCTTTGAAATAGCCGGATGATTCAGCACAATATCATTCTGGGCCGTTCGTCCGATCACCAAAGGCTGTCCGCCGATGGCAACTTTCTTCCAGCCTTCTCCCTGTACACTTCTTCTGATCAAAAAGAAAAATCTCTCCTTCAGTCCCTTAATATATATATAGGAACTGTTGCTCAACGGCAATCTCCTCTTCTCATGATGCAGATGAACCTTATAATTATTTTCAACAATGATCGAACCGTTCTTACTGTCCAGATCCTCAAAAAAAACGGCGTCATTTTCCAGATAAATGCAGCCGTGTACGCGGGACACACCGGGATACGGCAGTACAATGTCCACAATTTCCGGATCACGTCCTACCATGATCCTTTCTTTATGAAATTTACTTAAATTGATCTTCTGCATGCCTGCAGCAAGGTCAAAATACAACAGTTCATACTGCATATCATTCATTCTTTACCATCCCCCTCTATATGCTAGTATCTCAAATATCTTCTAAGCAAAGATATTTGAGATACTCTATTTACTCTATCATACTATTTTTTTCAGTCCCGGCACAAGCTTCAGTACACGTACAACGCCCCAGGATACCAGAAATGAAACAGCAAAGACCCCAAACAGCATGAGGACGCCTCCATTATTGTAAGGATCGAATTTCATGCACTTATAAATTATCTGTATAACCAGCACATGGATCAGATAAATTCCAAAAGAACAGCTGTCGATTTTCAGAAGGATCTTTAACAACGGATTCTCTTTCTGATTCCACTGCTTTATTTCCCTCCACTGTATCCACTTTTCTTCTCTCTGTTTCATTACCGCAAACAGTGCGGCTGCCTGCACAGCTACGCCCGCAAAAGCATAACTGCCGCAAAGACTTCCGATTTTTTCAGAATGCCAGTTGAAAGCAGCCCAGGTAAGCAGTATAAGAGTCACTGTACTGCATTCCAAACACAGCCAGGCTGCCGCAGGACTGAACCTCACAAACTTTTTCTCTATTGCATATCCCAAAAAGAGATAGAAGGGATATACCGTATATGCGGTAATGTAAAATCCTATATTTTTTCCGGTCAGTGTATTTACCGTAGGAACGATCGACAGAAAAACAAAATACAGAAGCAGCAAATAACGAAGTTCTTTTTTCGAAGCATGTGCGCTGATCAGCCGTTCAATCGGAAGCATCAGATACAAGGCGAGCACCAGATATAAATACCACATATGCAGCCAGCTTCCGTTTGTCAGTACTTTTTCAACCCAGCTTCTGAGCATCTCCAGATCCACCCGTCTATGCGGTGTCAAAACAGTATCAAAGACAGCAAAGATAAAAGAAAACAAAAGCAGCGCTGCCAGTATTCGCCGGATATACTTCCATATTTTGGCAAATCCTATTTCTTTTTGCGGATCCAACAGCAAAGCCCCTGTAACCATTACAAAACAGGGAACCGCCCACAGCAGGCAGTTCCGAATTATATAGCTCCACATTCGTTCAGTCTGTGTCGGTTCAAAACTGCTTACCGCTAATGAACAGGTATGCAGCAGCACGATTGCCATACAGGCAATTGCACGGATATTAGAAAAATAAATCGTTCTTTTCTCCACAAGTATCTCCTGTCACAAATATTCTATAGAATACAGATCAATCCATTCGTGTGTATTTGATATACATCGGTGAACCCGGTTCTTTATACCTGCGCATATAGTGATTCTTTGACCAGGATGGATCACAAACATAAACTTCCCCATCGATAATGACTTCTACCCAGGAATGCGGATCGTCCGAACCATCATAGTTCGGTACAAATCCCTTTATCTGGTATGCCTCATATCCGAGTACTCTTGCCATCTCCGTAAACTGTGCAGCAAACATATAACAGTTTCCTCTTCTATTATCAAAACCGTAATCCGCAAAATATTCTGTTCCCGGTGAAGGATCTGTACTGCCGGTAACATATGTAGTACTTGCCGCATAAATATACGCAGCATGCAGATCATAACCGATCTCATCCAGTACTTTTACAGCTTTGGGATATTTATAATGATAATATGCTTTTTTGTAATCCGCATCCGAATAGTCCGCTTTTCCTTTTTGACCGTTTTCCATTCCGTTCTCAACAAAATTACGGATTGCTGCCAGATCATCCCCCGCAAATGCCGCGGCATCCGGATTCAGAGCGATATATTCGTTAAAATCATAAACAGAAGAAAGATCATATCCCTTATAAGAGCTGACAGGATTTTTCACATCAGCTGCAAGACCCGGAACGGCATACCAGGCCACTCCCTCTGCACTCCATCCGGCATCTGTCAGCATATTATTTTCAGCAAGACTTACCGTGTAGTTGTGTGAACCTGCCTCTGCATTCGGATTATACTGTCGATACAGCGGAATCTGTTCCTCATCGGCAGAATACCATCCGATTCCTTCATCATTCCATCCAACATTCACCAGCATCTCCTGCTCGGCCTTATTCATTGTATAGTGATGATCTCCTGCATTCGGATTATACAAACGATATACCGGTCTCTCTGAAGTTATTGGAGCATTCCATCCGATTCCTTCATAATACCATCCTTTATTACAGATACTGTCTCTTTCCACCGGATTCGCTGTATAAAAATGTTCTCCGCTGTTCGGATTATATGCACGATACATCGGAATTGCTTCCTGCGTTTCCGATGCATCTGCCCATACGCTGACAGATCCTGCCATGAGCATAACAGCAGCACCTGCCAGCAGCAGACTTATTTTTTTCATTTTCTATTTCCTCATTTTATGAATTGCACATTTTACCGGATAATAGAACAATTTTTATGACTTTCTCTTATCCTTGTTTCCTGTGCCTACTCATCTTAATAAGTCATTGCATCATCGCCGAGACAGCCTGCATCCGGACTGGCTGCAGCACCATTATCTGCAGGAACATCAACGGCCGCAGGAGCCTGTTCGCCGCCTTCATTACCGGTATTCTCCGGAGCACTCACATTCGGATCACTGCTTTCGCCCTCATATACCATCGGATTATCCAGACAGCCTTCATCCTGATTCGATGCCGTATTGTCTGCAGGTTCTGCTGCAGTTTCTGCTGCGTTGTAATCATAATCAGCCGTATTATCTACAGTATTTGTATATTCTACTGTGCCGGAGGCGGATTCCTCGCTCTTAGCTTCTTTTGTATTGATCTTCTCTCCGTCTTTTTCGTACTCCAGATAGAAAATATCGCCATCCTTTTTCAACGCTACGATTCCCTCTGCATCAAACGGAAAAGCCTTCAGCTCCGCTTTGCTGTCGTCATCAAAGGTAAGCTGAACACTGTATTCTTCCTCTTCTTTTGCTTCAAAATAGAAACTTCTGGTCTCCTCTGCAGCAAAAGTCTCCTCCTCCGGAAGCAGGTTTTCTCCGAATTCTTCTTCATTTGCAGCTTTCACAGCTACAGCTGTAATATTCATTCCGGACTCATTTGCAAAAGTAACCGGCTGCAGTTCCTCCTTAACAGTTCCGATTACCGGCGGCGCGATCTTTTCTTCTTCCGATACGGCTGTTACAGCAGACGCAGCTGCAACGCTCTCTGTTTTTTCTTCCTGAACATCTGTCACAGCTTCTGCAGCTTCCTCTGCAGAAACACTTGCTGCAGCCGCAGCCGGAGCCGGAGCCTCAGCTGTTTTTTCATTTCCGCAGCCGGCAAATACAACACTTGCTGCCATTACAGTTGCAAGAAAACGAATAATAGTTTTTTTCTTCATTTGTTTTACCTCTTCAAAATATATATTTTTTTAATATCCCTTTTCATTTGTTTGATAGTAAAAGATGCCCGGTGTTTTGATACACCGGGCATCTCTTTCAAACACCGTTCCTGCGCGGATTCGAACCGCGGGCCTTTCGCTTAGGAGCCCGTTTTGAATCAAAATATTAGCTCCCAGATCCATCGTAAATGCTTAAAATTCAGGCGTAGATAAAAAGCATCCTGACTACTTCTTAGTA
>JAUNAK010000005.1 GCA_030527665.1 Eubacteriales bacterium
CTAAAGCTCTGCAATTCTGTAATTCTAAAGCCCTGCAGCTTTCCGGTTATATGCTGCAGTATCCGGAAGATTACTCTTCCAGCAGCTTCAGAAAATCCTCCTCGGACAGGATCGGGATGCTGAGTTCTCTGGCTTTTTTATTTTTCGACGAAGTGGAAGCTATATCGTTATTGATCAGATAATTTGTCTTTGCACTGACCGAGCCGGTTACTTTTCCACCCTGCTTCTCGATCAGATCCTTCAATGCGTTCCGATTGGAAAAATGCACAAGACTGCCGGTTATCACGAATACCTTTCCCTCCAGCTTCTGTTCGCCCAGATCCTGATATTCTTTGTTCAGTGTCAGATACTTCAGCAGTTCATCAAAGATGATATTATTCTCATCTTTGCGCCACCAGTCCACATAGGCTTCCGCGATCACCTCTCCGATACCGTCGACGGCCGCCAACTCCTCCGCATTCGCATGGCGCACGGCCTCCGGATCCTCCTTCATGGCACGGCAGATCAGCTTTGCCGTCGATATACCGATATTGGGTATTCCCAGTGCATATAGCAGCCTTGACAATGTAGTCGTACGGGCGTTCTGAATACCTGTCCACAGCTTCTCATAGGATTTTTCACCGAAGCCGTCAAGGGCAATGATCGCCTCCTTATGTGCGTCCAGCCGGAACAGATCCGCATAGGAATGAATAAAGCCATGTGCCATGAATTTCTCCAGTGTCGCCTCCGACATACCGTCAATGTTGATGGCGTCACGGCTTACAAAAAGCGTATAGGATTTCATGGCCTTTGCCGGACATTCCGGATTCAGGCAATATAACGTCTCTACTTCATTGGTTTTATGGATACCGGTTTTTCCGCCGCATACCGGACAGGACTCCGGAATCGGCAGAAGTCCGCTTCTTGTCAGGTTGGTCTCGATCTGGGGAATGATCATGTTTGCCTTGTATACTTCGATCTCATCGCCGATTCCCAGTTCCAGTTCTCGCATGATGCTGATATTGTGTACGCTGGCTCTGGATACCGTCGTTCCCTCCAGTTCTACCGGTTCGAAGATGGCAACCGGATTCAGCAGGCCGGTTCTGGACGGACTCCATTCGATCTCCAGCAGACGGGTCGTCCGTTTCTCATCTGCCCATTTGAAGGCAAAGGCATTCCGGGGAAATTTTGCCGTGGTTCCCAGAGAATCACCATATGCAATATCGTCATATAAAGCAACCAGACCGTCCGACGGAAAATCGTTGTGTGCGATCTGCCCGGAGAAATAGGCCATTGCCTCATCCAATGTATCGCCGGTGAAACTGCGGTATTCCACGACCTGGAACCCCTGCTCCTGCAGCCACTGAAACTGCCGTTCTCTTGAATTGCCGAAGTCTACATTTTCTGCACTGACAAGTGCAAATGCATAGACACGTACTTTTCTGGCCGCCGTAACCGCATTGTTCAGCTGGCGTACGGAACCGCTGCACAGATTACGGGGATTTTTGTATCTGGCCTCGGCATCCTCGATCTCACTGTTGATCTTCTCAAAGTCCGAATAGGTAATGATTGCTTCTCCGCGAAGCACCAGCTCGCCCTGATAGGGGATACGCATCGGTAGATTTACAAAGGTTTTTGCATTGTTGGTAACGACCTCACCGATCGTTCCGTTTCCTCTGGTGACTGCTTTCTCCAGTTCGCCGTTTCGATAGGTCAGAACGATCGTCAGACCGTCCATCTTCCAGGACAGCAGTGTCTTGTGACTTCCGGCAAAAGCACGCAGCTGTTCCACATCCTTGGTCTTGTCAAGTGACAGCATGGGACTGGCATGCTGCTCCTTCGGAAGTTCGTCCACAGCCTCATATCCGACATGGATCGTCGGCGAATTCGCCAGAACGGTTCCCGTCTCCTCTTCCAGCTTCTGCAGTTCATCATACAGTTCATCGTACCGGTAGTTGCTCATGATCTCCCGGTCTTCTGCATAATAGGCACGGGAAGCCGCCTGCAGCAGCTCCACCAGTTCCTTCATTCTCTGCATTTTATCCATAGTCTCTTCCCACTCCTGCCGTCTATTCTATAACTCTTTACTGTCTCATCCGTAAAACTGCTGTCCCATCCAAACACTGCTGTCCCATCCGGGAATTACAACCCTGTAAAGGTTCCTCATAATAAATACATCCCGGACATTATACGATTGGCACCTGCATGCACACATCCGCTCAGCTGCGGATGCCGACCCGTCTCATCATCTCATCCTTCTCGGCAGCTGTAAGCTCGCGCAGTTCGCCGGGTCTCATATCCTCCAGCTGTATGTTAACGACACGCAGACGCTTCAGTGTAACCACACCGTAGCCGAAGGTATTGCACATACGGCGGATCTGGCGATTCAGCCCCTGTGTCAGAATGATCCGGAAGCTCTTTTCTCCCGTCGCTGTAATTCTGCAGGGTCTGGTCGTGACATTCAGTTCTTTCAGATACACACCGGCACGCATTTTCTGAAGGAATTCCTCTGTCACCGGCTTATTGACCCGCACTTCGTATTCCTTCTCATGCTCATTTCTGGCCGTCATCATCTCCTGGATCAGATCCCCGTCATCCGTCAGAATCAGCAGTCCTTCGGAATTTTTATCCAGCCGTCCTGCATAGGTTACCCGCCGGGGATAATTCAGATGATCCTTCAGGTTATTCTTCTCTCTTGTTTCAAACGTGCAGACGATCCCCACCGGCTTATAAAATTTCAGATACACCTTTGAGAGCGGACGAACGACTTTTCTGCCCTTTACAAGGACCTCATCGCCATCTTCTACCTGTGAGCCGCTTTCTGCATTTTTCCCGTTAATAGAAACATGACCGGCTTCTACAAGCCGGTCTGCCTCCCTTCGCGAACACACGCCGCATTCGCTTAAGTATTTATTTATTCTCATGCGTTTTCCTGTTTGCCCCGTTCTCAGCGGATGCTTACATAATATGCCAGATCATCGTTGGAATTAACAACGGAATCATATTCCTGCTGAACCTGCGAGATCAGTGCCTGTACGGCATCACTGGATTCTGCAGTATCCATGGCTGCCGTCATCTCCGGTGTCTCATCGGTAACGACTGCTGCACTTCCTTCATCATCGGTAATAATGTACAGTTCCGTCAGAGCCGGAATCTGTTCTTCATAATCAAAGAACTTGTATGCATATTTGATAAATACAACATACTCACCCTTGTTGTTGCCGGGATATACCAGAGAAGAAATATTGCTGTAACTCTCGATATCTCCCTGATCTGCACGAAGAGACTCAAAGTATGCTTCAATGCTCTCATCTACACCGGCTGTGCCTGCGGAAAGTTTTCCGTTCTCCGGAGTTCCCTCATACGGTTCTTCTTTTTCCTCCTCTTTGGATGCAGAAGAAACACTCTCTGTGGAAGCAGCCTTTACTTCTTCTTTCTTTTCTTCCTTTTTCTCTTCTTTCTGTGTATCGACCTTTTCCTCTGCTTTCGGAGCCTCGATTTCAATAGAAGAAGCCGTCGCCGCTGCCGCCGCATTTGCTCTTCGTGTCTGAACAAACCGAATAGCCAGCAATGCTGCTGCGATCAGGAAAAGTACAAGTATAGCCAGCTCTATATAACGAATAAGCTTTCCGGAGTCGTTTTTCTTCTTATTCTTTGTATCCTGCGGCTTTTTCTCCGGTCGATTCGGAGTCGATGCTTTTCCGGAAACGGTATCCTGTGTATTCCTGTTATAATTGTTCTTATTATTTTTATTATTTTTCTTGTTCTTTCTGCCGCCTGATGCTGCAGAAGCTTTGGCATCCTTGCCCGCTTCCTGCACACCCTCGCCCGGGAACTGTGCAAAACCGAATTCATCGATCGTTCCCTTGCGCTGTTTATCAACGATCTTCTCAGCTTCACGAAGCTCCGCATCCGCCTTCTCACGCGCTTTGACACGTGCTGCACGCTCTGCTTCCATTTCCGCTTCCTCACGTGCAAGTGCCTCCGCTTCACGAATCGCATCCAGTGCTTCCTCACTGAAAATTGCTGTTGCATCTACGGTTTTCTCTACTTCCTTTCCAACCGCTTCTGCTGCCGGCTTTGCTGCTTTTCCGGCATCTGCAGCCGGACTCTTCTCCACTGCGGCAGCAGCCTTTTCCTCCGGAGCCTTCTCTGTTTTAATTGCCTCTGCCGGATCCGCTGCTCCGCCTGCAATTACTTCAACCTGTGCAATTGCTTCTGCAGCTCCCTGCTTAACATTTCTGTTCTGGTTATTTCTTCTCCCCTTTTTTGATGCCATAGATATACCCCCTTTACCGGAATCTATTATTCATTATATACTGTCGTCCTCAGGTAAAACACTTCTAATACTATGAAAAACACACTTTGCGGGTTTCTCATGTTGTAGCGGTGCTCCTCGAATGCTCGTGCAGGCACGGCATTCTCATCGCGACTCGCGCAAATTACAAAAGCCGGATAGATGCTTTTCACATCTATCCGGCGATCCTTCACGCGTCTGGAGGGAATCGAACCCCCGCCACACGGTACCGGAAACCGTTGCTCTATCCGCTGAGCTACAAACGCATCTCTGTTGCTTCTGCAACATGAAAATAATATCATACCGAATACAGAATGTCAAATATGCGTGTGCAGTACCATCCGAACCTGCCTATACAGCTGCACCCAAAAAAAAGTGGGACTTCCGAGGATCCGCGAACGATGCCGGGACATTCGGCAGCAGAAAAACGGCGTTCTGCTGCCGGACCCGCAGCTGTACTTAAACAGCATTTACACACGATCTATGATACCGGTATACATGATCCGACAGGATCTCCTCCGGAATGACCTGTGAATGATTGATCTCCCGAATCATCTGGTTTATATCCTCCTCGCTGTATCCTCCTTTATCCGCCAGAATAAGCCATTCATGGATACTGCTTGGCAGCAGAAGCAGATCTGCGTGCAGCATTTCCGCGATCTGTTCCCGAATTCCCGGATACAATATGCATACCGTTCCCAGATTCCTGTCTTTTGTCGTCAGCATATACAGTTCCTCTTCCTCATCCTCTGATTCCGGAACCCCCAGATCATATTCCCTAAGTACGGAGCGAAGACTCCGGAAGACCGGCCCCCGCTCACGCATTGTATTTTCCATTGCATGATCCAGAAATTCCGCTTCGGTTATTCCCCATTTTTCAACAAGTCTGCGGTCGATCCGCACCGTTGCATTTCCCAGACAGCCCGGCTCCATTTCATAATATCCAATCAGGCACAGGTCTTCCCATATCCGTTTATGCGGCACATGTTTCAACAGTTCTTTATTCATTTTATAATTGACCAGCTTACAGAATATCCGGCTTTTCACCTTATCATATTCTTCCAGAAAATCCTCCGGGATCTCTGCTTCCGCCGCTGCCTTCCGATACTGTTCGGCCATCTGCTCTGCCAGATCCGTGATCGATGCACCTCTCGCATACTCTTTATAAGACTCCCTCGGGTACAAAAGCGTGGTAAGCGCCGATTTTTCCTGCCTGACTGCAATCGCATCCAAAAGCACATCGTTGTTTTTCCTGACTTTTTCCAGATGCACAGAAAAACCGTCCCCCAGCACCTTTTCCAGCTCATTCACCAATTCATTTCCAAATGCATCCATTTATCTCTCCTTTCGTTTCCATGATCCATTTTCCTAAAATGCGGCATTAAAAATAAACCTGAATAACCAGCATTCCGGATCATTAACATAAATCTGTATTCTGTTTTCATTTGTTTGTGTGAAAAGAATTGCCGAACGGCAGAACTGACCTTTTGAAAAAGCAGACAGCTCCTATGGTGTATACTTTTTCAATAGTTTTATAATACCATATGCCTGTTTTTAACACCAGTAAAAGATGATGATCTTGTAATTGCTCACCACTTGCAGAAGCGGGAGTCTTCTCGACTGAGATAAAACAAGCTCCCGGGAGATTCCTCTCTCAGGAGCTTGTCAGCTTTATACAAAATATAACATGAATGAATCAGACACGTTTGAGATACTCACCGGTTCTGGTATCGATCTGAACTTTGTCGTTCTGGTTAACGAACAGCGGAACCTGGATCTGAGCACCAGTCTCAACAGTAGCCGGCTTGGTAGCACCCTGTGCAGTATTTCCTGCAAAGCCCGGCTCAGTCTCGATGATCTCGAGCTCAACGAACAGCGGAGCCTCAACAGCAAATACACTGCCGTTGTAGGAGTTCAGTTTAACCATATCGTTCTCTTTAACGAATTTCAGAGAATCGCCAACAACTTCGTTAGCAACCGGAATCTGATCGAAGGTCTCTGTATCCATGAAGTAGTACAGATCACCGTCGTTGTACAGATACTGCATATCTTTACGGTCGATTCTTGCTGCTGGGAATTTCTCAGTCGGACGGAAAGATTTCTCTACAACACCGCCGTTGATAACGTCTTTGTATTTTGTTCTAACGAAAGCAGCACCTTTACCCGGTTTTACGTGCTGAAACTCAACGATCTGGCATACTTTGCCCTCGATCTCAATTGTCATACCATTTCTAAAATCACCAGCTGTTACATCTGCCATTATGATGTACCTCCTTTAGCGCGTCTGTTATTTTGCTTTGCAAGACTACCCAATATCATACAAAAAAAAGTGCTGTATTTCAACTGTTTTTTTAGGTTCCGATGCCAAAAATCAGAATCCGAAGCCGCCGGATATCCCGGCTGCCAAAATTATTTTCCTTACCGCCGCTTACTATTTTGCAAGATATGCAAGCATCTCGGTATAGTGATTCTGCATAACCCGATACCCCTGCTCATAGAAAGCAAGCAGCGCCTCATTATCCGATTCGATTCTGCTGACCACTTCACCTTCCGGCCGAATGACAAAGATCCGTCCCTCTTCCTCCAGTGCATCGATCTGATCCATCAGCCGGTTGTAACGGGCATTTCTGGTAACCAGTGCCTTTACCAGCTCCGGATACTGTTTATATTTGCGTTTATACAGCCGGTTGGCAATGGACTCCTCTTTCTTCCGATACCCTTTGTTTCTGGTCAGTACAAGTACGATTTTCCGATAGCCCTGATCCAGTGCACGCTTCAGCGGAACCGAATCGGCAACTCCGCCGTCCACATAAAGTTTTCCGTCCAGCTCTACCATCTGATTGATGATCGGCAGACTGCAGGATGCCTCGCAGATCTTCATCAGCCGCTTTTCATCCTGTCTCTCATCCAGATATTCCGCTTCTCCGGTCAATACATTTGTTGCAACCAGATCGCACACCGTCTCCGACTGAAAATAGGTCTCAAAATCAAACGGTTTGTATTCCCAGGGAAGCACACCGCAGAGCATTTCCATATCAAAGCCTTTTCCACGCAGCATATGATAGGGATCCGGATGGATATACCGGTAATTCGGATCCTCGATCGCAATACTGTCTCTTGTTCTTCCAATCTGCATGGACAGATAGTCCATTGCATTGCAGGCTCCGGCAGATACACCTGCCACGTAGCCAAACTGCAGCTCCTGTTCCATGATATAGTCCAGAACGCCTCCGGTAAAAATACCGCGCATTCCTCCGCCTTCCAATACAAGTCCGGCATTAAGCATATGTCCTTACCTCCCGCATATCGCCGTCTTATTTTTCTGTATTCCCGTTCCGTTCACTTCGTCTGATCAGAACGCGAAGGACCGGATCCTCCCGTACCAGCTGCTCCAGTTCCTTCATGTATTCCTCCAGCAGATCCCTTCCGGTCTCTTCCTTATATTTGTCGTTCCGCACCCGAAACCGCCGAAACGTATTGGTCGAAAACGGCTGTACCATGCAGGTATGTGTCTGCAGTGCATACTGATACCTCACATCAAAGATCAGCGTTTCGATCATTTCCTCATCCGTCATATCCAGCAGCCGCTCCAGCAGGATGCCGCCCACTACGCAGTTTACCGGCGTATTTGGCCGGGAAGCCTTGTCACTGTACAGGACAGCAAATCTGCTTTCATCGATCAGCGGAAAGATTTTGTCCCCGAACTGTTTTGCCCAGGACTTGTCAAAGATTCTCCGCTCTCTCTCATCCAGGTCACGAACCCGATCATAGAAGGTAAGCTGCTGGTATGTATTTTTCACAAATGCCATTTGTATCCACCATCCTTATTACTGCAGAAGTTTCTTCAGTTCGTCCATGAAGGTATTGGCATCCTTGAATTCACGGTATACCGAAGCGAAGCGCACATAAGCAACCGGATCCAGATCCTTCAGCTTATCCATAACCATGGATCCGATCTCTGTACTCGGAATCTCCTTCTCCTCACGGTTGAAGATCTCCAGCTCCACCTTGTTCACAAGTTCATTCATCTGCTGCACGGAGACCTTCCGTTTTCTGCATGCCAGCATCACTCCGTTATAGATCTTGCTCCGGTCATAGCATTCCCTGCTCTGGTCTTTTTTGATGATCATCACCGGGATCTGCTCGATTTTCTCGTAGGTTGTAAAACGTTTTCCACAGGAATCACAGATCCTCCTTCTTCGAATGGAGTTATCCTCCTCCACCGGTCTGGAATCCACAACTCTGGTATTATCCTGATTACAATACGGACATTTCATTTTCGCCCCCTGTCTGCGGCGAACTGCCGCTCTGACTATTGTATACATTGTAAGCAATACGCAGATCCCGCAGCAGAATCTGCCTGCAGCGCTTTTAAAATACAACACGTACTATGCTCATGCACTGAGATAAAAAAAGCTGCCAAACGTTTCGTTTCACGTCTCAGCAGCTTTTGTCATACACTATTTTCCTGAAATGATGAAGCAAAACACTCCTTATAATTATAGAATATTTTGCTCCTCTTGTCATCTACTAACTGTTCCCGCAGGGTGCCGATCTGATTCGATTGGAAATCCCTCAGGAAGCCTTGAACATACTTGAGAGAGAGGGATGTCATTTTCCCGGAAGACTGATCCGGTCGAAGATCCCGCAGGTGACTCCGAACCCTTCGATGCGGATCCGGAAGACCTGCAGTGCCGGCATTACCTGTTTTCTCAGCCTGCGATCGCACCTACAGCTCCGAACAGACCTGCAGATACCGTACCCATGATCACGCCTGCCAGCAGAACGCCGAGCATGACCGCAATTACACTTTTCCTGAATCCGATATCCAGAATGCTGGCCGCCAGTGTACCTGTCCATGCACCGGTTCCCGGAATCGGAATGCCTACAAACAGCAGCAATGCCACAAATAATCCCCGGCCGGCCTTTGCCTGCAGTTTCTGACCGCCTCTTTCTCCTTTTTCAATGAAAAATCGAAATGCCTTTCCGATATAAGGTTTGTCCTGTCCCCACAGAAGTACCTTTCTTGCAAACAGATAGATGATCGGAACCGGAAGCATATTGCCGACTACCGCAATGACATAAGAAGAAAGCAGCGGCAGATCCATTCCCACCGCAATGGGAATCGCTCCTCGCAGTTCAATAAGCGGAACCATGGAAACCAAAAAGATCAGCAGATATTTTTTCAACATCGTATTTACTCCTTTACTGCGATCACCGGATCACACCAAACAGTCCCAGCAGCAGAACCAGCGCACCGAGAACGATCCGATAATAACCAAAAACTTTGAAATCATGTTTCTTGATATAGCCCATCAGGAAACGGATCACGAAAATAGATACAACAAATGCAACGATCATACCCAGAAGAAGGATCAGGAATTCCATTGCAGTGAATGCCAGGCCGAATTTTACGATCTTCAGCAGAGAAGCACCGAACATAGTCGGAATTCCCAGATAGAAGGTAAATTCTGCCGCACAGGTACGGGACAGACCGATCAGAATACCACCGATGATGGTTGCTCCCGAACGGGATGTTCCCGGAATCAAAGCAAGACACTGAAACAGTCCGACGATCAGAGCATCCTTCCATCCGATGCGCTTCACACTTCTTACACGCGGTTTTCTGGAACGATTGTGATTTTCGATCACAATAAACAGAACACCGTACAGGATCAGCATCAATGCAACAACCGTTGCATTATACAGATGTGCATCCATCCAGTCATCCAGCGGAAGTCCGACAACAACCGACGGAATAACAGCTACGACAATTTTCAGCCAGAGAACGATCTTGTCCATATACAGATAATTATCCGCGAAACGCTGGAATTTTCCGCCGAAGCCGTCTGCTTTATTGACAAACTGGGAAACAGCTACCGCATTCTTCTTTGTATGGAAAGGCCAGAGCTTATGAAAATAGATCACAACGACTGCCATGATCGCACCCAGCTGGATCACAACATCAAACATGGATTTGAATGCATCGCTCATTCCCAGACTCAGAATATTCTGAACCAGGATCAGATGTCCGGTGCTGCTGATCGGCAGCCACTCCGTGATTCCTTCTACGATACCCAGGATGATCGTCTTCAAAACAGTAAGTATCATATATAGATCTCCTTTTTATGTTTGTCTTACGATACCGGTATGAGGATTCCAGGCTCCCGCCTTCCATCCTCATATCGGCTAGCCCGTCCTATGTCCATGCCTCCTCCCATGCAAGCATGTCGGATGCATGGCCGCAGTCCGGGACTTTTATCGTAAAAAAACACCGAAACACGCTTCCGTATTCCGATGCCCTCCTGCAATTCCTATTAAAAAAGAAAAAGTGCAGGAAGCGGGACTTGAACCCGCACGATATTGCTACCACAGGCACCTGAAGCCTGCGCGTCTGCCAATTCCGCCATTCCTGCATGTGTTATAAAAGATAAAATTTTCCTGCATTGCTTTCGCAAAGCCAAGTGCAGGAAGCGGGACTTGAACCCGCACGATATTGCTACCACAGGCACCTGAAGCCTGCGCGTCTGCCAATTCCGCCATTCCTGCATCTTTTATTATCGAGGAACTTTCGTTCGCTCACAAAAGGTATAATAGCAAAGTCCCCCGATAATGTCAACACCGTTTTTTAATTTTTTTATTTCTCACTGCTTTTCAAATTTTTCCGACGATTCGGACGTTTTTTATCCGGTTTATTGCTGTTTACCGTTTTCACCTTTATCTTTTCCGAATGCCTGACCGTATTTCGTTTACCGGACTTCTTTTTCTCCGGATTCGGGAACGCATCCCTCTTCGTCTTCGCTGCTTTTACTCTTCTCTTCCTGTCGGTTTTCGAATCCGCCTTCTCCGAATCTGTGATTTTCTTCTTTCCTTTTTTCGAATCGGCTTTCACCGGTTTCTTTCGAACCGAATACCCGAAGGTTCCCATTGCCTCTCCGAGCCGGAAATAGGTTCCGTGAGAATAGGCAGCCAGATCGGCCTCTTCCATATGAAAACGGCCGTTTTCATCCAGCAGTTTCTCATCAACGGTTACAGCAAGAACCTCCGCCAGAAACATATCATGGCTTCCGAGGCTGACCCGGTCCCGCACCTTGCATTCGATACTGACAGGTGCTTCTTCAATGGAAGGTGCCTGCACCTTTGTACTCGGAGCCGCCGTCAGATGGCACTCTGCGAATTTATCCACATCCCGTCCGGAACGCACGCCGCAGTAATCCGCCGCACGTACCAGATCTGCCGTTGTAAGATTAATGACAAATTCACCGCTGTTCCGTATCAGATCATAGGAATATCTGGATTTTCTGACCGAGATGGAAACCATCGGCGGATCCGAACAGACCGTACCCGCCCAGGCAATCGTAATGATATTCGGTTTACCGCCCTCTTCCTGACAGCTGACCATAACTGCCGGTACCGGATAGAGAAAATTTCCCGGTTTTGCAAATGCTGTTTTAGACATATACTGTCTCCATTTTCTTTATACTTCTTCCAGGTAGTACATACGTGAGGAAAAATCCTGGAAGTAACGTGTTTCTTCATTATATCCGGTACCGCTGTATGCCTGCGCAAGACGAACGCCTGCATGCATCAGCAGGGAGCCGGATACACAGTGCTCCTCCTGCTCTCCCGGCATGGTTACAAACCGCGCCAGCACGCGATGCGGAAGCGATCCCTGTTTCACATGTACCGGCGAAACCGTATTTACCAGATCTCCGAAGTTTCGGATATCCTGCCGCTGTACGATATTATACAGCCGGTAACGGGCTTCGGGCTTCAAACCGGCTCCGTGGAACCGCTCGGACTGTACATTGGGAACAGCCAGTTCCTGCAGAAGCATGCCTGCGGCAAGTTTCCGATCGGTCGATACTGTCATCCATTCATGGATATTTCCTGTTCGAAGCCGATAAAAATCACCGTAAAAATACACTTCCCGCCATGCCTTGTAAAGCTCGATCTGTTTACGGATCTCCTCAAGCTCCTGACGGCTCATATCCGCCAGATTACACTCATAGCCAAGCACACCGAAAGCCGCCGTATGATAGCGGGTATCCAGCGGTGTACGCCGCAGAGTCTGATGATTCGGTGAAGCGGATACATGCGCACTTACCGTTGACATCGGATACCCATAACTGTATCCTTCCTGAATCTTCGCACGCTGGATCGGATCGGTATCATCACTGGCCCAGATCTGTGGAAAATAACTGAGAATTCCCAGGTCAAAACGATTGCCGCCCGCTGCACAGCCTTCAAACAGGATCTGCGGAAAGCGTTCGGTTATCGTGCGCATCATCCGGTACACACCCAGCATATACCGGTGTGCCGTCTCCGACTGACGTTCTGCCGGAAGATACGGCGAATATACATCGGACATGATCCGGTTCATATCCCATTTCACATAAGAGATCTCGGCAGAGTTCAGAACCTCCGTGATCGCTTCTGTCATATAGTCGACCACTTCCGGATTGGCAAAATCCAGAATTCTCTGGTTTCGTCCCTCCGAATGGGGCTGACCGGGGATCTCCATGGACCACTCCGGATGCTGCCGATACAGATCACTGTCGGTATTGACCATCTCCGGTTCGACCCATATACCGAAATCCATTCCCAGCTGCCGGATCTTGTCTGCCAGACGTTTCAAACCGCCGGGAAGCTTATCGGTATTGACCTTCCAGTCTCCCAGAGAACAGGTATCGCTGTCTCTTTTTCCGAACCATCCGTCGTCCATGACAAACAGCTCGATTCCAACATCTTTGGCCTCTTTGGCCATGCGCAGAAGCTTGCCCTCATCAAATTTGAAATAGGCAGCCTCCCAGCTGTTGAGAAGGATCGGCCGTACCCTGTTTTTCCAGGTTCCGCGTACAATGTGTTCGCGTACAAAATGCTGCATGGAGAGACTGAGACCGCGGAAGCCCTGATCCGAGCAGCTCATAACAGCTTCCGGAGCCTCAAAGGCTTCTTCCGGAGCCAGCAGAAAGGAAAAACCAGCCGGATTGATACCGGACACAAAACGGGTCTTTCCAAAGGCATTCACCTCACAGGATTCGTAGTGATTGCCGCTGTAGATCAGATTCATTCCGTAACAGAGTCCTGCGGTCTCGGTCGTTCCTGTCCGCGACAGCATAACGAAAGGATTGGCCCGGTTGGAGGAGGATCCGGTAAAGGAAGAATTCACCACTCTTCCTCCCGCCACCGGCGTATCCACACGGTTCATCTCTCTTGCCCAGGCTCCCCGGAATACAGACATTACAAAATCGCCTTCCGGAAGATCCAGCTGGGTACTCATCAGCCGTTCCAGACGAACCGGCTGTTCCGAGTGATTGATCAGCCTGCTGCTTCTGCAGATCACATCGTTTTCTTCATATACATAATAATGCAGTTCCAGCTGCAGCTCCCTGTATTTCTCCTCCAGTGTGACCGTCAGATGTTCAACTTTTCCGTCTTCACTGTAGGAACCCGGCAGAGTCTCGTATTCCGGCTTCTGCTCTGTAATTTCCGCTTTGACAAAACGAAAATCCAGCGTACGGCTGCCGTCCGGAGCGATCACTTCCACAAACGGCTCCCGTATATCCCCTTTTCCATAGGAAGACATCTCCAGACAGAGATCTTCCGGCGTAAGCTGCGGATATTCCGGGCTGTAGGAGATCATATTACCGGCAGGAAAAGCCCTCTTTTCACAAAGAGCTTTTGTTGCCTCTGCCAGCATCTCCGGCTCCTCTTCCCCTGTATTTCCCAATGCCGGCCCGTAATACAGATGTTCCGGATGGCCGGATGGAAGAATGTGGAACATATAGGTCGTATTTGCTGTATTCAATACAAAAATATTCTCATGTGTCAGGATCATCGCTCTGCCGCCTTTTCCTTACTAGTATTTTCTGCTTTTCGGTTTCTCTGTAATTGCAGCCATTATTTCCTTACTATTATTCTCTGTTTTTCAGTTCCTCTGTAATAGCAGCCATTTTTTCCTCTCCGAGAACAAAGTGCTTCCGGAACCAGAACAGTCCGATCACCAGACCGATCACCGGCAGCAGGGCCATCGTCATACGAAGACCAGCTTTCGAAGATGCCGCTACCTGCAGAGAGAAATCCATTGCCTCCGAATTGGACTCACTGCTGAGATTCAGAAGTGCCAGTGCGGTAGATGCGATCATGGCTGCTACACCGGATGCCAGTTTTACAACGAAGGTCTGCATGGAGAAGATCACCGACTCGTCACGGCGATTATTTTTCAGCTCACCGTAATCTACGGAGTTTGCCAGGAAGATCGTTGTCAGTACCTGAAGAATTCCGTTTGCCGCAAAGATAAAGAAGCCCGGAATAAACAGGATCACAACATTGTTTACATTGATAAAGCAGATGCCCATCAATACCAGATAACCGATAATGGCACTTGCCAGACATACATAGAAGATCTTGACCGTATCCATAAACTTACGAAGGAACGGAAACATCAGCATCATGGCAAGGATCTGGATCGCTCCTCCGAAGGTATTGAACAATGTGTAGCTGTTGAACCATCCGATGCCGCCGAAATCATATTTGAAGAAATAGATCAGCAGGTTAGATGTCGTATAGATCGCGCAGTTGATCAGAACGATGGCGATTACGACGGTCATAGCCTGGTCATTCTGCAGAAGTGCGCGGAACATCTGTTTCAGAGATGGTGCCTCCATATCCACAGTGGCATTCTCTTTGATATTCACACAGGTCAATGTAATAAAGAACACAAAAAGGATCGCAATGATCAGGGAGAACCATTTGAATCCGACTCTCTCATTGCCGCCGCCAAGCGCATGAACAGCGATCATCGTAACGATTACGACCAGTGCGGAACCGACACCTGCAGAAGAACGTGCCAGTGTTGTCAGGTTTTCTCGCTCTTTTCCGCTCTCGGTAAATGCGGGAATCATGGACCAGTAGGGAATATCCATCATTGTATAGGTCACACCCCAAAGAATATAGGTGATTGCAGCATAGGCAACCAGTCCCGGACCATCCAGTGACGGCGGAGCTGCAAACATGATGAACAATACAACAGCATTCGTCAGCGTACCGATCATCAGCCACGGACGGAATTTGCCCCAGCGTGTTCTCGTCTTGGCAACAAGCACACCCATGATCGGATCGTTGAAAGCATCGAACACACGGGCTGCCAGAAGAATCACTCCCATTGCCCATGCACTGACTCCCAGAAGATCCTGGAAATAATACAGCACGTAACTGGCGGACAGCATATAGACCATGTCTTTGCCGACCGCACCCAATCCATATGAAACTTTTTCCTTACCACTCAGACGCATTTTAACCCTCCCAAATGCAATATTTTTATTCTTCCCCATACCGTTTCCCGGGCAGAGAACTTCTATTTAAGTATACCGAAGTGTCAGTATATTTCAAGAAAATAGTTCCGTCGGGCGGTATAACTCCTGCCTCTTCGTCGGTAAGCATTTTTCCTGTCTCCCCAAAAAGCATATATACTTTTAGGCATTCAGTTTTATTGCAGTTTTTTTGTCTTTTGTTAACAAAATCTCCCATTTCTTCCTATATCAGTAATATTGTCGTACGAATTTACGAATAATTCACACAATATTCAGCATTTTTTGTTGCAAAACCGTGGTGCATTGGTATAATAATTGGTAAACAGGTAAATCACCACCAGAAACATTCGTATTGATATACCAGTTGGGAGGTATTCCATGAGCAAAGCATCAGAAAACGCATTCGATTTTGAGAATCTTGGCCAGAAAGTCAAAGAGCTTCGAATCAAGAACGGATTAACCCAGAATCAGGTTGCATCGGAACTGCATGTAACACCGGGTTACATCAGCAACGTAGAGAACAACCGTACCGCCATGTCGCTTCGTGTATTATCCTATTACGCAAAGCTTACCGGCATCACACTGGATTCCCTGGTTGGAAAAATCGAACCGGAGTATCTGCCGACAGCCCTTGATCATGAGCTTCAGAACCTGATCGCTCAGCTTACCGATGAAGAGAAACAGCGTCTGCTTCGTACCATCGAAGTATGGAAAAGCGATCTGTAGATCCGGGCACATTCCGAAATATAGCAGTAAACGTCAAAAAGACAGGATCTTTGCTTTGATCCTGTCTTTTTTCATCTCTGATGCATCTGCAACTTCGCTGCTCGAACACCTCCCGCAGCCAGCCCCTTGCAGCCATGCATCGGCTCAACAGGAGACGCTTATGTATCACATTATCACAAATCCCTCTTCCGGATCCGGAAAAAATGCGGATAACCGCCTTCTGTCCGAACTGGAGTCCTCTCTTACCCGGGCAGGAATCGACTATGAGATCATCTATACCAGCGGTCCCGGTCACGCAGCTGCTCTCGGCCGCACCCTGAGCCGTACAGGCAGCGAAGAGACGGTATTGATCCTCGGAGGAGACGGTACGATCAATGAATTTCTGTCCGAGATCTCCGAACCCTCCCATATCCGCCTGGGCATCCTGCCTGCAGGTTCCGGAAATGATCTGGCCAGAGGTCTGGGGCTTCCCGATCTACGCAATGATCCGGAACAGAAGGAAACCATTGCACGCATCACCGCCGGCAATGTCTGCAGAACCGTCGATCTGGGTGTCCTGGAATTCTCAGCTGCCGGAAATGCACAGGAGGGTCCCTCCGGTCTGTCCGGCCTGCGGTCTGAAAAGGATCCTTCAAACGTCCGGCGCCTATTTATCATCAGCTCCGGCATTGGTTTTGACGCTGCTGTCTGTGCCGAATCCCTTCGTTCCGGCGAGAAGGATTTTTTCAATCGTCTTCATCTGGGAAAACTGACCTACGGTTATCTGGCTCTGAAACATCTGGCTTCGTATTTTTCTCACAAAACCGGGTGCCGGCTGCTGCTGGACGGAACTAAACAGCTGCATCTCCGTCATTTTCTCTTTGCCGCAGCCATGAACCATTCCTACGAAGGCGGCGGATACTGCTTCGCCCCCGATGCTTCGGATACGGACGGAATGCTGAATCTGCTGGTGATCGGCGATATGCCGATTCTGCGCCTGTTCCGTTCTTTTCCGGCCGCACATGCGGGAAAGCATTACCGGATCAAAGGTGTCCGGCATTATACCTTCCGCCGTGCAGTCATCCGGTCCACGGAACCACTGTGGGTACATGTCGACGGCGAGGTTCCGGTCAAAACCGACCGCATCTCCTATTCGATCCTGCCGCAGGCACTGAAGCTTATTGTATAAAACCAGCGATTCCAAAAAGCAAAGATCCCCGGAAGCTGTCCGAGATGCATTTTTCTCGGCATTCCTCCGGGGATTCTTATAGATTTACAGGACAAAACGTGTGATGGACTAATCCCATTTTTGTCCGCTTTATGAAAGTCACTGCAGACAGCGCATCTCTGCTCTGTTTATTTAGCTGCCTTCTCTTCTTTTTTGTCTTTTGCCGTTTTATCTGTCTTTTTCTCTTCTTCAGCCTCTTCCTCTGCCTGTTTTACCGGTTCTTTCGGAAGACGTCCATAGAGTTTTGCCAGACCATAGATGCTTCTTGCCAGATCTCCGGAAAGGAAATTCGGCTGCAGACGCCAGCACCAGTTTGCCCCCTGTGTTCCCGGTGTATTGATACGGGCCTCTTCACCCTTTACCAGGAAATCCTGCAGCGGGATAATACAGGTGTCTGCCGTAGAACGATAAGCCTCACGGATCAGATCCCATACAAATGCACCATAATCGGTATTCACGGAATTGATATAGCGGCGCACATAATCACGGTCATGATCATTGCAGCCCTCGATCCATGCACGGGCAGTGGTATTGTCATGGGTTCCTGTATATACAACACTGTTTGTTTTGTGTCTGTAAGGCAGATACCAGCTGGACTCGGATCCGTCAAACGCAAACTGCAGTACATTCATTCCCGGGAATCCGGAATCCTCCAGAAGTTTGCTGTTCAGCGGTGTAACTACACCAAGATCCTCGGCAATCGCCGGAAAATCTCCCAGTTTCTTGCGTACGCTGCGGAAGAATGCGATACCCGGTCCTTCCTTCATGGTTCCATTCAGTGCATTCTCATCCCCGTACGGGATCTCATAATACTCGGCAAATCCATGGAAATGATCAAAGCGAAGAACATCAAAGAGTTCCAGATTGTATGCCAGACGCTGTGTCCACCATGCATAGCCGCTTCTCTTCTCCTTTGCCCAGTTATACAGCGGATTTCCCCAGAGCTGACCGACTGGTGAGAACGCATCCGGCGGACATCCGGCAACACTCTCCGGCTTCATCTCCTTATCAAAGCGGAATACCTCCGGATGTGCCCAGGCATCGGCACTGTCCATGGACATATAGAACGGAATATCTCCGATGATCTTGATTCCTTTCTCTGCCGCATATTCATGCAGGGCATCCCACTGTTTCCGGAACTCATACTGCATAAAGTAGTAGAACTCGATCAGGTCGGATTCTTCTTCTGCTACACAGGCCATCACTCTCTCGTCTCCCAGACGGAATTCCTCATCCCATTCCAGCCAGCTTTTCTGCTGATGTCTGTGCTTCATTGCACGGAAAAGGGCATAATCTTCCAGCCAGTATTTATTCTTCTTAATAAATGCTTTGTACTCGGTTTCTTCCTCAGCGCTTTCTTTGAAACGTACAAACGCCTTGTGCAGAACCGCTTTCCGGTTCTCATACATAGCACCGTAATCTACCTTCTCCTGGTCATTTCCGAAAAACGCAGAAGCTGCTTCCTCTTCCTTCAGCAGGCCTTCCCGAATCAATGTATCCAGATCGATAAAATACGGGTTGCCGGCAAAAGCAGACAACGGCTGATACGGAGAATCACCATATCCGGTGGGTCCCAGCGGAAGTACCTGCCAGTATCTCTGTCCGGACTCCTTCAGAAAATCTACAAACTCATATGCTTCTTTTGAAAAACAACCGATCCCGAAACGGGACGGAAGGGAAAACACGGGGAACAAAATGCCACATTCACGCATCATAACCAGACTCCATCTCTTTATCATTCATACTGTTCGAATCCTTGTCTGATCAAGAGTTATTTTTTGAATTTTTCACACAAAATAACCTCAATCGCTCAAGATTATAGTGCATAATGCCAAGGAATGCAAGCGAATACATGGTAAAATTAAACTTATTTGATTGTCTTTCCCATTTTATGTATAAAAGATACAGCCCCTATGTACATTTTTCCCGAATCGAATGTTTCTGCCGCTGCAGGTGCTGCATAAGGGCGGTTTGCCATGGACATTCCTCAAGCATGCCGCAGCAAGAATTCAGCCGGAGACAGCAAATGTGCAGAATACAATCGGTGGTTTCCGTCGCACACAGCAAACAGACAAAGCAAAATCTGTGCATTCCGCCGGACACAGCAAACGGGCGGAACGCATCCTGTGCATTCCGCCCGTCTGTATAATAGATTCAGTTATATTTATCCTTGAATTTCAATCGTGATAATGCTCTCGCCATCGCAGCCTGTGTCAGATTGTACTCTCGAATACTCTGTTTCTGACGCATACGCTCCTGTGCACGTTCCAATGCCTCCTGTGCACGGCGTCTGTCCAGCTCTTCCTGCGTTTCACAAGTATCAACCAGAACCGTACAGCGGTTGTTGGCAAATACAAGAGATCCGTTTCCTGCAACTACGTGGATCCACTTTCCATCCCTTTTCTGAATAGAAAGCTCCCCCGGAACGGTTGCAAGAATAACTGCCTCATGGTGCGCCAGAAGGCCTACCTTTCCGTTTCCGCACTCAACAATAAGCTGCTGTGCTTTATCGGAATAAAACACACGATTGCTTGCAATAACCTGCAAGCTGAATTCAGCTGTTCCTTCTGCCATTGAATTACCTGCCGTTTTCTCTTTTTACGTTAACCCGGTCCAAGGACCGTTCCAATCTTCAAAGTTTTCAACTTTACCGACAATTCTTACAGGTGTTTCGCCTTTTTGATAACATCATCGATCGTTCCGGCATTGAAGAATGCACTCTCCGGGTATTTATCCATATCTCCGTCCAGAATTGCACGGAAGCCTTTTACTGTATTTTCAACAGTAACAAAGGTACCCGGAATACCGGTAAACTGCTCTGCCACATGGAACGGCTGAGACATGAAGTTTCGGATCTTTCTCGCACGATATACGATCTTTTTGTCGCTCTCGGAAAGCTCTTCCATACCAAGAATTGCAATAATATCCTGCAGCTCTTTGTACTTCTGCAGATACTGCAGTACCTGCTGGGCTGTTTCGTAATGATCTTTTCCGACTACGCTTTCTTCCAGAATTCGGGAAGAAGATTCCAGCGGATCGACAGCCGGATAAATACCCTGCTCAACGATCTTTCGTGAAAGTACGGTAGTCGCATCCAGATGGGCGAAGGTCGTTGCCGGAGCCGGGTCTGTCAGGTCATCCGCCGGTACGTATACCGCCTGTACGGAAGTAACCGAACCCTTTGTTGTCGATGTGATTCGCTCCTGCAGACGTCCCATCTCATTTGCCAGAGTCGGCTGGTAACCTACCGCTGAAGGCATACGTCCCAGAAGGGCGGAAACCTCAGAACCCGCCTGTACAAATCGGAAGATGTTGTCAATAAACAGAAGCACATCCTTATGCTCCACATCACGGAAGTACTCAGCCATAGTCAGACCGGTCTCCGCAACACGCATACGGGATCCCGGCGGCTCATTCATCTGACCGAATACCAATGCGGTATTTTCGATAACGCCGGATTCCTTCATTTCACTCCATAAGTCATTTCCTTCTCGGGAACGCTCACCGACACCGGTGAAGATCGAATATCCGCCGTGCTCTGCGGATACATTTCGAATCAGCTCCTGAATCAGGACGGTCTTACCTACACCGGCACCTCCGAACAGGCCGACCTTACCACCCTTGGCATAAGGGGCAACAAGGTCAATAACCTTAATTCCGGTCTCCAGAATCTCTCTGGAAGGACTGAGCTCGGAAAAATGCGGTGGTTTTCTATGAATACTCCATCTCTCGGAACCGGTGATCTGCTCACCGTTGTCGATGGTATCGCCTAAAACATTGAAAAGTCTGCCCAGGTTTCCGCTGCCTACAGGAACCTCGATTTCTTTTCCTTCGGACAGGACCGGCATATCCTTGCGAAGACCTTCGGAAGCGGAAAGCATGATGCATCGAACTCTGTTCTGGCCCAGATGCTGTGCCACCTCCATTACTGCCTTCTGTCCGTTGTTGTCAACCTGTAAAGCTGTGTTGATGACCGGGAGCGGTCTTTCCTCAAACTCCACGTCAACAACCGGCCCCATGACCTGGACAATTTTGCCTATTTGCATTGTCATGGCTCCTTTCTCTATTCTGTAACAGCAGACAGCCCGTTTTCAGCCATCTGCTTTCGCATACGTTTGCGCTGGATCTCCAGCTGCTGGGCACGCGCCTTCGCACCTGCCGCAATCTCGGTAATCTCCTGTGTGATCTGAGCCTGTCGTTCCCTGTTGTAACGAATACTCAGTTCTGCGAGAAGTTTTTCACCGTTCTTGTTTGCCGAATCCATAGCCTGCATACGGGAATTATGCTCCGCGCAGTAGGATTCAATTAATGCACTGTAAACATAACCATTTACATACTCGGGAATGATGTTATCCAGCAGATCCCCGGGATTCGGGAGCAGCGCAATACTGTCTCTCTGTACCGCGGTAATTCCTGCATTGGAGTGGAAGAGTTTTTCATCCAGACGGATCAAAGGAAGCAGCTGGATCATCTTCGTCTCACACTCCATGGAATTCTTCATCTCTGTATAGATCAGATAAACCTCATCGATCTCCTTTTCCCGGTAAAGAGTAAGGATCTCCTCTGAGATTGCCCTGGCTCTGGCAAGCGACGGATTCTGTGCCGTGTACAGAAACTCTCCGTCGACATTGACATTATGATGGTAAAAATACTGACGACCGACTTCACCGACAACGTAAAGCATGTCATTAAAGTCCGGACGTATTTCCTTTTCTACCATTTTCAGAACATTATGGTTATAGGCACCTGCCAGTCCTTTGTCCGCAGTTACGCAGATGACTGCTTTTCTCGGATTAAAATCCTCACTCTTTTCACGGACTTCCAGATACGGATGGGTATAACCTTCCGGCAGATGACGCAGTACCCGAGCAAACATAGCCTGGAGCGCATAGTAATATGGTTCCGTATCCGCCAGACTTTTTCTGGCGTTATTCAGTTTGGTGGACGAAATCATATACATCGCGTTCGTTATCTTCAGCGTATTTTTGATGCTGTTGATTCGTTCTTTTATTTCACGTGTAGATGCCATATAGTCCTCTGATACTTTGTTTTATACTTCTCTATGCTGCTCGACCCAGTCTTTATGATATTCTCTCTCAGAATCCAGGATCTGCTGACGAACTTCCTCTTCCAGATTTGCTGTTTTACGAATCTCATCCATCAGATCACTGCAGCTGCTGTTGAAATGATTCAGAAGATCCATCTGATACGTCTTCACCATGGGGACCGGAAGATCATTCAATGCTCTATTCTGTGCAAGAACCAGAGTAACTACCTGTTCTGCCAGAGAAAGCGGACGACCCAGCGGCTGCTTCAGCAGCTCCATCTGAACGTTGCCCTGTGTAAGCAGTTCCTGCGTGGTATCATCCAGATCCGAACTGAACTGGGTAAACACCTGCATCTCTCTGTACTGTGCCAGATTGATACGCAGAGATCCTGCGGCTTTTTTCATAGCCTTTGTCTGTGCCGCACCACCTACTCGTGATACGGAAAGACCGACATTGACTGCCGGACGCTGTCCCTCGAAGAACAGATCTGACTCCAGGAAAATCTGACCGTCGGTAATGGAAATTACGTTGGTCGGAATATATGCGGATACATCACCGTCCTGTGTCTCAATGATCGGAAGTGCGGTAATGGAACCACCGCCCTTTTCATCCGACAGACGGGAGGATCTCTCCAGAAGTCTGGAATGCAGATAGAATACGTCACCCGGATATGCCTCACGTCCCGGAGAACGTCCGAGAAGAAGGGAAATGGTTCGATATGCTACCGCATGTTTGGACAGATCGTCGTATACGATCAGAACATCCTGTCCCTTGTACATAAAATACTCTGCAATCGATGTTGCGGAATACGGTGCGATGTACTGCAGCGGTGCCGCATCGGAGGCTGTGGAAACCACAACGATGGAATAATCCATCGCATCATGCTCCTTCAGCGTCTGTACAAAGTTCGCTACGGTAGATGCTTTCTGTCCGATTGCAACATAAATGCAGACTACATCTTTTCCTTTCTGGTTCAGAATGGTATCCAGTGCAATGGATGTCTTACCGGTCTGACGGTCACCGATGATCAGCTCTCGCTGTCCGCGGCCGATCGGGAACATGGAGTCAATCGCAAGAATACCGGTCTCCATAGGAACCTTAACCGGTTTACGATCAACAATACCCGGTGCCGGTTCTTCTACCGGACGGAATTCGTTGGAACGAATTTCTTCACCGCCGTCCAGCGGTGCGCCAAGAGCATCGATAACACGGCCCAGATACGCATCAGATACCATAACACCGGCTTTTTTACCTGTTCCGACAACCTTGCTTCCCTGACCGATATTGCCTTCCTGATCAAACAGGATCGCACCGATGCCTTCTTCGGTAATATTCTGTACCATACCCTTCACGCCATTCTCAAAGATCAGAGTCTCTCCATACATAACATGGTTCAGTCCCTGGATCGTGGCGATACCGTCACCGATGGTCTCTACATAACCTACTTCTGACTGTTTTGCCTGCAGCTTAAAGGTATCGATGGCTTCCTTAAGGATCGTCATAATATCCTTGCTGCTGTTTGCTGCATTGCGGCGAGCTTTATGAATACGCTCTTCGAACTGCTGGGTTCTTCCGCTTACACTCCAGTCATACTCATCACTGCCGATATCCAGAATGAAACCGCCGTGGATATCCGGATCGAACTGGATCTTCAGATCCACATTTTCGATTCCTCCGGCATTGTATTTCTTATTAAGAAATGTTTTAAATTTCAGAATCTGTTCTTCTGACGGCGATACAACGCAGTAAAGAACAGCTTCCAGCTTTTCTTTCTTTGCTGTACTCATTATTTATTATCCTTACCTGCCAGTGCTTTTGTAAGAGCCTCCTTGTCAGCCTCACGCTCAACTTCTTTCAGGAACTCATCAAACATCTGCTCGTTGCTTTCTGCATTAACGATCTTTCCCGCTGCAGTCCGAACCATCTCGGCAATCAGCTCTTCACCCTTGCGTCTCTCCTGCTCAGCGGCTGCAGCACCTTTTCTGCGTGCCTCTTCAACCATTTGGTCGCAGTATTTCTGTGTATCTTCGATCATACGGTCTGCTTTTTCGCGGGCTTCTTTTCTTGCCTCTGCGATTCCCTGTTTTCTATCCTCTTCCAGACCATCCATAACCGCCTGATATTCTGCTTTCATGGCATCTGCTTCGCTGCGGATCCGGTCACTCTCTGCATACTTGTCAGCGATTTCCTTTTCTCTCTGCTCAAGTATATTGTGAACCGGTTTGAAGAGGAATTTTTTAATCAGGAAAAACAAAATCAATACATTGATTACCGTGAATAAAATATTCCATACATTGATACTTAACATAGTCTCTCCTCTCTTCCGTACCGTTATGTTCTTTTTTCACCCGCGGACCGGTAAGTTCCGTGAGCAAACGGTAATCAGAAAAGAATGATCAGAATTCCGAGTACGAAACCGTAAATAGCGGTTGCCTCTGCAAGGGCTGCTCCAAGAAGGAGGTTACGCATGATCTTGCCGTCTGCTTCCGGCTGTCTTGCGATTGCATCAACTGCATGGGAAGTTGCGATACCGATACCTACACCTGCTCCTGCACAAGATAATGCTGCGATTCCTGCTCCAAGTGCTGTTAAACTCATAATTTCCATCCTTTCTGCGGATCTTTCCGCCGGTCCTCTGCGGGACCTTTCTCTAAACTTTTTCTTCTACTGTCCGCTCTGCGGACGCCGCCTGTTCTCACGTCCCGAAAATACTTTGATAAAAACATTTCCTATATATAATACTGCATCGAACGTGTGCGGCAGGATGCATCAGGCTTCTGCCCGTGCTTTTTTCTTTTTCTTTTTCTTCGGCTCTGTCTCCTCTACCTCAACAGCCTCCTGAATAAACAACGATGTCAGGAATACGAATACATATGCCTGAATAAAACCATCGAAGATATCAAAATAAAGACTGAATACGATGGGAAGTCCTACCGGAAGAATAAACTCGATCAACGCCATGATTACGTATGCACCAAGAACGTTTCCGAAAAGTCGCATGCAAAGCGACAGCGGCCGGATGACCAGCTCCAGAATATTGATCGGTGTTACAATGGCGATCGGCTGTGAAAATGCTTTCAGCCAGCCTTTGAATGTCTTTGCTCTGATTCCCGCTGCTTCGATAAGAATAATACTCATAAGTGCAAGCGCAATAGTAACATTCATATCTTTTGCAGGCGGTTTCATTCCAAAAATACCGGTAATGTTGCAGAGACCGATAAACATCAGAACAGTCGCAATGTACTGACCATACTGTTTACCGTGCTCTCCAAGCATGCCCTCCGTGAAATTATCAAGCCACTGTACAACAAATTCCGCCAGCAGCTGACGCTTGCCGGGGTTCTGTACAGTCATTCCGTGCGTCAGCCACAGACTTACCAGCAGCAGTACTGCCATAACGATCCAGCTGACCACGATGGACTCATGCACGGGGATCCCACCGAAAATCGGAATGGTGAATGCAGTGTTGACATTCAGCTTCTCAAGAAGCTCTTCTGCAATTCTTTCCATAATTTCGCCTTTCCCATAAAACGAATTCTTATCGTTCCGTTTATATGTTTTTATCACTCCTATTTTACAACTTTTTCCAAAAATAACAAGAAAGTTTTGTGTTCCAGTACCAAAAAAACATGCAGTCCATCCATGCTTGCATGGTAAGAACTGTATGTTTTTTTGACACGCCAGATAATTCGGATGCAGCGGGGAAGGGGCCCTGCGGAATCCGAATTATCTGCAGGATCGTGGGAGTGCGAAGCACGAAACGATCCGGGAACAGAAAACAAATTTGTGTTCCAGTGTCAAAAAAAACAGCCTGCCCTTATCATACTTGCATGGCAGGGACAGGCTGATTTTCTGATATATTGAATCATTCAAATGCAGCGTAAAAAGATAATTTTCCCTTTCTCATTACTCAAAACCAGCCGGTTGGAAAGAAGAAGCCCAGCCCCTTCAGCTGCGGAAACAATGCCGCTGAAGGAATCAGCTCCGTATCGGCAATCACCGCCAGAAGCAGGATTCCGATCACGGTAAACAGATAAAAAGCTTCCTTTCTGAAGCAATAGGAAAGCACTTCTCCGTACACTGAGCAGAGCGGACAGAACACAAGCAGCAGAAGCAGCACCGTTCCTGCTGCCCCGTCGGCAATTTCTGTGCTGCAGATCCAGGCAGCCGCCAGGACTGCTCCGCTCAGAAGCGTCGGTACATAGATCTCCATGCCGTTCCACAGAATGTGTTCTCCCGGTGCCATCACAGCCGTCAGCCGCCGGCGTTTTTTACGAAAACGTCCGGCTGCGGAGATCAAAGCTGAAGCAAATATCAGGATCTCACAAACGGCAAGCCTCTTATCCGCTGTCTCTTCCTCTGCTGCGACAGACCGTATCTCATCTCCGTTTACTTCCCCAAAATACACCTGCAGGACCTCATCGCTGCTCAGATACCGGTGATAGGCAGCGAGCAGTTTTTCCGAACCCTCCCCGGAATAGATCTCCGGATCTGCTGCCAGACGTTCCAGTTCCTGTTCATCCATGTACACAAGAAGTGCGGCAAAAACAGACTCTGTCAACGCCGTTCCTGCAGCCGCCGTTGTTCCGCTGATATATTCCATACAGGGCAGCAGCTCACCGGTCTCGATCACCCGATCCATGTCTTCCTTTAATACAAAACCGGCAGACAATTCTCCGCTTTCCACCAGCCCCTCCAGCTCTTCCCGGCTGTCCACGATCCAGCAGCTGTCCGGAAATTCCGCCTGCAGATCCCTGCAGATCTGTTCTCCGTAAACCGTTTCTTCTGTATAAACACCGAAATTTCGATTTTCATAAGTCGGAAACACCGCTTTTCCAAACAGCAGAAATACCGCCAGCTCACAAAGCAGAAGGACATAAAATCCCGGACTCTGCAGATTCTTTTTGAAAAGAAGTCCCAGACGAATCAGCAGAAGATGCCTTATCTTTCTGCTTTTTATGTGACTATGTTCACTACTTTTATATCCGCTTTTCATGTGGTTTTTTTCACTGCTCATATCCTTACTTTTCATGCCGCATAATCCCCGCTGTTCCGAGCCCCCACATGACTCCGGCGGTCACCGCTGTACGGGTCCCGTTTTCTGCAGCTATCGAATTGCCGATCATTCCCTGCAGCAGGAGCTGCCAGTTTGTTGCCGGCAGATAACTGCTGATTCCCCGGAGCATTTTCGGCATATATGCCGAAGGTACCAGACCACCGCCGATCACCAGAAGCAAGACTGCTGCCAGCAGATATACAAGTGTTGCTGTATCACTATCTGCCCATCCATAAATCAGATGCGCAAAACATGCTGCTGCAGCTGCAAGCAGCAATGCTCCCGGAAGCACATAACGGTTCCATGCAATAGCATGCTGTATTCTTCCGGCTGCCAGATACTCCATCAGAAGAAGCAGCCAGAGCAGAATCGTCATGACCAGTGTCCTGGCAGCTGCCTGCCATCCATAACCGATGCCGCTTCGTTTCAGCATATGCACAGTCAGTCGATCCGCCCGGTCATACAGTCCCGCAAAACCGATTCCCGCCAGCAGCAGAATGGCCAGCAGCACTGTTCCTGTGTAAAAGGTAACCGGACCGGCTGCACCAAAGGCGGATACGTTCTTTTCTGTCCATAGATCCTGCCGTCTCAAAAGCAGGGAAAAGTACTGTGCCGCCATCAGATTCATCTGATCTCCCACTGCTATACGCATGGGATATTCCGACGAGATCTCCGCCACTGCGTATATGGAAGCTTCTGATGTCTGCAGCATTTTTACACCGGAAACGATCAGATTCCGAAACATCTCCTCTGTAAGCCCGGAATCTTTTCGAAACAGAACACGTACCGGAACATTTTCTCCGCTGTCCACCGATGCATACATATTCTCCGGAAGAAGGATCGCACAGGTGATTCTGCCGGATTCCAGACGTTTCATTGCTTTTTCCTCTGTCAGATAGGAAAACTCGGCCAGTCCTTTGACCGAATCCATTGCCTCAATATACCCGGAAGCCATCTCTGTCAGCGGATCATTATCCGGTATGACCATGGCAACCTGTATTTTCGGAAGGATCTGTCCGTTTTCCAATGTCCGGCAGAATACGGATGAAGCCAGCACCAGTATAACTCCGATCATGGTCACTGCAGCAAAAAAAGAGGGAACCAGTCGGATCCCTCTTTTCCATTCTGCAGAAAAGCAGGCAGCTGTACGTCGAATCGTACTACTCCATTCGGCTTTTTTCATCCTGCCGTCTCCTTTCTGCTTTCAATATTGTTTTATTGTCATTTCACTTTCTGAAATCTATATTACCAAAATGCTTCTCTTAGAAAAGCCCTGCCTCTTCAAGCAGATCCTGCATTTCACTTTGGCTCATTTCTTTCAGGTTCTTTCCTCCGGAGAGTTTCTTAACTTTGTAGGAATCGGTAACCTCTACCGATATTTTCCCCTCATCTCCGGTCAGCTTTTCCAGATCCATACTGTATTCCAGTCTGCCCTTTTCAATCCTGCACACGCCTTCAGCAGTTAAGCCATACGGAGCAGAAATAGAAAAATCTCCGCTTCCGGTATCATACTTAAATTCCATCCTGCCAAAGTCATCAATATTCAAAGTCATTGTTTCTTCGCTTCCGGAAGTCTCAACAGAAAACTCTCCTTTCAGCTCCTGACCTGCAGCTTTTGCTGTCATGTTCACCTGATGCCACGGAACCTTGGATCCTGCAAAAACAAGTTCTCCTTCTATATTTTCATTATCCACTTCTGTTTCCAGATTGATCATGGCAATCCGGCCTTTGTTCAGATAAACCTCAAAATCCAGATCCGGCATATCATCAAAATCATATGAAGATACAGCAGCTGCTGTACGGAGCTCATTATTTCCGGTCAATTTTGCTATTTTTTTCAGAGCATCCTGCAGTTCTTCTGCATCATCGCCATTTTCCTTGTCCAGATCGTCCTTCAGTTTTTCCATAAAGTCGGCATCAATAGTAAATCCGTAACCACTGCATTTTACATCATTTCCTTCAAGTTCAATGTCTTTCGCTTTTAATTTTTCGAACTTCAGATCATTAAAATCTCTCAGAACCACTTTGGCAGCATCACTTCCGCTTCCCTTCTGACCTTCTGCCGTAATCAGCATATAGACCAGCTTTAAACTCTCATCTATATTTTCCAGATTGGATTCACCTGCAAGGTCTTTCAGATCACCATCATACTCCTCCTGTGTATACGGATACATAATCGTGTCCGAAAACAGGCTGCTGTTCAGATACACGGCATTCTCATCCATATACTCCTGAAAATCGTATTTTTCATCATCATCATTCAATTCAACCACAGCCGACTGCCCGGTTTTATCCTGCGCATAGTCAATCCGTACCTGTGCATCTTCCAAATTCACCTCCACATTGACTGCAAATTTGTTATCCGCAATAATATTACCGGCATCCTTCAGCTTTGCTGTAACATCATCACCAGCAAAGGTTTTCTGCGCAGCAGCAAGAATCTTTGTGCCCGGTTTGCCAAATCCGATGGCTGCATCTGCTTTAATTCCACCTGCAGCCAAAACAACAGCGGCGGCAACCGCAATTCCTCCGATAATCAGCCCCTTTTTCGATTTCTTCGGAGTTTTCTCTACGGTTTCAAAGCCTCCCGGTCCTGTATAACCATAAGTATCATTTTGTCCGGAATCTGCCTGGTATCCCCCTCTGCTTCCTGCTTCCTGCCTCTCGTAGATTGGAACACCTGTCTGTGAATCATAACCAATGATCCGTCTGCTCTGTGTCTGTACATTCTCATAAACGGGAGCTCCGGTTTGCGGATCGTAGCCGATGATTTTTCTGTCCTGCACCTTTGCATTCTCATAAATCGGAGCTCCGGTTTGCGGATCAAAGCCGATGATTTTTCTGTCCTGCACCTTTGCATTCTCATAGATCGGAGCTCCGGTTTGCGGATCGTAACCGATGATTTTTCCATCCTCTGGTGCATGTTCATAGATCGGCTCGCCGGTCTGTGGATCATAGCCTGCAATTCTTCTTTCACTCATATTCTTCCCTCCATTAAACAGCGGACAGTTTCCTCCGCATTTTTTCTAACTGCAATACCTTCCTGTAAATAATACAGCTCTGTGCAGCACATGATATCATCCTTATCATGTGTAGACAAAAGAATGATTCCCCCTTTTGCCGCATGCTGCATCATAAACATACGTACTAATTCTTTTTGATGCAGATCCAGCGAAGCGGAAGGTTCATCCATCAGCAGAATCGGCGGATTTCCTGCCAGTGCACAGGCGATTGACAGCCTGCGTTTCATACCGCCTGACAAACGTGATACCCTTTCTCTCAGAAAAGACTCCAGCTGCAGGGACTGCACTGCATCCTGCTTCCGCACTGCTCCTGTTCCATACCAAAGCATCAGATTTTCTGCCGCCGTCAGTTCTTCAATCAATGGGTCTTCCTGCGGTACATACCCGATCATCGAACTGAATACCGATCGATCTGCTGACATATCTCTTCCATAAAAGCTGCAGGTTCCGGATGTCGGTTTCTGTACCCCTGCAAGAATCGAAAGCAATGTACTCTTTCCACTTCCATTCATACCTGTAATCCCGACGATAGTTCCCGGATAGATATCCATATTTATATCACGAAGCACCTGTTTTCTGCCGAACCTCCGACTGATCCCACTTATCCGGATTCCTGGTACTGCTTCATTATTTGTCTGCATTTTATTGTCCTCATCGGATAATGTACTTCCGATATTCACCTGAATCTCATTCCTGTCCATACTCCATGATTATAGCATCTGCATCTGTAATCCACAACTCTCCCTCTCTGCACTGACTTTTACACTCTTCCCTTCAGTCCGCATAATTCCTCATCGGTCAGTTCCCGATATTCTCCCGGTTCCAGCTTTTCATCCAGCTGCAGCGTTCCCATTGACAGTCTTTTTAAATACACGACCTCTTTTCCCTGCGCAAGAAACATGCGTTTGATTTGATGAAACTTACCTTCCCGAATCGTCACAAGCGTTTCCTCCGGTTTCTCCGGATCCGGTATAGACAGCTCCGCCGGAAGTGCTGTAAAATCATCCAGTTCGATGCCATCTGCAAAAGCCCGAATGTCCTTTTCCTCTGCCGGCTTATCCAATCTGGCAAAATATACTTTATCAACATGCCGCTTCGGTGACAAAAGCTGATGTGCCAGAACCCCGTCGTTTGTGATCAGCAGCAGACCTTCTGTATCCTTATCCAGTCGACCTACCGGAAAAAGATCCTTTCTCCGCTGCTCCGGCAGCAGATCCAAAACCGTACTTTGCCTGGGATCCTCCGTTGCCGAGATCACACCTGACGGTTTATTCAGCAGATAGTACACATACTGACGATATCGTATCTGCTCTCCATTCAGAAAAACCTCCGACTCTTCCTGTACGGCAAATCCCGGATCCTTGATCATTGTCTCTCCGACCCGAACCTTTCCGCTGCGAATCCATTTTTTTAATTCACTTCTTTTTCCGACTCCCATATCTGCCAGATATTTATCCAGTCTCATAATTCCCTGTATTCTCCTGTTCCTGATGTATGCACTTGTTTTTCCCGTTTCATTTCTGTTCCATTCAGAAAATGCGTGTGTTTTCACACACGCATTGTTGATCATCCGATTGCCTCACTCCATATATTGAAGATGCTTTATTTGTGCGGAAGAACCTTTTTTGCCTTCGCCAGACGCTGTTCAAACTGTACATAAAAACTCTGATCCCGCCGATAAGGCTGTACATAAAACATCTGCAGCACAAAACGTGCCGCCTGCATTCTCTTTTCCTCCGAATACAGCGCCATTGCCTCCGAAACATCCTTCAGAAAATAATGCCAGGTATTTACATAGGCTTCATACTTTTCCAGTTCCGGCATATCCAGCCAGTCACGTAGTTTCACCGGATAGCGGTTGGTTTTCGGACATTCCTTCACCTGCAGAATATACCTGAAGCTTCGTTTCTCATAATATCTTCCCATTGGAAACATCCGACAAAAGCCCGGACGGATCGAATGAATACTGCAGCGTCCTTCTGTATTTAAAAACGGGCATCCATCCGTTTTTTCCGGATGTTCCTCATCATGTTCCATCAGATTCGGAAGTATCATACCGTCTACCATCCGGATCTCGATCTCTTTTTCGATCATTTCCTCGAAGGATCTTCCCAGACCAAGTGTCAGTCTGTACATATCCATTGGATCCAGTATTATACTGTCACCTGTTATCTGACAGCATTGCGAACAGCCTTCACAATCGTGACAGCCAACCGGTACATAATCGTCGGCTTTATAAAATTTTCCATCAGTAATATCCTCTATGTTCACATCGCGGATCATCGTATTCGTCTCCTGTCTGCACCGGTATATTTGACTCCATGAGTCTATCTGAGGATCTGCCAAGCATTAGTGCCTCCTCATTTTCCCTGTACGATCTTCTCTTATTATATTCCACTTACAGAAGCGGTGCAAAGATCATTGCAGCAACAACTGTCAGCAGTCCGGATACTACGATCGACAGGCTGCTCATAGCGCCTTCCGTCTCTCCCATCTCCATAGCCTTTGTCGTTCCGATTGCATGGGATGCACTTCCGATACCGATTCCTCTGGCAATCGGATCGGTGATCCGGAACACCCTGCATACGGTCTCAGCAAGAATATTTCCAAGAACTCCGGTCAGCATGATAACCGCTACCGTAATGGCAACATATCCCCCCATTTCCTCTGAAACGCCCATGCCGATTGCTGTCGTAATAGATTTTGGAAGGAACGTCACATATTCCTTATGATCGAAACGGAACAAAATGCTCAGAAGAAGAACGCTGCACACACTGGTCAGTACACCGGTGACCATTCCGACAAGCAGAGCAAACCAGTTTTTCTTCAGAAGTTCAAACTTCTCATACAGCGGCAGTGCCAGACAGATGGTTGCCGGTGTCAGCAGATAACTCAGATATTTGGCACCTTCATAATAAACGGAATACTCCATTTTCAAACCAAGAACAGCTGCAATCGTAAGAATACAAGCCACCAGCAGCGGGTTGAATATACCCAATCCCGTTTTCTTTTTCAGCCAGCAGCCGATTCCATAAGAAATCAGACTGATCAATACGCCAAAATACGTTGATGTCAAAAGCAGATCATGCATGTTTGCTGCCCTCCTTTTTCTGTTTTCTTCGGATGATTGCCTGCGTCACTCTGCCGGCAGCAGCCATAACCAGAATCGTCGTTACCACAGTTACCGTCAGATATTGAAGCCATGCAGTCTGCAGGATCGGCCAGACATCAATCAGTCCAACCGCTGATGGAATAAACATAATCGGCATGATTTCTATCAGGAACAGCGATGTTTCACGTATCGAGTCAGCTTTCACTACTCCTGTTTCCAATGCTGCAAACAGGAGAATAATTCCGTAAATGCTTGCCGGAATCGAAAGCGGAATCAAATGATGAAAAATCTCTCCCGCAAACGAAAATGCTATGATAATTCCAAATTGTTTCAAATACTTCATATTTTGCCTCTTTCTTCTGATACAAACTTACACTCCCACTGAAGCAAGATCATTTTTACTCAATACTTGCAGATATGAGAGTCTTCTCTACTGAGATAAACGCTCCTCACTATCGTCAGGAAGTTCTCTCATTTCGGATATGCGATCCAGATAACTGCCGCGGACCATAAAACCAAAAGCAGCGGTACCAGAATATAAAATTTCGGTTTTCGTGTCTTGTGGTTCCAGATCCGCATACCCAGCAGCGCTCCAAGCGCACCTCCTGCCGCGGCAAGCAAAAGCAGAACGGATTCGGGAATTCTCCATTTATGATGAACCGCTTTCCACTTATCCACACCGTAGATCACAAATGCAGCCATATTAATTCCAATCAGGGAAAAGATTGGAAGATACATCCATTGCTCCATAATTACTCCTTTTTCTCTTGTCTCTGACGAGATTCGTATTTAAAATATCATATTTCAGCCCAAAAACTGTCTGGCTCATGACATTACTGCTTAGTATACAACATTTTTTTAATCATCGCACCTCTTCATTTGTCTCTCAAAATCCTCTTTTGCATTCATAAATACTCAAACACTTTTTTCACAAACACTTCACAAAAAATGTGTATACTCATAATTTATGCAGCACTGCATATACTCAAATCTCATTCTTATAAGGAGGTTTCTATGGGATTTCATACAAGAAAACGCCGCCATGGCTCCTGTCTCTCGGTTCTCCTGCATTTTATGCTGACCATCATTATCATCCTTCTGGTTGCAGCAGGTGCCTTATATTTATGGAAAGATAAATTAAAACATATCGCTGCTGATTTTGTGGTGGATAAGACCGTAGACAGCCTGGTGGATCAGATTACCGCCGATCATCCGGAGGTTCAGGAGATCGTAACTACCCTCTCACCGGAAGATAAAGAAAGTCTGACGGAAATCGTCGAGAATAATCTTTCTCCGGATACACTTACTGACCTTGGAACCTATATCCAGAACGAAGATGTAGATGGTGCCATTCAATATGCACAGGAAAATCTGAGCGAAGAAGATTTCAATCGGCTGTATTCTATTTATTCCGCCTATGCAGAATAAAGCAGCATCTTGCATGTTTTAACCGGCTTCCCTTTCTATCTGTTTCACTCAAAAATTTACTTCACAAAATATCCCGGGCTGCCCTGCATGGAACAGCCCGGGATATTTGTTCCCAGTCCAAAACTGTTTTCTTCTATATTTCACTATGGTCAATACAACAATTTGTCCTGCTGCTCACACATTCTCCGTACATTCCTGCCCCAATTCCTACACAACATCCGCAGTGGTCAGATTTTCGCCGTTCATAACCTTCTCGATCAGAGAGGCTGCTCTTTTTACTCTGGCAGTATTCGGATACGTCACATAGGAATAGCCGCCCTGCATCGAATAAGAAGCATCCGAACCTCCCTCTCCTGTTACCGCAAAGGACTTGATATCCCACTCGGCCATATCATCGATCTGCATCCTGACAAGAGCAGAAATGTCATTCGGTTTCAGATTCGTTGCGAACATACCTTCCAGACTATCCATGATTTCATTGTAATTCATCAGGATCTTCGGACTTCCGGATGTCACTTTATTCATGATAGCTGTAATGACACGCATTTCATTTTTTCCGCGGTCATTATCTCCTGCCGGCAGACTGTAACGTTCACGTGCAAATGCCAGTGCCTGCTTACCGTTCATTTTGTTCTCGCCTTCCACAAATGAATAATGATCCGTCCAGGCATCAAATTCATAGGATGAATACACGGTAATGCCGCCGATCGCATCGATCAAAGTTTCAAATCCGGTGAAATTGATCTGCGAATAATATCCGATCTCTATTCCATACAGCTGTTCCAATGTCTGAATCGAATTATCGATACCGTATAATCCGCAGTGGGTAAGCTTATCCATCTCATTGTTTCCTGCTGGGTTTTTTACATAGAAATCCCGCGGGGTATTCAACAGCAGTACCTGCCTGGTTTTTGGGTTCATGACCATCAGAATATTGACATCACTTCTGCCCTTCACCAGCTTCTTATTTCTGGTATCCGAGCCGCTGATATACATAATGAACGGCTCTTCGGTAATTGTAGAAGCAGCATCTGCCTGCAGTCCTCCTGCAGCCTTTTCTTCCTCCGCGTCTTCCGCTGCCGCAGATACGATCGGTACCTCATATACCATTCTTGTATTGGTCTTAAAATCCTTATACTCTTCCGTATCCGCAAGTATCTCTGCGTAAGCTTCGTCCAAAATCAGTGCCTGTACTTTTCCTTCATACAATGCACCGGCACAGTCCATCATGCTTCCCATGGGAACCACGGTAATCGATTGATTCAGGTCGCCGTCGATTGCCTCCACTGCCTGCTCCGTATTCTCGCGATCGACATTTGCAATTACGCCAAATGCAAATGCCGCAGTATCACGCAATTTGACAGCCGGACTTGCTTTTCTGACGTACACACCGATCGTTGTCTGTACATCCATATCTGCAGAGGTCACCGCCTGTACCGTCTCGGTCACGCGAAAAGCCACCGCCGCAACACCGATCGATCCAAATGCCATCACCAATGCAAGAAAAAGTCCGATGCCTCTCCTGATTCTTCGTCCGATTCCCGGACGCTTATTCAGACCGCTGAACATCAGCCATGTTGTAAACAGAAAAAGTATAATAATCGTTCCTGCTGCCAGCAGCAGATAATCATCCGGAAGCATATTCAGCAGATCCAGATAATAAATAGCAAATATTCCCAAAGAGACCTGCAGAAAAACCGCAGCAAGTGCAATAGGAAGCCAGCGTTTTGTCTTGTACATATTTGACCCTGCCTTTCGCATATCTCATAGATTTTAACACATGGCTTTTCCGGTCTCAATTGTATTTTCCAATGATTCCCCTGAAATTGCGCTCGCATTTTCTGATAATTGGGAAAATCGTGTTTTCCGCTGCCTTTGTTGACGCATTCTTCTTCCATTGTTAAAATACAGATAACTAAATCGACTCTCTGCAGGTATCAGATACAACAACGAGGAGGTATCTCTAATGAATAAACAGAAACTTGTCTGGTATGCCAGAAAACGCATCTGGTGCGGTCTTCCCTGGACATTCACAAAATACGGAATTTCGCAGGATCGTCTCTTTGTCGAATCCGGGTTCTTCACAACCAATCAGCTGGAAGTTCGACTGTATCGAATCCTGAATGTTCGTCTGCAGCGCTCTTTTATCCAGAAGCTCTTCGGACTGGGAACCGTTCATATCGATTCTTCCGATAAAGATCTGGAATGCTTCGATATCAAAAACATTCGAAAGGCAGAAGAGGTAAAAGAAATGCTCTCTCAGGCAGTTGAGGCTGAACGCCTGCGGAACCGTGTCTCTGCCAGAGAATACATGTCAGATAATCATGATATGGATGAGTTTCATGATCATTTTCCGGATGAGGATGATATGCATTCGGATGATGATTATTAATAGACATACCCAAAGGACTATGTACCGGCGTCTGCCGCAGGTACATAGTCCTTTTGTACATATTCGCATTCCGCGCTGCCACGCTCCATGCTCATGTCCGGGGCACTCAGCATATGTCTGTGTATCCTGCCATGCAAGCATGGCGTATACACAGCCACATGCTGAGCCCCACCACTTTGCTCCTATGAAAGTCGATTGCTCCGTGCTTCGCACTCCCGCAATCGACCCCGGGCATTCGCATTCCGCGTTATCACGCTCCATGCTCATGTCCGGGGCACTCAGCATATGTCTGTGTATCCTGCCATGCAAGCATGGCGTATACACAGCCGCATGCTGAGCTTTCATAGGAGCATCTTTACGGCGCCGTAGATGCCGGCGTCGTTGCCGAGCTTTGCAGCAGCGATCGGCGTGTTCTCTGATGCATGAAAAGCATATTTTTTATAGCAGCTGCGGACCGGATCGATCAGAACTGCTCCTGCTCTGGATACGCCGCCTCCAATGACAAAGATATCCGGAGCAAGTACACAGGAGATTGCTGCCAGTGCCTGCCCAAGCATTTCGCAGGTTCGATTGGCGATCTCCAGAGCTGCTGCATCTCCGTTTCTTGCCGCATCAAATACGATCTTGGCACTTACATAGGGTGCTTTCCGAAGACTTGTCTTATCTTTGTAAGACCGCAGATATCTTCTGGCAGCTTTTGCAATTCCGGGTGCGGAACAATACTGCTCCAGATGACCATGCTTACCGCAGCCACAGGTATCCCATTCCCGCCTATTCACGCAGATATGCCCGATCTCACCGCCGGCTCCGCCCAGGCCTTCCATGATTTTTCCATCCAGAATGATACCTCCGCCGACACCGGTTCCGAGAGTAACCATAACCACATTGCGGAAGCCTTCTGCGCTGCCTTTCCACATTTCTCCCAATGCTGCCACATTGGCATCGTTACCTACCTTTACCGGTATGCCATCCAGCAAAGCAGACAATTCCTCCGCAACATTTTTTACTCCCCAGCCCAGATTCACGCAGCGATTTACAACGCTCTGTCCGGTAACGGCTCCCGGCACACCGATTCCGACACCTTCCACTTCCGACATGGAAATCCCGCTCATTTCCAGTGTTTTTCGTATCGATTCCGCAATAGATGGCAGAATATGCTTTCCTTCTTCCGCCTTTATCGTCCGAACCTCCTTCTTTTCCAGAAGTTCTCCTGCAGTAGTAAAAAATCCAATCTTTGCACTGGATCCGCCCAGATCGATTCCGATTGCATATGTCTTCATGAACAGTCATCCTTTCTGCCGTTATTTTTCAAAACGATACTGATATTCTGTCAATTGTCCATCCGTGAAGATAAAGCAGTAATACTCCTGCTCCCGATAGACCGCTGCCTGTGTTTCATCCTCATAGTCTACTGCTACTGCATATTTCTGTTTTAGTGCATCTTTTACTTCCTGTCTGTCCATTCCCATCGATATGCCTTCCGGAAGTACCATGACATCCACCGTATTGGAACTCAGATACCGTCCATCCCCGTCATCCATTACAAATGCCATGTCCATGGATGACGTCTTCTCATTTATTAGAGAAAGTACCAGCGTCGGCATCTCATCATCCTCATCGGACACGAGAATATCCTCCTCCGAAAAGCCGGCATCCAGCCAGGATTCCCGAATTTCTTCAAGCGATGCAGTCAGACAGCCGTATCGGTCATCAGCCAGAATACTCTCTCTCAGACGATTCAGATCTTCTGCATTATTTTCAGCATATTCCTCTGCGTTCCCGTTTTCTGCATCCCCGGCACCTGCCTCCTCTGCATCTGCATTATTTTCTGCAGATGCAGACAACTCTTTGTCATCTGCAGAAGCCGGTTCTTCGGACTCCTCATCCTCTCCAAAGATATTCTCGAATCCTCTCTGTATCCGCTCTGCAATTCCCGGTTCATCCGCCCTTGCAGCACTCCGGCTTCCGATCCACTGATTCACCTGTATGCCTGCAAGCACCAGAACCAGAATGATCAGCAGCACCGGAAGAAAAACAAACACCGCCGGAAGCTCCCTGGCCGCCTTTTCCTCTGCCGGCACTTTATCGCCATATACAGCCTTCTGCTGACTTTCCCATGCAGACGAAACTACCGGAGAATGTTCCTGCAGAAGATACCGTTCACCCGGGGACAATCCCTCTGCACTGTTCTTTTTTTGCATTACGTTATCCCGTCTCCTTTTTTCTTTGCAGAATGCTGTTCCTTGCAAAATGCATCCATAATCGACTCTCTGCTCATGTTGTATATATACCGGCAGCAGGTGCTCTGAAGCCGCCGGTCCTTAGTGAGTGCAAGCTCCGGCGCAGCACGAGCTTAGTACCGCCGCTGCGTGCTGAAGGCAGCGAGAGCGCACCTGCCATGGTATATATACAACATGAGCGGCGAAGCAGATCTTCCCTGCGTTTTGCACAACCAACATTTCTGCATACCACGCAAAAAAGGAGCTGTGCAACAGCTCCTTTTACTACTATCAGCCTTTGAACTCATCAATTGCATGACCAATATCATGACGATAGTATTTATTGTCGAAAGATACTCTGTCAACTGCCTTATATGCGTTGGCACGTGCTTCTTTCAGATCTTTTCCGAGTGCAGTGATTCCGAGAACACGTCCGCCGTTAGTGACAATCTCGCCTGCCTCGTTGAATTTTGTTCCTGCATGGAAGCAGAAGTTTCTGTCATCCCCTTTGAAGGAATCCAGTCCCTGGATCGGGAAGCCCTTCTCATAAGCTACCGGGTAGCCGTCACTTGCCAGAACAACACAGACACAGGCATCATCCATGAACTGCAGATCGATCTGATCCAGAGTTCCGTCGATACATGCCTCACATACGTCGATGATGTCATTTTTCATACGCGGAAGAACAACCTGTGCCTCCGGATCACCGAATCTTGCATTGTACTCCAGAACCTTCGGTCCGTCCGGAGTCAGGATCAGTCCAAAGAAAATAACTCCCTTGAACGGACGTCCCTCTGCCTTCATTGCGTCAACGGTCGGCTGGAATACATATTTCTTGCAGAATTCTTCAACTTCCGGTGTATAGAACGGAGTCGGGGAGAAGTTGCCCATACCGCCGGTATTCAGACCTTCGTCACCGTCTTTGGCACGTTTGTGGTCCTGTGCGGATGCCATTGTTTTCACGATATTTCCGTCAACAAAGGACAGAACAGATACTTCACGTCCGGTAAGGAACTCCTCGATAACCATGGTGTTTCCGGCAGAACCGAACTTCTTGTCTTCCATGATCTCACGTACACCGGCTTTGGCTTCTTCCAGAGAATTGCAGATCAGAACACCTTTTCCCAGTGCCAGTCCGTCTGCTTTCAGAACGATCGGGAATTTTGCATTTTCCAGATAAGCAATAGCAGCTTCCGGATCGGTGAAATTCTCATAGGCAGCAGTCGGGATATTGTATTTCTTCATCAGATCCTTGGAAAATGCCTTGGATCCCTCCAGGATCGCTGCATTTTTTCTCGGTCCGAATACACGGAGTCCCTCTACCTCAAAGGCATCAACGATACCGCCTACCAGCGGATCATCCATACCAACGATCGTCAGGTCGATCTCTTTTTCTTTTGCAAAAGCAACCAGCTTGTCAAACTCCATTGCCTTGATGTCTACACACTCGGCAACCTCTGCGATTCCTGCATTTCCCGGAGCACAGTAGATTTTGTCTGCTTTCGGGCTCTGTGCCACCTTCCATGCGATTGCATGCTCACGTCCGCCGCTTCCTACGATAAGAATTTTCATTGTTCATTTCTCCTCTTCTGTGTTCCACTCAGATCTTTCCGAATGTGTAATCGTCAATAATAACCTTTCTGCCTTCGACACGAACTTTTCCGTTTGCAATCAGATTAATGGCTTCCGGCATAATCTTCCACTCTGCCTCTTCCATAACACGACGCTGCAGAACTTCCGGGGTATCTCCATCCTGTACGTAGACCGCTTTCTGAAGAATGATCGGTCCTGTATCGGTTCCGTCATCAACGAAATGGCAGGTTGCACCGGTCACGCGAACGCCCCTTTCCAGAACTTTCTCATGCACATGCAGTCCGTAAAAACCGGTTCCGCAGAAAGACGGAATGAGTGCCGGATGAATATTGATGATACGGTTCGGGAATGCCTCTACCATTTTCTTCGGAATAACGACCATACAGCCTGCCAGTACGACCAGATCCGGCTCGTAAGACTGTACCTTCTCCAGATACGCTTCCTCAAAAGCAGCTCTTGTCTCAAACTGCTTCGGACTGATAACGATACCTTCGATTCCCTTATTTTCTGCACGGGTCAGTGCATATACTCCCGGATTATTGCTGATTACGGCACACACCTCTGCATTGGTGATCCTGCCTGCATCGATCGCATCCAGAATAGCCTGGAGGTTTGTACCGCCTCCGGATACAAGAACTACAATTCGCAGCATATTTTTTCTCCTTTATTTACAAGGGCGACTGCCGCGTGCTGTGCACTGCCGCAATCGCCCACGAAGACTCTGTTCTGCGATCAGATCAGATCGATTCCCTTTTCACCGGCTTCGATATGACCGATACGATATGCGTACTCTCCGGCTGCAATTGCTGCCTTCATTGCTTTCTCAGCATCTTCCGGTTTAACAGCAACAACCATACCGATACCCATATTGAAGGTATTGTACATCATCTGCTCGGCAACGTCGCCTTTTTTCTGCATCAGTTTGAAGATCGGCGGAACCGGATAGGATTCCTTCTCGATCACTGCTCTTGTTCCCTCCTTCAGCATACGCGGAACATTCTCATAGAAACCGCCGCCGGTAATATGGCTGCAGGCTTTTACGGTAACGCCTTCTGCTTTCAGTTTCTTGAGTGCTTTTACATAGATTCTGGTCGGAGCAAGCAGAACATCTCCCAGTTTGCCGTCCAGCTCTTCATAATAGGTATCCAGAGATTCTGCTGTCATATCAAAGATCTTACGAACGAGCGAGAATCCGTTGCTGTGTACACCTGTGGAAGCCAGACCGATCAGAACATCTCCTGCCTCCAGATTCTCTCCGGTGATCATATCCTTTTTATCAACAACACCTACAGCAAAACCAGCGATATCATAATCATCTTCCGGCATCAGACCCGGATGCTCAGCAGTCTCACCGCCGATCAGGGCACACTCAGACTGGATACAGCCGTCAGCAACACCTTTAACGATCGTGGCGATCTTCTCCGGATAGTTCTTACCGCAGGCAATGTAGTCCAGGAAGAACAGCGGCTCGCCGCCTGCACATGCAATATCATTTACACACATGGCAACAGCATCGATTCCGATGGTGTCATGCTTATTCATGATCATGGAAAGCTTAACCTTGGTTCCGCATCCGTCTGTACCGGACAGAAGAACCGGCTCTTCCATGTCTTTGATCTTGGCAAGAGAGAAAGCACCGGAGAATCCGCCAAGTCCGCCAAGGACCTCTTCTCTCATGGTCTTCTTTACATGCTCTTTCATCAGTTCAACAGATTTGTATCCAGCTTCGATATCAACACCGGCATTCTTGTAATCCATACGATCCTCCATAATGTTAGTTAAAAAATCTATACTTTATTTTGCAGAGTATTCTTTATATCCAACTTCCTGCAGACGTGCATCCTTTGCAACAACGGCTTTTCTTCCGTCCTCACCGAAATCTTTTACCTTCTGCAGAAGCTCCGGATCGGAAACACCGAGAATACGTGCAGCAAGGATCGCTGCATTCTTGGCCCCGTCAATGGCAACCGTTGCAACCGGAATACCGGAAGGCATCTGAACGATGGAATACAGAGCATCGGTACCGCCGAGTGCTCCGGATTTCAGCGGAACACCGATAACCGGAAGCGGAGAAAGCGCCGCTACCATTCCCGGAAGTGCTGCTGCCATTCCTGCACCTGCGATCAGGACCTTGATTCCTCTTTCTTCTGCGCTTCTTGCCCACTCTACCAGTTCTTCCGGTTCTCTGTGTGCAGAGATGATGCGCATCTCAAAAGAAATTCCAAACTGTTCCAGTATTTCTGCTGCCTTGGACATAACCGGCATATCCGAATCACTGCCCATGACGATTCCAACTTTAGCCATGAAAATACTCCTTTATGTTTCAGTTGTTATAGTTGTAAAAAAATAAAAGCCAAACGAACGCTTCTCAACATACGGACAAGGTGCTTCCCTGTCTGCAGCGCAAAACTTTTACAGTACATTTATACCATATATAAACGTTCTTGTCAGACGAAAAATCACCGTCGCAAAAATTCTGTGAATTCAAACAAAATACCTTCGTCCGCTTCATGAAACTGCGACACTTTTACAAGATGCCCTGCAGCGGCTCATTCAGTTCTTCCGTACCGTGAAGTACGAACCGTCCGTTCTCGATCAGCGGGATCGACTCTCCTGCCGCATTGTATACCCGAACCGCTCCCAGCTCTTCATAGGGAATCGTGATATCCGTATGGCAGCCGAAGTAGGCTTTGGACGGATCCTCTTTTCGAAGGATGGACCGTTCATTGTCTCTGGCGATGATCTCTTTTCCGTCCGGATTGTAAACAGCCATATCCTCCTGCCAGCTGTAGCAGGTGTCACCGAAGGCAAAATGCGGTCCCATCTTCTCGGCGATCAGGATCGGCATCTTATCTCCGATTCCGAATTCCCTCACCACCTTGTATGCGGTGGTATTGGTACCGATAGCAAACTCGCCCATCGGAAGACTTTCGTGATGGAACAGGATATTCTCCTCGATATACTTCCGATTCTCTTCTTCCGTTTCAAAATTGGAACAGGTGTAATCGGAAACCATACCATCCTTCACGGTTATCCGAAGATTCTTGTAATTATATTCTTCCAGATAAACCTGACTGACATGAAGCACTCCGTTCGTTCCTGTCAGAAGCGGGGAGGTGAATACCTCACCGACCGGGATATTGACATCGGCAACACAGTTTTCAAAGTTGGTCTGTTTCGCCGGATCCTCCAGCGTATGCAGCCGGATCGTCAGATCTGTCTCATTGCCGTTCATGCCGATTACCCGCACATACTCGCCCTGATCCAGAACATCGATCAGTTTCTGCTGAATGCGGCGGTATTTCATATAATCCAGATTGTTGATTTCCTCCGTTGCACGGAAGATCTCTTCAAAATTATCCCCGATCTCCGGAATCGGATAGGCAATAATCGTAAAGCTTCTTTCTTCTCCGATAATGTAACGGTTCGTGATCTGACCGCTGCTGTTGTTCATGCGGATCATCAGCTTCTCCGCCTCATCGGTCATGCGAAGTGCATCCGGATCAGAAACCGGTTCAAAGGGTTTCTCACCGAAGACTTCCATGACAGCCGGGCCGCCGTGCTCTGCCGCTTCGGTCCTGTATTTTTCATATGCGGAACGAAGCGCCTGCAGCTTTCCGGTTATAAAGCGTTCATCCATGAACAGAACCGCATCATTTCTGTGATCGTATTCGAACTGCGGATTCGGTACCGCTCCGTAATAGCCGATACGCAGATGCTGCCGTTTATTTACCGCGTGCACCGCCGAACGGAAGATCATGCTCTCCAGCCCCATCTCCCGGAACTGCAGAACCGCGCTCCGAACTACCCGTTCAAATCCAAGCCGATACCGGATATTCACGGTTTTCTTCTTATGAAGAGGCTTGCCGGCAACTTCAAAGCCGATCCGGTATCCCTCCGTCCAGGTTCTTGCAATCGCATTGATCTCCTCTTCCGTCAGCCGGTTCAGAAACTCTGCCGTCTTTCTCTCGTTCTCTGTAACATACTCGCCGAAGCGATACAAATAGCGCAGATCTGAAAGATCGGCCGTCAGAATGATCTCCCTTGCAAAATCACAGGAAGGAATCAGATTCTCGGCCGTACGATTCTCAACCATTTCCTGGGTGTAGTCACTGATGTACCAGTACAGTGAATCCTTTACCTCAGCTGCAGCCGGAAGTTCTTCTTTTTCTCCTGCTGCAAACAGACCGTAGATCTGCAGAAACAGTTCCATGCAGACCAGCATATCCCAGGTCTTATTCTCAAAAGCAAAAACAACGCAGCCGCGAAGCTCCATATAAAGGAAGCTCAGCAGCTGTCCCAGTTCCTTGCCCGCTTTCTCACAGGCATAGGAAGGCTTTCCCCAGCAGCCGGCATAGTTCTCCGGAAGGATCTCCTCATAGAGCTCCCGGTTCATCCGCTGCAGCTCTTCTTCCGTCATTTCCTCAAAGGAACCATTGTGGATCTGTTTCCGAATTTCTTCCATATAAAGAAGGAATGCAGCTTCTTTTTCAAAAAATTCATTCAGGGCAGCAGGTACGGCATTTTCTCCGGTGATCTGGCGGATCCGTTCTACCGCAAGTGCATACCGTTCTGCCTCTGCATCTTCCCAGTCTGCCTGCATCTCTGTTTTTTCATCTATCATCTTTGATTCATTTCTCCTTCCTCTTCATTTTGGAACCCGTTTTCTGCGGGCGGGACAATATATCTGTCTCCGTTGAAACCGCAGCACCTCCTGTGATGCGTCTCCTTCTCAATGATGGATTCCGAGAAGAAATACCGTTATCCAGGAGATTGCTGCCAGACCGGAAACAACGGCCGCCACCATGCTCCGCGTACTGTTATCCCTTCTGCCGGTCAGCTCACGCATTCCCAGAAACAAAGCATAGAATCCGATCAGCATGCCGATCAGCCCGAGGGCTCCGATCCAGGCGCCTGCCGATGCCTGGATCAGGAAGGATATAAACGATACCAGGGCCAATATTCCGAAGGAAACCGCCGACAGGATCAGACATACTTCCGAATCCTTCAGCTTATCCTTGTCCATAAAGGAATAGCCCCGTTTTTTCTTCACTGCCATTAAAACATTCCCCGATACTCTTCTGCACCGTACTGCTCATAGTATCCGCGGATCGCAGCTTTCAGCTCTTCTGTAAGAACCGGTGCGCCGTCACGCTCTGTGCTGCCCAGATACTCATATACATCTGCCATGGAAACGATGGCGTTTGCCGGGAAACCGTATTTCTCGGTGATCTCGGAAAGAGCACTCCTGGTTCCTTTTCCGCGCTCCATGCGGTTCAGGGATACCATCAGACCCTTGATCTCGATATTGCCCTGTGCCTGAATGATCGGGAAAGTCTCCTCGATGGATTTTCCGGATGTGGTTACATCCTCAATGATCACAACGCGGTCGCCGTCTTTCATGCCGCTTCCAAGAAGAATTCCGGCATCACCGTGATCCTTTGCCTCTTTACGGTTGGAGCTGTAACGAATCTCCTTGCCATACAGTTCCGCAAATGCCATTGTCGTTGCTACAGACAGCGGAATACCCTTGTAAGCCGGTCCGAACAGAACATCAAAATCCAGACCATACTGATCATGAATAGCCTTAGCATAGAACTGTCCAAGCTGGCGCAGCTGAGACCCGGTTACATACGCACCTGCGTTCATAAAAAACGGACTCTTTCTTCCGCTCTTCAGTGTAAAATCACCGAATTTCAGAACGTTGCTCTCTACCATAAATTCAATAAATTCCTGTTTATATGCTTCCATTTTCTTCTCCTTTATCAGCGTACGGCACCAATCAGTTCATTAATGTCAGAGATACTGTATTTATCCAGATATTCCTCCAGACCGCGGACGATCTCCAGTGTCGCAGTCGGATTGATGAAGTTGGCGGTTCCTACGGATACCGCGGTTGCTCCTGCGAGAATAAACTCCAGTGCATCCTCTGCGGTTGCGATTCCGCCCATACCGATGATCGGCAGTTTTACTGCCTGGGCTGCCTGCCATACCATGCGGACAGCAATCGGCTTTACGGCCGGACCGGACATGCCTCCGGTCTTGTTTGCCAGTACAAAGCTTCTGCGGTTGATATCGATCTTCATACCTGTCAGTGTGTTGATCAGAGAAATGCCGTCTGCACCGCCGGCTTCGGCAGCGCGTGCCATCTCTCCGATATCAGCCACATTCGGGCTCAGTTTCATGATTACCGGCTGTTTTGCCTTTTCTTTTACCGCACGGGTGATGGCTTCTACAGCCTTCGGATCGGTTCCGAAAGCAATGCCGCCTTCTTTTACGTTCGGGCAGGAGATATTGATCTCCAGCAGGTCCACCGGTTCCTCGGCAAGACGTTCCACAACAGCTACATACTCTTCGGTGGTATGACCGCAGACATTGATCATCTTGACGGTATCAAACTGTTGCAGGAAAGGAATGTCTCTTTTGCAGAAGACATCGATTCCCGGATTCTGCAGACCGATGGCATTCAGCATGCCGCCGTAAACCTCTGCAACGCGGGGAACCGGATTTCCCTGCCAGGGTACATTGGCCACACCCTTAGTGGTGATTCCGCCCAGTTTATTCAGATCCACAAACTCGCTGTACTCTGCTCCGGATCCAAAGGTTCCGGATGCCGTCATCACCGGATTTTTCAATTCCACACCGGCAATGCGGACTGCAAGCCGGTTCTTTTTCTCGTTATTCATAGCCTTCTCCATCGCGTTGTCTGTCCAACGCATGTGCTCATTGTCTGTTCAGGCTGCTCTCTTCGGACAGCTTACAGGAGAACTACTTCCCCTGCACTTTTTTCCCTACACTTTTTGCTTCACTTAGATCTCGATCTCCTGTGCCGGGAATACCGGACCATCTTTGCATACGCGGGTATTGTGTACCTGGGAATGTGCATCTACTTCTGTGGTCTTGCACACGCAGGCAAGGCATGCGCCGATTCCGCAGGCCATGCGCTCCTCCATGGAGAGCCAGCAGGGGATATTCCGTTCCAGTGCATAGGCTTTCAGCGCACGCAGCATCGGAGCCGGTCCGCAGGCAAAGATCACCTCCGGAACTCTTCCGTCTGCAGCAATCGCATCCATGACATTTCCTTTTGTGCCTGTGCTTCCGTCCTCGGTGGCGATCAGCATCTCGGAAACTGCCTCAAAATCCTCACGAAGGAAGCAGTCGCTGCGGTAGCCCATCACACTGATCACTTCCGCTTTGTCCTTCAGTGCTTTTGCGGTCTGCAGAAGAGGCGGTACACCGATTCCTCCGCCGATCAGATAGACCCGTTTTCCGGCAGCCTCCTCCAGCGGGAATCCGTTTCCCAGAGGTCCCAGAAGCTCCAGTGTTTCTCCCGGCTGCATGCCGGCAAGGATCTTCGTTCCTTCTCCGCCTGCACGATATACCAGGCGAAGGGTTCCTTCCTCCGCGTCGATGCCGCAAAGGCTGATCGGACGGGGAAGAAGCTTGCTCTTATCCGGTGTAAATACATTTACAAACTGTCCCGGCACTGCCTGTGAAGCAATCGTCGGGGTCTTCAGCACCAGGTCATAGATACCTTCGCTGATCTGTTTCTGACTTACGATTACTGCTGTTTCTTTTATTTTCATTTTGCTTTCTCCAATGCGCCGTTGATATCTGCAAGCATGTCAAGTACAGCCTGGCGGGATGCATCGCCAAAGTTCTCTGCGCCGAATTTCTCATAGGCTTCCTTCTGGTATGCACAGATGATTCCGCGGGAGGAATTTACCAGTGCGCCAAGTCCGTCTGCATCAAAGAAATCAACCAGGTCCTCACCTTTTCCGCCCTGTGCGCCGTAGCCCGGTACCAGGATAAAGCTCTTCGGCATGATCGCACGCAGGATGCGTCCCTGCTCCGGATAGGTAGCGCCGACAACGGAACCTACATAGCTGTATCCGCATTCGCCGACAAAGTCTTTGCCCCACTCGTTGACCATCTCACCGACATGCTCATACAGCGGACGGCCGTCGATCAGACGATCCTGGAACTCACCGCTGGACGGATTGGATGTCTTAACAAGAATGAATACACCCTTCTTCTCTTCCTTGCAGACTTTCAGGAACGGATTGATGCTGTCACTTCCCATATACGGGTTCAATGTACAGAAATCCTCATGGAATCCGGTGTATTCCCGACTTCCTACCTTTACACGTCCCATATGACCTGCCGCATAGGCTGCGGAAGTGGAACCGATATCGCCGCGCTTGATATCGCCGACTACAACCAGGCCTTTGCTCTGGCAGTAGGATACGGTACGCTCATAGGCAGCCAGACCCGGCACACCGAACTGCTCGTACATGGCGATCTGCGGCTTTACTGCCGGAATCAGATCATAGGTTGCATCGATAATACCTTTATTAAACTCCCAGATCGCCTCTGCAGCACCCTCCAGAGTCTCTCCGAATTCCACAAACGCTTTCTTCTGAATCTGTCCCGGAACATAGGACAACATCGGATCAAGGCCGACAACGATCGGTGCTTTCTTTGCTTTAATCTCTTTCACAAGCTGGTCAATCATGGTAATGTTTCCTTTCTTTGTAAAAAGCTTTCATGCCCGCTAAGCGGTCTCCTTATGCATGAAAGTCCGTTTATCAACTGCTTCCGTTAAAAAACACGCAGTTATACATATAAAAGTATACAGGAAGCAATACATTTTTTCAATCACTACGGCAGCAGGAACTGTTCCCTTCTATGCTGATTTTCTATGAAAACACTTCTCCAGTCTGCAGCCTGCCCCCGACTGCGATATCCATTCCTTCCAATTGCCAAAGCGTACGCAAGTAAGGTATAGTACAATAAAAGTCCTGTTCTGCAGGCATGCTGCATACCATCAGTCGTAACAATGGTATGCGATAACAAAGACAGTTTTTTCTACATGATAAAGCCTGATGTTTTTCTCACAAGAAAGGAGCCACCTATGCTTTGGATAAAAAACGGACGTATCGTCGACCCGGTGACCGGAACCGACGGCGTCATGGATATTCTGATCGATAAGGACACGATCCTGCAGACCGGAACCCCGGAGGAGATCGCCGCAGCCGGCGGAAACAGCGCCGATGAAGTGATCGACGCCACGGGAAAAGTCGTTGCCCCGGGACTTCTGGATGCCCACGTTCATTTCCGGGATCCCGGCCTTACCTATAAAGAAGATATCGAGACCGGTTCCCGTGCCGCTGCCCGGGGCGGTTTCACAAAAGTCGTCCTGATGGCCAACACAAAGCCGACCGTAGACAATGTGGACACACTGCAGTATGTCCTGGATAAGGGAAGCAGAACCGGCATCCATGTACTGCAGGCATCCGCCATCACCAAAGGTCTGCAGGGCAGGGAGCTGGTCGATATGGATGAAATGGCCGAAGCCGGTGCCGCAGGCTTTACCGATGACGGCATTCCGATCCTGGATGAAAAGATCCTTCTGCAGGCTATGCAGAAGGCTGCCGAACTGAATCTCCCGATTGCCCTTCACGAAGAGGATCCGCTCTTCATCGCCCAGCCGGGCGTGCATCAGGGAAAGATCTCCGAACAACTTGGTTACGGCGGTGCTTCCCGCACTGCTGAAGATATCATGGTTGCACGCGATGTCATCCTGGCACTGCATACCGGTGCTTCGGTCTGCATCCAGCATATCAGCTCCGGAAACTCCGTCGATCTGGTTCGCAATGCACAGAAAATGGGAGCAGATGTTCATGCGGAAGCTACTCCCCACCACTTTACACTGACCGAAGATGCGGTTCTTACCTATGGAACGCTCGCCCGCATGAATCCGCCGCTTCGGACCGAGACCGACCGCCGGAAGATCATCGAAGGCATCCAGGACGGCACCATCGACATGATCGTAACCGACCATGCGCCGCACAGCACCGAGGAAAAATCCCGTCCGCTGGCAGAAGCCCCCTCCGGCATTACCGGACTGGAGACCTCTCTGGCACTGGGAATCCGTTCTCTGGTTCAGCCCGGACACATCACCCTGCTGAAGCTGATGGAGCTGATGAGCAAAAATCCGGCAGAATTTTATCGTCTGAAACCGGATACGATCCAGCCCGGTGCTCCCGCCGATCTGGTGATCTTCGGTGAAAACGATCTGTGGACCGTGGACAGCTTTGCATCAAAGGCAGAGAACAGTCCGTTCCGAAACCGGGAACTTCCGGGAAAGGTGTATTATACAATCTGCCGAGGCAGCATCGTTTACCGCAGTTAAATTGCACAATTTATTCTGAATATTTTCATCTATTTCTTCCATTTTCACCCATAAAGTATGTCTATTCCGCTTTTATTCATGGAATGTTCTTGACATTGCAGAAATATACTTTTATAATACAAATCCTAGTGGGTAATATGCATCATGTACGATGCATATCTGCCCTGTATATTATTTGGGTAAGTATGGAGGTACTTAAAGATGAACAAGGGAACTGTTAAATGGTTCAACGCAGAAAAAGGCTATGGATTTATCACCGGTGAGGACGGAAAGGACGTATTCGTACACTTCTCCGCAATCCAGGGTGAAGGATATAAGACACTGGACGAGGGACAGGCTGTTTCTTATGACTTAGTAGAAGGCAACAAAGGAATGCAGGCTGCTAACGTTACAAAAATGTAATATCGAAATCCGGACTGTGAAGAGGCTGCCGCAGAAATGCGGCAGCCTCTTTTTCTTAGGATGAGCACTTCCCGATAAGTGAGACAGAAAATCTTCGATTTTCGTAGTCGAACTTATACAGAGTAAAGCGACTGAAGGGAAGCTTGAGTCTAGTACATCGCAATTCATGACAAAATAAAGACTGTGCCCCGGAAGAATGTGCCCTGAAAATGAAATTTCCCGATAAACCCAAAAATCTCCCGGAGCCTGCGGCCCCGGGAGATTTTCCGTACGTATTCAGATCCATTTATCCATCTCTATACGTTTGTAATCGATATTTTTATATGATAATACCGCTTTTCTTCTGTTTATTCAGCGGAAGATGCTGCCACAACACTCTCCTCTGCACTCTCTGTCGTCTCAGCAGTCTCACCATCCTGCAGTTCTGCAACTTTTTCGGAAAGGGAATTGCTGTAATTCTCGATCGCACTCAGATCCAGCTCTGTCGTTACCGCCTCTGCATTGGCTTCTGCATTCGCACGATAATTTCCTACAACAGAGATACCGAACCAGATCACGAGAGCCGCAAAAACGATTACACATGCGGAAACAGCCAGACGTGTACGCATTTTCTCACGTCTCATAATGGCTTTGCGGTTCTTCTTCTGCTCTTTATAATAATCAACTTTCTTCTGACTCATATCAATCAATCTCCAGTCTATATGCATTCTACTATGCTAAAGCACGAATTTCAGTATACAACAGAATGTATCAAAAAGAAAGCCCCGTCACAAAAAAGACATGTTCTTAACACTTCCGTTAAAGTATTTTCCAACAATATCTGCTATTATAGTAGTATGTGGAAAAATTATGACAATTGATATTTTTCCAGGTATGTACATGCTTTATTTATGCGGGAATTCCCACATAAATCAGCCATGTACAGATGCAGCTTATTTAATGAAAGGGGACTAACACATGAAAAAAAGACTAATTGCAGCACTTCTCATCTGCGGTCTGGCAATTACCGCAGTACCGGCGTATGCAGCAGAGGAAGGTCTCGAAGCTGAATTAGAAAGCTTCGTCACTCCTTCTTTGTATTATACCGAAGAATTGAGTCCGGAGGAAGAACTTGAAAACGAGGAAGAGGAATACCAGGAGACAGAGGATCTGCTGTTTGATTCTGTTGATTCCTACTCTGAAACAGACGAAGAGGATGTTCTCGAACTCGAAGAAGTCGATCTGGAGGATGAAGAGGATCTGCTTGGTGCCAAAAACCAGAATATGTACCGTATGTACAATCTGTATTCCGGTGAGCACTTCTACACTGCAAGTGCTGCAGAAAGAGAAAACCTGTGCAAAGCCGGATGGCGCTATGAAGGTATTGGATGGGTCGCACCGGCAAAAACCAAAAAGACTCCCCCGGTTTACAGAATGTACAATAAAAATGCCGGGGATCATCACTACACCATGAGCAAAGGGGAACGCGACGGTCTCATCCGACTTGGCTGGAAATATGAAGGAATTGGCTGGTATTCCGATGCCAGCAGAAGAGTTCCTCTGTATCGTGCGTATAATCCAAACGCAAAAGCAGGCTCTCATAACTATACTACCAACAAAGCCGAGCAGAATAATCTGTGCCGGATCGGATGGAAAAATGAAGGCCGCGCATGGTACGGTGCTAAAAAAGGCGCTTTACTTTCTAACAGAACCTATAGAATCATCGCAAACACAAGCGAAAACGACCAGAAGACTAACAGAACACGTTTCGGCAAGTATAACACCATCTGGATTCATTATCAGATGTTTGGCGGTGATTCTTCTCATGAAGAAAACTATACCATCTATGTACAGTATCCGGACGGCGAGATAAGCTCCAGAACCGATACCTGCAATCAGAAGTATGAGCTTACTCTTAAAGTTGGCTGGTCAGGAGCAATTTACAGAGCGCCGAGCGGCACAACCAGAGCCTGGATCACAAACTCTGCCGGTCAAAAAGAGAAAGAAATTTCTTTCTACTGGGGCAACTAAACTAGGAGATTTTCATGCTTGCTATCGAAATCGAGCATATCAAAGTTTTTATGAACAAGCTGCTTCTTCAGAATACCTTCGATGCGTTTCTTCTGTCAGAAGCAGCAATTACGACTTTCACCACCTTCAGCATCGACGGGCAGTTCCATCCGGACTTCTACGATGATGAAACAGAGGAAAGCCGGGAGATTCTGGATTCCACAGGATCACAGGTCAGCTGGAAGATCATTCGTCCCTACTGTTTACAGCTTATCAAGGGCAAACGTCTTCCGCTCTCCTTCCGCTTCGTTCTGGAATATCCGAAGGAGCTGATCAGCCAGTTGCTGGAGGAAAACGATCTGAATTATGCTGCGGAAGATGTCTTCGGTCTGTTCCTGAATATCCAGTATCGAAACGGGCAGTTGACGCTGACAACCGGTTCATCTCTCCGGGTCTTTTCCATGGATCACAGCCTGGATCAGGCATGGGATCGTGCGGTACGGGAATTCCTGCAGCTTTCCGATCTGGATTAACAGCCTGCAGGTCCTATCCTGAATCCACAAATAGAATACCTGCTCTACGGGAGCATACGATCCCGGCTCTTATGCAAACAAGAGCCGGGATTTTTATGCCATGCTATTGAAGTTTACCCTAATATCCTTTCTATCTCTTTCCACTCTCTTTTCCTTCCCTTTTCTTCTATTTCTCTTTTTACTTTTTGAAAACAGTCTGCTATACTGTCTTAGGGATTTTCACAATTACAATGTATTTGTGCATATTCCAAGGAAAATGAATGCTCCCTTTGAGGTGTATTCCTTTTATAATACATTCTTTATATTCATCACGCAGCAATCACTTAACGCTGCTTCTTTTTAATGAAAGGGGATCTATCAAAAATGAAAAAGAAAACACTTGCGGCATTACTTGTCTGCAGCATGCTTGCAGCTGCAGTACCGGTATATGCCGAAGAAACCGAATCAGCATCTTCCGTTGTTTATGTAGATGAATATGCCTATTCTTCCTCAGACATGGAAAGCAATCTCGAATCTCAGGAATATGCAGCAGACAATGCCGAATACCTGCTCGAAGCTGACAGTACAGAAGAGATCGACCTGCTTGGTGCCGGTACTGTCTCTATGTACCGTATGTACAATCCGAATTCCGGTGAGCACTTCTACACCGCAAGCAAAGCAGAAAAAGAGAACCTCTGCAAAGCCGGCTGGAGATACGAAGGCATCGGCTGGATCGCACCGGCAAACAACAAAAAAGCTCCTGTATACCGCATGTACAATTCCAATGCAGGTGATCATCACTATACACTGAGCGTCGGTGAGAAAAATCACCTCACCAGCCTTGGATGGAAATACGAAGGTATCGGCTGGTATTCCGATACCACAAAAACCGTCCCGCTGTATCGTGCTTATAACCCGAATGCTAACGCGGGTTCCCACAACTATACGACCAGTGCCTATGAGCAGAAAAATCTGACCACTCATAGCTGGAAGGATGAGGGAATCGCATGGTATGCCCTGAAAGGCGGTTCACCGCTTCCGGCAAGACAGTTCCGTATTGTTGTTAATGATGATGAAAATGACCTTTCCACCGGCAAAGCCCGTGTAAGCAAATATCGTCCTTTCTATGTTCACTGCTCCATGACCGGAGGTGATAACGAGCATACGGAAAACTACACGATCCACACACGGTTCCCGGATGGTACTGTCAAATCACAGAGTATTGCCAGCAACCAGAACCATTCGTTTTTCCAGAAGATCTCAACGCCGAACCCGCAATCCGCACTCAGCGGTGAATGTCGTTCCTGGCTGACCGATTCCAGCGGTGCAGCCGTTGCTGAAGTTTCCTTCACCTGGGGAGCATAAATCCACAAATCATAAATCACAGATAATAAAGCAAGACCCATGAATTGGAACAAACGCTCCGTTTCATGGGTCTTGTCTTGTTTTTACATTTCTGCTTCGAGACGCGCAAGAATCTCCTCACACACCTCTTTATTTTTCTTGTGATCGGTCATAATGGTCAGATCTGCCGCTGCCTCATAGGCCGGACGTCTGGCATCCATCAGTTCTGCAATGCCTTCCACAGTCTTGCGTCCTTCCAGAAGCGGCCGATGACTGCTGCTTCCCACACGCTCCAGAATCACCTCCGGTGACGCAGTAAGCAGGACGATCTTTCCGCTCTCCTTCATCAGCCGTACGTTTTCCTCCCGCATAGGCACACCGCCGCCGCAGGAAATAACCGTATTTTCAACAGACTGCATACGCTTCAGAAGATCCGTTTCCATCTTGCGGAAGGCAGCTTCGCCCTGTTCCTCAAAGATCCGGCTGATCGGCATACCCGCTTCTTCCACGATTGTTTCATCCATTTCAATCAGCGGCATACCGTATTTTTTATTCAGATAGGAAGCAGCAGAACTCTTGCCGCACCCCATAAATCCAATCAAATAAATATTGAAGGGGAGTTTCTTTCTGTTATCCATTACACTTTATCCCTCTAAGCTTTGTCTGAACAGCTTTGCACATTGCGCAAAGCGTCACTCAGACAACACAATCCTTATTTTTCCCTGGTCATGCGTACCATGATCTCATTGCTTCGTTTCACAAATTTTGTCATCTCTTCCGGTGTCAGCGGACGGTTGCTGATCACAGCCAGATCATAGAGCTGCTGTGCGAACAGTGCAGCGTCCTCTTCGTCCTTATGTTCAAATACATACTGTACCATCGGATGTTTTGCGTTCAGAATCAGTGTCTCCGGTGCGGCAAACATATCCATATCTGCACCGCCCATACCATACATGCGCATCATCTCTGCGTAACGTCTCATTTCCTCGGAAATGGTGATTACGGAAGAGATGTTCTCGTCCTTCAGATTTTCTGCCTGTACGGTCAGATTTTCCTTTCCGCAGGCTTTGCGGAACAGCTCCTCCAGTGCTTTCTGCTCTTCGGCAAGATCGGTTCCCTCTTCCTTCAGATCCTCGTTCAGATCACCGTCGATTCGCTGGAAGCGAAGGTCCTCTTTTACCTGCTCTACATGAGAAATAAATGCGGAATCGATATTGTGATTCAGGATATAGGCATTCTTCCCCTGTGCACGGTACAGATTGATGTACTGACTCTGCTGTACCTCATTGGTTACATAGACGATGGTTGTCTTCGGCTTTTCTTCCTGCTCATCGGCCTTCTCGCCTGCTTCCTCTGTTTTTTCCTCTTCTGCAGCTTTGGTTTCCTCTTCTGCAGTCTCCGGTTTGGCAGCCTCCAGGATATCCTTCAGAGTAACATACTTGCCGTCCAGATCTTTATAGAGAATGTAATCCATCATCTTCTCGGAGAATTTCTGATCCTTCAGAGTTCCGAACTTGATAAACGGAGAGATATCATCCCAGTATTTCTCGTAATTCTCACGGGAAGTCTTGCACATGCCGATCAGCTTATCGGCAACTTTCTTGGAGATGTAATCGGAGATCTTCTGAACAAATCCGTCATTCTGCAGTGCACTTCTGGATACATTCAGCGGCAGATCCGGACAGTCGATCACACCCTTCAGCAGCATCAGATATTCCGGAATAACCTCTTTGATGTTATCGGCAATGAATACCTGGTTGTTGTACAGTTTGATCTTGCCTTCGATGGAATCGTACTCGGTATTGATTCTCGGGAAATACAGAATACCTTTCAGGTTGAACGGATAATCCATATTCAGATGAATCCAGAACAGCGGCTCTTTGTAATCCAGGAATACATGACGATAGAAGGTCTTGTAATCCTCATCGCTGCATTCTGCCGGTTTTTTGGTCCACAGCGGATGAATATCACTGATGGATACCGGACGTTTCTGAATCTTTACCTGATTCTTCTCCGGAGAGGTCTCTACGGTCTCTTCGGTTCCGTCCTCGGCGGTTTTTGTCTCATATTTGGCATCCTCATGGATATGCTCGATAACCACATCCTCATCCTTCAGATCGGATGCCTCGATGATCTCTGTCTCCGGCTCTGCGCCTTCCTTGGACAGGAAGATCTCGACCGGCATGAAAGAACAGTATTTCTCCAGAGTCTCGCGAACCTTGTATTCGTTGGCAAACTCCAGACTGTCCTCAGCCAGATGAAGCGTGATCGTTGTTCCTGCCTCGGTACGTGTGCCGGTTCCCATATCATACTCGGTTCCGCCGTCACACTCCCAGTGTACCGGCTCAGCGCCTGCAAAAGCACTCAGCGTATCGATCTCAACCAGCTCCGCTACCATGAATGCGGAATAAAATCCCAGACCGAAATGTCCGATGATCTGATCCTCATCTGCTTTGTCTTTGTATTTCTCCATGAATTCGGTTGCACCGGAAAATGCGATCTCGGTGATGTTCTTAACCACCTCATCTGCATTCATACCGAGTCCGTTGTCATGGAACTTCAGAGTTTTCTCTTTGTCATTTACTTCTACGCGAATGGCCGGCTTGTAGCCTTCCGGAAGCTCCAGCTCTCCGACTACATCCAGTTTTTTGCGCTTGGTAATGGCATCGCAGCCGTTGGATACAAGCTCTCTGATAAAAATATCCTTATCGGAGTACATCCACTTTTTAATAATCGGGAAAATGTTATCGCTGTTGATTGAAAGATTTCCATGTCTCATTTCCATGATTCATCACTCCTTGTTAGTTATATCTGCCACCGTTTCCGATGGTTTTCTTCGCAGTATCCGGTATTTAGTTTTTTCGAAAAACACACGCGGCACACCTGCCGTTCTGTCTTCTGTAACTTCTATACCTCTATAGAAGACCATTTTAGTCACGGAACAGAAAAAAGTCAAGGAATTTTAGCACTCTTCGTTGTTGAGTGCTGATAATTCCTTGACTTTTTATTCTTCGTCTTTGACCCAAAACCGTTCCCGGCATCCTTCCGTTGACGTAAGAACGATATGCTGTGTACTATGTGCTATCTACTATGCACTATATACTATGTACCATTTCTCTTCCGTCTTCCTTCAGGACCAGTCGATCTCTTTGTTTAATCTCCGGAAATCGGAAAGTGCCTTTATTCCGATCTTAACCATGCGCTTATAGTTAATGCTGTTCACACCGCCCTGACGGGGACGGAAGGTGATCGGCATGTAGCAGATATTCTTTTTCTTCCTTGTATAGATGACCGTCAGCAGTACGTTGGACAGGAAAAAGTCCTCCGGGATCAGCGGAAGATATTCCTTCAGCTGGTCGGCATGCATCAGCCGGTACGGCGTATTGGCGTCCTTGACCGCTGCATGAAAGCAATGTGCGATCACCATGCGCAGAACACGGGTGACCACCACTCTTCCGAAGCCGTCCTTCCGATGATTTCTCCAGCCGATCAGAAGATCGTATTTGTTTCTTTTTTCCCAGAACTGCTCGAACTCGGAGGGCAGCGTCTGTCCGTCCGAATCGGTCTGAAATACATAATCTGCTCCATGCTCGACCGCATACTGATAGCCATAGCGTACGGTCGGGCCATGTCCGCTGTTCTTTTTTGTAATAACCGTCATCAAAGGGCGGGCCGTGGCATACTCACAGAGGATCTCATAGGTATTGTCCTTACTGCCGTCATCGATGACCACCAGACGGGATCCGCCTTCTCCGTTATGTTTTTCCACGACCGGATACCAGCCTTCAACCACCCGGAGAATATTCTCCGATTCATTATATGCAGGAATAACTATAAACAATTTATCGCCGCTGGCGCTGTGCAATGCCTGTCTCATCATAAACTCCTATGTCTGTTCTCTATATTTTCTGCAAAGCCGGCTGCTGTATATCCGATTTTTCCGCAAAATGCTTTTACAGAATGTCACTGAGAATTCTCTCCAGATAATGCTCTACGGTGTCGGTATGATCGCCGCACATTTCCAGGATCTCCGGCTTGGCTGTATCAACAGCCACCGGCATGCCGACCATCTCCAGCATTTCCCGATCATTGTAATTGTCACCGATCGCCATGCACTCTTCCGGTGCAACATTAAGAAGCTTCAGAAGCGGAAGCATTCCGGATCCCTTGTCGACGCCGAGAGGCATCATATCCAGCCATTCGTTTCCGCTGGTAACCACATGAACACGTTTGCCGTATTCCTTATTCCAGTAGCGGATATCCTCTTCCGTCAGTCCGCCTTCCCGGTAGACCGAGATCTTCATATACGGTTCCGGAATCCGAAGCAGACTCTGCACAGTCTTGACATTGTTCCGCACGTCATCACGGATATGGTTATGATAGCTCATCCGTTTCGGCTGCAGATAGCTGACATTTCGTCCGGATACCAGTGCTTCGCAGCCGTCTGTTGCCAGTATATCCTCAATGATTTCTTTTCCCAGTTCTTTCTCCATCGTGGTCTGATGCACCATTTCTTCTTCAAAATAGCTGATGCAGCCGTTTTCACACAGATAGGCGATCTCCGGCATGATCGGAGCAAAAAGCCGTTTCAGACTTTCGTACTGTCTGCCGCTTGCCGCCATAAAAACCACGCCGGCTTTTGTCAGACGATGAATCAGCTTGCAGGTATTCGGCTGGAGACGCTGTGCACCGTTCAGCAGCAGCGTTCCATCCAGATCACAGGCAATCAGTTTCAATTTTTTAATGTCCGAAAACTTTGTTTGCATTGTTACAACCTCATTTCTGCATTTTTGTATTCGTTTTCATACACAGCGGATGCCTTGTATGATCGTTTGATACCGCAGCTTTCGATTTATTACTTTAATTATATAAATTCCGCAGATAGTATTTTACTCCTGCAATTCCGGAAGCTCCGCAATTGCAGACGGCGAGTCGATGATTCTGTCCGCATGATAGGCTTCCAGCTCGCTGCGGGGACGAAATCCCCAGGTTACTCCGACTGCCTTTACACCGGCATTGTGCGCAGTCAGCATATCGGTATTGGTGTCGCCGAAATACAGCACCTCCTCTTTGCGAAGACCGTATTTCTGCAGGATCTCAAATACACCGGTCGGATCCGGCTTGATCGGAACCGCGTCCGACTGCCCCTGGATGTGGTCAAAGGTTCCTTTGCCGAATATCGTTTCCACCACATCCACAGCGCCTCCGTGAGGCTTATTGGAAAAAACCGTCAGCAGGATTCCCTTTCTGCGAAGTACTTCCAGTGACTGCAGGATTCCCTCGTAGGGATGCACATGATACAGGGGATCCTCCGCAAACCAGGCACGGGCCAGTTTTCGTATTTCTTCAAAATGAATCAGATCCTCATCCCCTGCATCCCGAAGCGCACGACGTATGGCATTGTCGAATCCGTCTCCGGCATAGTAATTATAATTTTCTACCGGCATTGCCGATAATCCCACATGCTCCAGCGCCCGATTGATCGGCCGGGCAATGGATTCCTGTGTCTCGGTCAATGTACCGTCCAGATCAAAAATACATGCTTTTATCATTCGTTTCTTCCCCAGTATCTCCGATGGAGAGGGGCTGCCGCACCGGTTTCCTTCCGATGCAGCAGCCCCGCAAAAGATCATTCTCAAATGCTGTAAAAGTGCGGATCCGCACTTTTATGAAGTCAGCCGTTCTGCTTCGGCAGCTTGAAAGAGCTCTTCAGTGAAACAACTCTTCCGAATACCGGCTGACCCGGTTTACTCAGGTTGCAGTCCGCTGTGAAGAATCCGTTTCTGACAAACTGGAAGCTTTCATATGCTTTTGCCTCCATCAGCGCCGGCTCTACATAGCAGTTTTCTTTAATCTCCAGGGAATCCGGATTGATATTCATGGTTCCGTCTTCGTTGTATACGCCCTTCTCTTCATCGATCAGGCTGTTGTACAGACGGCACTCCACCTTCTGTGCAGTACGAGCGTCCACCCAGTGGATCGTACCCTTTACTTTTCTTCCGTCCGGGCTGTTTCCGCCGCGGCTTGCCGGATCATAGGTACAGTGAACGACCGTTACATTTCCGTTTTCATCCTTCTCATAGGATACGCATTTTACAAAATATGCCTGCATCAGACGCACTTCATTGCCCGGGAAGAGACGGAAATATTTCTTCGGCGGCTCTTCCATGAAATCGTCTCTCTCAATATACAGTTCTCTGGAGAAGGTAATGGTACGGGTTCCCAGTTCTTCATTCTCCGGGTTGTTGACTGCCTCGAATTCCTCTGTCATATCCTCCGGATAGTTGTCAATGACAAGCTTGATCGGATCCAGAACAGCCATCATACGCGGAACCTTTGTTTTCAGGTCATCACGAATGCAGTACTCCAGCATAGCCAGGTCGGTGGAGCTGTTTGCTTTGGAGATACCTCCCAGCTCAACAAACTTGCGGATCGACTCCGGTGTGTAGCCTCTTCTGCGAAGTGCGGCAACGCTGACCAGACGCGGATCGTCCCAGCCGTCTACGATGCCTTCTTCTACCAGCTTCTTGATATAACGTTTTCCGGTAACCACATTGGTCAGATACAGCTTTGCAAACTCGATCTGTCTCGGCGGATGTGCAAATCCGACATTCTCAACCACCCAGTTGTACAGCGGTCTGTGATCCTCGAACTCCAGTGTACACAGAGAATGGGTAATTCCCTCAAAAGCATCCTCCAGCGGATGAGCAAAATCGTACATCGGATAGATGCACCATTTGTCACCGGTATTCTGGTGGGTCAGATGTGCAATTCGATACAGGATCGGATCTCTCATATTGATGTTCGGAGAGGCCATATCGATCTTGGCACGAAGTACTTTGGAACCATCCGGAAATTCGCCGTTTTTCATACGCTCAAACAGATCCAGGTTCTCTTCTACGGAACGATTTCTGTACGGGCTCTCTTTACCCGGCTCGGTAAGGGTTCCTCTGTATTCACGGATCTGCTCTGCATTCAGGTCACAGACATAGGCTTTTCCGTCGCGGATCAACTTCAGTGCGGCTTCATACATCTTGTCAAAATAGTTGGATGCGAAGAACAGACGGTCTTCCCAGTCAGCTCCCAGCCATGCAACATCCCGTTTGATCGCCTCAACGAACTCATCCTTCTCCTTGGTCGGATTGGTATCGTCGAAACGCATATTGAACTTACCGTTATATTTTTTGGCAATTCCGGAATTCAGAAGAATGGATTTTGCATGTCCGATATGCAGATAGCCATTCGGTTCCGGCGGAAAACGTGTTACGACTGTATCGTATTTTCCTTCAGTAAGATCCTTATCGATCTCCTGCTCAATAAAGTTTCTCGAAACTACTTCTTCTGCCATTTTAGTCTTTATTCTCCTCTCACTCTCCAGATCGATCACCGTGCTGCGATCCGCCTGTCGAATTTTTAACGCTGTAATTTCATTATTATAATGGATGTTTTGAGATCTGTCTATCCATTCATTTTGGAATAATCGGAGTATTTCCAGTTTCCGCCCATTCCATAGTAGATTCGATAGCCGTTTCGCCGCTCCTCATTCTGGAATGTCGGGTCAAACACATACTTCACGTCATCGATTACGATCTCCACCCAGGAATGCTCCCGTGTCTGTCCTTCATTGGTCGTGATCTTTCCGGTCATCTGATAGGCTTCATACCCAAGAGCAGAAGCCATCTCCGTCAGTACGGCTGCACGTACATAGCTGCCGCCTTCTCCGTTGGTAAAACCGTATTCCGCCAGCGCTCTTGTACTTAATTCCGCATTCCCGTATCCATCTCCGGCGGGAAGTGCGGCAGCATATCGATAAGCACTCTGGAGTGTGGATCCGATCTCTGCCAGCTTTGCTTTCGCCTGTCCCAGCATCACTTCGTCATAGATCCGGTCGTACTCCTCTTTGCTGTACTCTTTCTTACCAGGCTTCCTTGCTGCCAGCCCGTATTCCGCAAAATGCTGCAGTGCACCCACATCATCGGCTGCATACTTCTCCGCCAGTTCCGGATTCATCTCCAGATACTCCTCGAAATCATAAATAGAAGCATAATCCCGGCCTTTGCGGATTGTAATCGGATTCGTAATCGTCGGATCCGGATCTTTCATTGCATGCCAGGCAATTCCTTCTTCATTCCATCCGATCTTCACCAGCATATCATTCTCGGCTTTATTCGTCGTATAATTGTGCGATCCCGCCTGTGCATTGGGATTGTACTGCCGATATAGCGGAATGGTTTTGTCAGGATCCGAATACCAGCCGATTCCTTCATCGATCCAGCCCAGCTTCACAAGCCCGTCTTTTTCCCCTTTGTTCATCGTATAGTGATGATCTCCCGCATTCTCATTGTAGAGACGATAGACCGGGATCTCCGAAGAGGCAGGTGCGGTCCAGCCAAATCCTTCGTACTCCCATCCCAGACGGCAGATCCGGTCTCTTTCCGCTGCACTTGCAGTATAAAAATGCTCACCGGAGTTCGGGTTGTACACACGATACATGTCTGCAGAATCCACATCCGCAGAAACACAGATTCCACCCAGCAGAATACCTGCTGTCAGTACTGCTGCAAATCCAATTCCTTTTCTAATACCTTTTTTTCTCATACTGCCCCCTGTACGATGCATTTTTCTCTCGATACTATGCTTATAATAGTAACGCAGACAGTGACGAAACCGCAAGGGAATCGTGACTGCCTGTGTAATTACCTGCTCCCAAAAATTTCCGGATAGTGTTCTTTTAATTCGCTGCTGAATCGTGTTGAACCGACCTCATTCATATGGTGTGCATCATTGAAAAATGTGCGCTCATAACTTGTTGTCCAACGTATCAGTTCAACCGTATCGGAGCCCTGTATAAGTTTTTCAAAATACGCATCGTATTCTTTTTCATATTCCGCTGTATAGGATACACCTTCAGGAAGAGGGAGCCGCAGAATATGAAGCCTGATTCCCTTTTCCTCACACAGCTGTATCAGTTCCCTGTAATACACATCCAGACAGGGTTCCATGTAAAAAGTTTTGAAAGATTCCGCATTTCCTTCATAGCCGTCCTCCGTACCGACGGCTATATATCTTCCACGTCTTTCCGCATTCCCGTTATAGGCTTCCACATTTGTTTCATACCGCTGATTGAAGCCTGCATTTGTCACTGCCGTAATATATTTCGAAGGCAGATACAGTTCATACGCCAGCAGATCCAGATAATACCCTTTGTTCTCTGCATTCAGCTTTCCATATCTCGCAGCAGTCATCTGCCAGTTGGTCCGAAACGAAAAACGATGAGAAAAAACGACTCTTTTCCAGAACGCCGGATCCTTTATCGTATAATGCATGTCCATGTAACTGACAAACAGATCGGCCGGTGCCTCATGATACTCCAGCCATTCAGACAGTATGTAATAGTTCTCCATCGGTGTCGTTCCGCCCAGCGACAGATTGATCGTACCAGCGGATAATTCGGTCGGACGATAGGCTGCATTTGCTGCAGAATCCCCCAGGATCAGCACATCATAGGCTGTCTCGTCCGTACTTCCGGTAACATGTTTGTTCCAGAGATAATATGGAATCTCTCCGTCAACATATGCCAGCCCGCGTGTACCTGCATACATCGAAAAAACAAGTACGGGAAAAATGACCAGTATGCATTTTGCTAACAGTGCTATCTTTTTTTTCATAACCTTAACCTAAAATTGGAAATAAATAAATTCCTGTCCTCCGATATCCGCAGAGAGAATGATCAATACCATCAGACTCCAGTAGATCAGGTATCGGAATACGATCGGCTGCTCTGTCAGCCATTCGAGCGGATCTGTTTTTCTCTCACGCAGAAGACTGACAAGCAGAAGAATGAGCAGAGATAGAAACAAAATGGTCACTTCCCGCTCGGACAGTCCCATCTGGTACAGAGCTCCATTTAACAAAAGTCCGATATTATTTAATCGGAAAGAATTCTGTATGATCGTTACCGCTTGCACAACACTGGATGCGCGGAAAAATACCCATGCAAGATCGGTAAGAAAAAATACCCAGATGATCTTAAAAAACCGGATGCCAAAGCTGTCTTTTTCGATCTGCAGCCTTTTGCTGATGCGTTCGCCAATTGGACGGAACTGCCTCTCAACGATCTGATAAAAGCCGTGCAGTCCACCCCACAAAACAAAAGTACCGTCTGCTCCATGCCATAAGCCGGAGACCAGAAATGTGATCAGCAGATTCAGACTGCTTCGAAATCTTCCGCATCGGCTTCCGCCTAATGGAAAATACAGATAATCTCTGAACCATGTACTCAGCGATACATGCCATCTCCGCCAGAAATCCGCAATGGATTCTGCCAGGTATGGCTGTTTGAAATTATCCATCAGCTGATATCCCAGCACCTTTGCCGCTCCTTGCGCAATTATGGTATATCCCATGAAATCACAGTAGATCTGCACAGCAAACAATATGTTGGCTGTTATAAGAAAGATTCCGCTGTAATCCTGATAGTTGTCATACACGGTATTTACGATCACCGCACACCGGTCTGAAATAACCACCTTTACAAAGAAACCCCAAAGCATGGTCAGAAGTCCTGTACGGACATTGTCATAGTTGAACTTTGGTACTGCTGATAACTGTTTCAGCAGATTTTTGGAACGTTCGATCGGTCCTGCCACCAGCTGCGGGAAGAAAGATACAAACAAAGCATACTGAATAAAACTTCGCTCTGCATAGATCTCCCGTCGATAGACATCGATCACATATCCCATTGCCTGAAACGTAAAGAAGGATATGCCGACCGGAAGCACAATATCATACACCGGCGGTTCCATGGAAATTCCAAAGGCATGCATAAAATCTCCGAACGTGGAGAATGCAAAATTCACATATTTAAAATAGAACAGGATCGATAAACTGCAGATAATACAGACGGTCAGGACGGTCTTCCTGTGTTTTGCCTTTTCAAGTATCCTGCCGGACAGATACGTTATGACCGTTACCCCGAACAGCAGCAGAATGTATTTATAATTCCAGCATGCGTAAAACAGATAGCTTGCCAGAAGAAGCCAGATCCTTCTGCATTTCTCCGGAATCAGAAATGTTATCAGTATTACCGTCGGAAAAAACAACAAAAATTCCAGTGAATTAAATAACATCGCTTTTCTCCCTTGCCGATACAAAGCCAGTGGAATTGAGAATGTGCCCCGGCACATTCCCGCGGAGCATTTTCGCTTAACAGGAATGAATCTCCTGCTAAACAAAAAAGGAATGCAGTAAAACTGCACTCCTTAAAGCAGAGCTGATAACCAGACTCGAACTGGTGACCTCATCCTTACCAAGGATGCGCACTACCACCTGTGCTATATCAGCATCATTGGTGTTTCTCACCAACAAAAGGAATTCTATCAAAAGCCCTGCCCGTTGTCAATATATTTTTGAAACTTTTTGCTTCTCAATTTTTGAATCTTTTTCTGCTTCTCTGCAGGACTTCGATCTATCCGAAGATTCCCCCCAGCCGCCGCAGGATCCATCCCAAAATACCGGCACGTTTCGGATGCATGAATTCTTGCTGCACCTGCCGGATCTTCTCCTCTGCCGTTTTTCTGGCTGCCGCTTCCTCTTTCCGGCTCTGTTCCAGCTCTTCCTGCCTGCGTTTGCTCTCTTCTGCCTGCCGCAGCATCTCGTCTGCTTCCGCCTGACTGCCGGCACGTCCTTCCTTTCGTCCGCTGTCCAGATAATGGTGTACATACAGCAGACGATTTTTCCCAAAAGCCGCCTGCAGATCCGGATTTTCCTCCATATAATAGGAAATATCAAACCATTCCGAAGCACCTTCCCCATTCCAGATACCGGTCGTCAGAAAATATTCCAGCAGTGCTTTCTGATCCGTCAGTTCCGGATGCTGTGCCTGATAAACTGCCGCATCGAATACACCGCTGTATGCTTCCGCCGTCTCTGCTTCCGTATCGTCCGAAAGTTTGACCACCCACCACTCGGAGATCTCTCCATCGGTCATTCCTTCAATTGCAGAGATCCGGTTACCTTTTTCCGATCCTTCCAGAACCGCAGTAAAGGATTTCTGACTGGAGTGCCAGAAACGATCCTCGGAAGAAGTATCTCCCCAGAAAAATCCAACATGATGATCATTGGAGATGGCCTGCGGTCCTTTCCTGTCAAAGCTCCAGATGATATCTCCTTTTTCAAGAATGCCGGAATTCAGCATCTCCTCCTTTGTTGTAAACACGGTATAGGAGATATTGTGAATGCCGAGCCAGTTTACCCAGCCTCCTCCGTTGGTATAGGGATCTGTGGACGCATCTCCGCAGGGAACAACTCCTGTATTCCGCTGCGCCAGCGCATGCAGCACATGCCAGATAAAGCCTTCGCACTGCATCCGTCCGTCTTTTCCCGGTTCCGGTACTTCGGCTGAGCTTTCCTGATAGGGTGTTCCCAGATACATCTCCCGATTGGTCTCCAGATAGGCCACCAGCTCTGCTCTGGTGAATCCCAGATAATCCGCCGTATAGACCCGTCCCTGCTCATCCGAAGGATAAACGGCCGGATCGATATAGGTATCTTCCTCACCGGTGGAGGGGTTCAAGTCATTCCATGCACTCGTTCCCCCGGCGTTCCCTCTGTATGCGTTTTCAGCATCGGTATTCTCAACCACATCGGAAGTCCCCGGCTCCTCCGCAGCTTCTGCAGCCCCCGGAGTTTCCGCTGCCCCCGTATTCTGTATTTCTCCTCCTTGATCCGCCGGTTCCCAGGCGTAATTTTCTCCTTTTTCAGCAGGCGCAGAACTCTGTTCCGGCATCTCGTCCTCTGCATATGCATACGCCTGTACCGCCTGCGTACAAGACAAAAAGGTCATGACCGCAGTCATGACCAATATCTTTGAAAAAATGTTCTTTTTCTTAAAGACCATATATTTCCCTTTCTGCCGACTACTTGAGTCCGTACCAGGCAGTTCCTTCATCCTTCCATCCCTGCTTCACCAGATACCTGGCTTCATTCGCATTGGTCGTATAGTTATGCGAACCGCATTTTGCGTTGGGATTATACTGGCGGTACAAGGCTTTTCCTTTGGTTACATCGGAATACCATCCGATTCCCTCATTGCTCCAGCCGACCCGGATCAGATAGTTGGCCTCTCCCAGATCCATCGTATAATGATGATCACCGGAATTCGCGTCGTACAGTCGATATACCGGTGCCGCGGAAACCGCCGGTGCCGTCCAGCCGATGCCCTCATAGGACCAGCCCAGCTTCACCAGATTCTCTTTTTCCGCTGCATTGGCTGTATAGAAATGCTCTCCGCTGTTTGGATTGTACATACGGTACATCTCTGCACTGCCGCTCTGCTCCACATCGGTATCCGGTTCCGAATAAAATCCTTCTACACTGGGATTGGTATTAAAGTAGGCAACGATCGCCTTGGCATCCGCAATTCCCATTGCCTTCAGACCCGATTCATTGAAAAAGGTCTTGCAGTCCTCTTCATTGGAAATGAATCCATGCTCGATCAGAATCGACGGTATATTGCGAAGCTTGCAGTTGCGGAGGATCGACAGGTAGTCGGTGGTACTGCCGTCCGGGTAGGTAAACTCAGGATCCGATACCCAGGTTTTGACACCGGTTTTTCCATCTGTACCAAAACGCTTTTCCAGCCCAAGCATTTCCAGTCGATCGGCAGCGGCCTGCGCAGCCTGACGTCCAAGGATGCCCAGCCGCGGAACATAGCTTTCATTCTGGTAATAGACTTCCACACCGTTCGCCTTCTTTGCTTCCGCCGAATTGATATGGATACAGAAGAACAGGTCCGCATTGTTCTCTTTTCCGATCTCGGTCCGATGAATCAGATCGCTGCCGGAACTTCCGTACATTTCTTCCGTAATGGTACTTCTGGTTTTGACTACCTTGATGTTCGGATATTTCTTCAGCTCCTGTTCACAATAGTAGGCAATTTTATGTGTCAGATCCGCTTCCCTGAGTCCAAGGTCCTCATTGGTCGCACCGCAGTCTTTGCCGCCGTGACCGGGATCCAGACAGACTGTATATACACGGTTTGCCTTGCTGGTCTGCAGCGTATCGGCATCCATCTGCTCGGCGATCTTCAGAAGATCCGCTCCGTCTCCGAGAACAGCCTCCTCGTTTTCGTCCTCTTCTGCCAGATTCGAGTCTTTCTCGTCCTCTGCATTCTCCTTTTTCGCTGCATCCTTTTTTTCTGTATCACTGTCTCTGTCGGATGCATCTGCCTTTTCTTCATCCTCTTCGGAATCGATGAGCAATTCTGTATTGTCCTGTTCCTTCCTTGTGCCTGCATCTGCAGCATCGGTATCTGCAGAATTCAGATCCACGATTCCTGAATCCGAAGCATCCGCATCTGCCGCTTTGGAATCTTCAGAATTTGAATCTGCTGCTTCATCCGTCACTTCCAACGGAATCTCATCCTCCGACTGGAGGTTTGTTTCCTCTTCCGTTCCGGAGACAGCATCCATATCCAGAAGGATCTCTTCCTCTTCTGCAGCAAAAACAGCTGTACTTCCAAGGGTGGATACCGCCAGCACCAGCGCAGCAGTAACCGCCGTCAGTTTTTTTACCGAACCTTTCATTTCTTAAACCTTTCTTATTTTACGCCATACCAGGCAAGACCTTCATCCTTCCAGCCAACAGAGACCAGATAGTTCTGTTCGCTCTTGCTGGTCGTATAGTTATGCGCACCGGCTTCCGCATTCGGATTATAGGCACGGTACAGAGCAGTTCCCTTATTGGTGTCGGAGTACCAGCCAATGCCCTCATAGCTCCAGCCCTTTGCGGTCAGCATATCTCTTTCGTCGGCACTTGTCGTGTAATGATGATCGCCGGCATTAGGATTATACAGACGGTACACCGGATCCCCCGACAGCGGGGCTCTCCAGCCGATGCCTTCATAGGACCAGCCTTTCTCTACCAGGCTGATGCGCTCCGTATAGTTCTGTGTATAAAAATGCTCTCCGCTGTTCGGATTGTACAGACGGAACATGTCGGCATCGGTACGGCTGCCTCCCATTCCAAGCACCGCATCGATCAGTACATAGATATGATCACCGTATCCATTCGCAGCAGCCCAGCGGCCGTCCAGATCCGAAAGATTCGGAGCGATGCCTCTTGCTACCAGATGAAAACGGGGATCTACGCACTCTTTGGTCAGGTCCCCGGTGGAGGCATATGCTTTCAGGTGCTGTACCTGTGCCCGCACCCCCAGACGCATGGTTTCAAAATAATTTCCCTTTACACCGCCTCCGGTCGTACCGATTCCTGCAAAATTATACTGTTCGATCTTGGAATCACCGCTATAGGACAGATAACCGGTCTCCAGACACATCTGACAGAAAGCAACCTCCGGACGTACGCCTTCCGCTGTCGCCTCCTCCACATAGATCTGTGCCAGATCATCGATCGTCGGCGCGTCTGCTCCGTGCTCCTTGTAATAGGAAGGATATTCCGCTCTGCTGTTATAAAAAGCAGCCAGCTGTTCTGCTGTTACGCTGCTCTCTCCCATAATCGGATAATCTGCATAAGCGTAGGCATCTTTTTTTCCAAACCCGATGGAAAGAGCCATTACTGCAATCAGCAGAGGCAGGATCACCCGTCTGCATTTTCTTTTCATTCTCATATGCATTACTCCCATTCTGCGCAGATGCGCTTTGTCACACTTTTGTTATATTTTTGTAATACTACAACAAATCTCTGTTCTTGTCAAATTCCACATGGTTAATTTCGAAACTCATGCAGCACTTCCTGTTAAAACCACCTGTAAATGGTTCA
>JAUNAK010000043.1 GCA_030527665.1 Eubacteriales bacterium
CTTGAAAAATACTTGAAATATACATATGCTATAAGAAAAAGTTTGCTTTTTTACAGGAGAAACGTATGCTGAAACGTAAAATAGAAGCTGAATTACTGTCATGGAAAAACAGGCCGGATCGTAAACCGTTAATTGTTAAAGGATGCAGACAGTGCGGTAAGACATCTTCTGTTTTGGAATTTGCAAAACAGAATTATGAAAATGTGGTTTATCTGAATTTTTTTGAAAATCCAAACTACGCAGCTGCTTTTTCAGGATCGCTGGAAATTGATCATATTGTGATGATGCTGTCAGTGCTGTTAGGTGCGGATGCCAAATTTGCGGCAGGAAAAACCGTTCTGATTTTAGATGAAATACAGGATTGTCCGGATGCAAGAACCGCACTGAAGTTTTTTAAACTGGATGGCCGTTATGATGTTATAGGAACAGGATCTTTACTGGGAGTTAAAGGATATGGGAAGGAACCGAAGTCGGTACCGGTAGGATATGAAACCGTTATAGATATGTATCCGCTGGATTTTGAAGAATTTTTATGGGCAAACAGCATTTCACAGGATATCATTCAGGTATTGCTGCGCTGTATGAAAGAAAGAATGCCGGTTCCGGAGGCATTGCATATGCGGATGCGTGAACTGCTGCTGCAGTATGCGGTAGTTGGCGGTATGCCGGATGTTGTGCAGACATTTGTGAATACAAAACGAATGGACATTGTTTTGCAGATGCAGAGAGATATTGTCAGATCCTATGAGGATGATATGGTGAAATATGCAGCATTGGCGGATAAGGGAAAAATCAAAGAATGCTTCCAGTCAATTCCCAAACAGCTAAGCAAGGAAAATAAGAAATTTCAATATTCCGTTATTAAGAAAAAAGGAACATCTGCACAGTATGAGGGCAGTTTGCAGTGGATCGAAGATGCAGGAATTATTTCACGATGCTATAATCTGACTGCATTAGAGCTTCCGTTGGCCGGTAATGCGGAAGAGAGTCAATTTAAAGTATATATGTGTGACTGTGGATTGTTTGCAAGTATGCTGGAAGACGGAACACAGCTGGATATACTTGAAGGAAATCTTTTTACATATAAAGGTGCCGTTTTTGAAAATCTGATTGCAGATATTTGGGGTAAAAGAGGGAAGAAACTCTATTATTATCGAAAAGACAGCGGATTGGAAATAGATTTTGTAATTCGCTATGAGGGTGAGTGTGTTCCGGTAGAGATTAAGGCAAAAAACGGTAATATCAAAAGCACAAAAACAATACTGAATCATCCGGAAAAATACCATGTGTACCGTGCAATAAAGCTTGGAGATTACAATGTAGGAGATGATGAGAGGATCATTACACTGCCTCTGTATATGGCATTTTTGATATAGAGGAGTTTTCTGAAGCGTTTAGATAGCGGACGTAATAGGGAAAAAAAGAAGTGAAAAAAATCCTGCGAATAGAATTTCTCTGAAGAATCCGGCACATATTTGTATAAAAAACAGATCGAAAGGGCACTGCATAGAAAACATGCAGTGCCCTTCTTCACGTAAATGTACACGGATCTGGTACGGGAAATATCGGCTGAAGCTGCTTTTCAAGCACCAGGTCTTGCAGAGTGCAGCTTAAGTTATGCTTTTTTGTACGGTGCCGGCTGCATATCCGGGAATACAACACCCTTCTGCAGCATGATGTTTGCATAGGTTGCAGTCTCTCCGGTGGAGATGATGCAGTATGCTTTCTCTTTGGTTACATCATAGAATTTGAAACGCTCGATGTTGCCGACAGCATCCGCACCGCGGTCGTCGTATTTTGCGATGATTTCTTTGTAGGTATCCCAGATCGGGGTCTTGGTCGGATCGCCCGGCATTACCTCCATCAGATTTACCGGCTTCTCTACATAGGTATCCAGCGGGAATACCTGCAGAACCGCATCGAGGATCTCCGGAACACCGTGTCCGGCCATATCGATAACGATGGCATTTTTGCCCATGCTGTGTGCCGGGAAGTTTCCGTCACCGATCATCAGGACATCGGAATGACCCATCTCACAGAGAACTTTCAGCAGTTCCGGCGGTAAAATTGCAGGAATATTTTTTAACATGATAAGCTCCTTTCCGTTCCGGTATGCCCACGCGGAACGATCCATTTTTTTCTGTTTTTATTGTACGTTGTTTGCTTTCTGAATGCAAGACAAAACGTTTCGCTTAAGGCTGCGAATCTGCCTGCAGAAGAAGCGCCTTCACCACCAGTCCGTTATGCTGTGTTGTCCTCATGGCACGAATCTGTCTGCAGACGGAGCGCCTGCTGAGATGATCGCTGCCTTGTTTCAGCTCGCAGAAAAATACGAAAAAATTTCGTAAAGATCCTTCCTTCCCGTACAATGGTATGGGGAATAAAAGGCTGGGATATGCTAAGGTTACAGTATAGAAACGGCTGTAAAAATTATTTATGAAAGCAGCGATTCGGAGGAGTCGATATCAACGAAAGCTGCCCCGAATCCGCACCGGGTTCAGATGAACCCGGCTTGGAATAAAACACAATGGATCAGGAAAAAGCTGTAAAAAATACAGCAGATAAAGGAGGAAAAGCATATGAAGAGAAAACCATTTTGGCTTGCATTGGGTATGATTTTTGTTCTTGCTATGGGAGGCTGCGGAAAAACCGCTGCACCGGCAGCATCAGACACTGCACCTGCCGCTGTATCAGAGGCTGAGGTAAAGGCAGAGGGAGAAGAGACTCCGGTTGCAGGAGAAGAGGAAAAGGTGGAAGCGGAGAGCCGGGAATCCGAGATGGCAGAATCAGAGGCAGCAGTCTCCGGCTCGGAGGAAACGAAACATGCTTCTTCTGAAGCAGAGACGGAAGCAGAGGAACCGGAAGCGCAGGCAGCTGCAGCGGCTTCTCTGGCACCGAAGAGTACCATCGCATCCACGGATGTCCTGGCAATGGACCGCAATGTGCTGACCAGTGCCTATCGTTTCTTCCATGAGATGGATTCCGATGTAATGAGAAACTATGTGGACCTTTCGTTTGCAGAGAGCGTGGTGGGAATCCCCGGTGTACTGGATCGTACATCCGATAACGGAGACGAATATTATCGCTGGTCGGAATCGGATACCGTATATCTGGAACTGGCATTCAGAGAGCGCGAGGACGAATCGAGAACGATGGCGAATATTCTGCTCTATAACATTGGTTCCGAAGAGTGGGATACGGTAAATATGTACGACTATCTGGAGATGCCTGCCGGCAGAAAAGAAGTAACGGTTGCACAGGACAGTGTTACCTTTACGATGCAGGCTCCGGAGGACTGGTTCTATTACAGTGATCCGTTCGGGGATTATCTGGTCTGGAGCTATACGGAAGAACTTGCAGAGAAAGGTTCCTGTAAGATCGGTTTTGAATCCGGAGAAACACAGGAGGATATCGATAAGAAGCTGGATCGTTATGAGAACCTTGTCGAGCTCGAAGGAAGAACGATCGGCGGATGCGAGCTGAGCGGAAGAACTTATGAGTATGTCGGCTACCCGACCATTGAATACTACGGTCAGACAGCAGAAGGCAAATATGTATCCATCAAGATCTTCAAGATGTCTCTGCTTGCGGGAGGACCGCAGGATGAGATCCTGAACAGTATTCAGTTTTCTTAAGGCTGGGATGCACAGGGATTCGGATGGGTAGATGTCAGCGAAAGCTGACCCGAATCCCGCGCCAAGTCTCGCAGAGCTCGACTTGAAGGTATGCAGTAGTGGTAGAAGCAAGAAGCACGTGATTTACAGTCATGTGAGGTTCAGTTGTATCAAATAGAATAAAGAGCGCAAAAGCCCCGATGCAGAGACTGTATCGGGGCTTTGCATCAGGATGAATGTTTCCTGATATATTAGGAAGGAAAATAACAAACCGAAACGTTTCGGGGAAAGCAGTTGACACTTTCGTGTGTATTCTTATATAATTAAAAGGTCGAAACGTTTCGACTATACTGTTGATCAGTTCCCGCACAGCTCGTTTTGAACGCAGTCGAGAAGACGGCTGCTTCCGTAAGCAGGGAGTAATGATACTCTTACTCTTATAGAATTCGCTGATAGGAAATTGCAGGGAGAGCATGCGGAAAAATTACAGGCAGACCGCCGGTGAGGCGGAAACAAGGAGGAGATAATTATGGCATTCGTTACATCCGAGAAAATGCTGCTTGACGCACAGGCAGGACACTATGCGGTAGGCGCATTCAATGCAGAGAATATGGAAATGGTAAAGGCAATCATTGCTGCAGCCGAAGAGCTGAAGGCTCCGGTTATGATCCAGACCACTTCTTCCACACTGAAATACGCTTCCCCGAAAATGTATGCATCCATGGTAAAGGCAGAGGCAGAGAAAGCATCCGTTCCGGTATGTGTACATCTGGATCACGGCAGCAGCTTTGAGCTGGCAGTAGAGTGTATGATCGCAGGATACAGCTCTGTTATGATCGACGGTTCCAAACTGTCCTTCGAAGAGAATATTGCAGTCAGCAAGAAGGTTGCCGATGTAGCTCGTGCAAACGGCATTCCGGTTGAGGCAGAGCTGGGAACTGTAGGTGGAAAAGAGGATGATGTAGTGGCAGACGGATGTGCATACACCGATCCGCAGCAGGCAAAAGAGTTTGCAGAGCGTACCGGCATCACTTCTCTGGCAGTCGGCATCGGAACCGCACATGGTTTCTACAAAGGCATTCCGGTTCTGGATGTTGACAGACTTTCCGAGATTGCTGCAGTTGTGGATATTCCGCTTGTACTGCACGGTGCTTCCGGTCTGTCCGATGAGCAGGTAAGCGAGTGCGTGAAGAGAGGTATCTGCAAGGTCAATTTTGCAACCGAGCTGAGAAATGCATACAGCCGTGCGATTGCTGCTTACTTTGCAAAGGATCCGGAAGTTGTAGATCCGAAGAAGTACGGCAAAGAGGCTATGGAGGCTGTAAAAGAGCTGGTAAAAGCAAGAATGAAAGTCTGCGGCTGCGACGGCAAAGCAGAATAATTTATCTCAGTCGATAAGACTCCAGCTTCTGCAAGTGGTGAGCAATTACAAGATTATCTCAGTGGGGGTCCAATCTCCGACTGAGATAAACGCTCCGCAGGGATGCGCAGGGATTTGAATGGGTAGATGTCAGCGAAAACTGACCCGAATCCCGCGCCAGGTCTCGCAGAGCTCGACTTGAATAGTAGGAGAACTCCGATGGCAGCAACGATCAAAGATATCGCTGAGCGGGCAGGCTGCGGTCTGGCCACGGTCTCTTCTTATCTGAACGGCGGAAATGTCCGCCCGGCCAATAAGGAGAAGATCGAAGCGGCGATCCGGGAATTGAATTATGTGGTGAATGAAACGGCACGCCAGCTGAAAACAAACCGGACCCGCATGATCGGTGCGATCATCCCGGAGCTGAACAGTACATTCTGTGCAAGTGTGCTGAGTGAGATCGAAGATATTCTGCGGCAGCATGGATATGCCATGCTGGTCTGTGACTGTCGAACCGACAGCGCCCGGGAGAAAGAGGCTGCAGCTTTTATGCTGAACCGTCGGGTGGACGGCCTGTTTGTTATTCCGGTAGATTCCACCGGAAAAAATCTGAAGAAATTTGTCAGATCCGGAAAGCCGCTGATCACCATCGACCGGCAGATCGAAAAGCTGAACTGTGATTCGGTATCGGTGGATAACCGGGAGGCGATCCGTTCCGCGGTGGAATATCTGATTCAAAAAGGTCATCGGAAGATCGGACTGATCGCCGGACCGCAGGAGGTAAATGCATCCTACCAGCGGCTTCGGGGATATCAGATCGCCTGCGAAGAAAATCGCATTGTGCTTCCGGAATCCTATGTTTTTTATGCCGACGGAACGATCGGCGGCGGAACAGAAGGAATCATGGAGCTGAGAAGACTGCATCCGGAAATGACGGCTGTTGTAATTTCCAGCTACAGCATGACAATGGGAGCGATGATCGGTCTGAATGAGGCAGGTGTCCTGATTCCGGATGATCTGTCAGTTGTCGGCTTTGATAACCCGCAGTTTGCAAAGGCGGTACATCCCACATTGACGATCGTGAATCAGCCGATCAAGGAGATCGGCGCAGAAGCGGCAGAGCTGATGCTGAAGCGCTTGCAGGAATTTGATGCAGGAGAAGAAGAGGAATTCGACAGCAAGCAGCATCGCTGGGTGAAAACCGAGATCCTGGAAGGGCATTCGGTCAGAAAACTGCAGAAGGACTGTGAAGAATAGGAGACCGCGAACCTCGAAGAGAATCCGGGTGCGGCGCTGCAGGTTTGGAATGACTCCTGCGGGTGATAAGATAACAGGTTTGACTTGAATTTGTGAACTGTCAATTTTGAGAAAACGAAGAAGGGAAGCGGCAGAATGGGAGAATTTCTTCTTGGTATCGATATCGGAACCAGTGCCTGCAAGGTTGCTGTTTTTGACAGAGACGGCAGTGTAAAGGCATCGGCCGCCGGTGATTATCCGGTGTACTATCCGCATGAAGGATGGGCAGAGCAGAATGCGGAGGACTGGTACAGAGGTGTCTGTGACGCATTGAAGAAGATCTGGGCATCCGGTGCGGTAAAGGCAGAGGAGATCGTCGGTATCGGTATTGACGGACAGGGCTGGTCAGCCATTGCCATGGACAAGGATGGCAGATGCCTGGCACCGACACCGATCTGGATGGATACCCGTGCACAGGAGGAATGTGCATATCTGAATAAAAAGATTGGTGAGGACCGTATCTTTGCGATGGCAGGAAACGGAATGAATCCGTCCTATACCACACCGAAGATCCTCTGGTATAGAGAGCATGCACCGGAGGTATTTGTACATACGGATAAGGTGCTGCATTCCAACGGATATATCGGCTACCGGCTGACAGGTGCGGTTACCGACGATATCTGCAACGCCTACGGATGGCACTGCTTCGATATGCATACCGGCAGGTGGGATATGGATATGGCGAGGGAGATGGAGATTCCGGAAAGTTTCCTGCCTGAGATCGTGAACTGCGACCAGATCATCGGCCGGGTAACGGCAAAGGCTGCGGCAGAGACCGGACTGAAAGAAGGAACGCCGGTTGCAGCCGGCGGTCTGGATGCAGCCTGCGGAACGCTGGGAGCCGGTGTTATTCATGACGGCGATACGCAGGAGCAGGGCGGTCAGGCCGGCGGCATGAGTATCTGTCTGGATACCTACAAGGCTGATCCGAATCTGATTCTTTCCTTCCACGTGATCCCGGGCAAATGGCTGCTGCAGGGAGGCACCACCGGAGGCGGCGGTGTTATGCGGTGGTTTGAAAAGGAATTTGCAGGCGAAGAGCGGCTGCGGAAGGACAGTCTGGGCAAGAGCTCTCTGGTACAGCTGAACGAGATCGCGGAAAAAGTGGCTCCGGGCTGTGACGGTCTGGTATTTCTTCCGTACATGAGCGGCGAGCGTTCCCCGATCTGGAATCCGCATGCAAAGGGTGTGTTCTACGGACTGGATTTTGCCAAGACAAAGGGACATATGGTCCGTGCCTGTATGGAAGGCGTAGCATTGGCGCTGAAGCATAATCTGGATGTGGCTGAGGCTGCGGGAGCACCGGTACATGTACTGCGTGCCATGGGCGGTTCCGCAAATTCGCTGCTCTGGACACAGATCAAATCCGACATTACCGGAAAGCCCATCGTAGTTCCGTCCTCCGATACGGCAACGACGCTTGGTGCGGCCATGCTGGCAGGTGTAGGAACCGGATATTACAGCAATTATGAGAAAGCGGTCGCGCTGACCGTACACGATACCCGGTCGCATGAACCCAATACGGCAAATGCAGAGGTATATGAAAAAACCTATGAGACCTACCGGCAGATCTATGAGAATCTGAAGGGGCTTATGAAATAAAAGTTGGATAACAATGTTTTTTGAAAGAACAAGGAGATATAAACAATGGCTATTATGATGAAAGCAAGTGTTCTGCATGCAAAAGAAGACCTTCGATATGAGGAAATCGAGAGACCGGTTCCGAAGGCAGGCGAGGTTCTGATCAAAGTAAAATTCACAGGTATCTGCGGTTCTGATGTTCCGCGTGTCAATGCAGACGAGTGTCATTTCTTCCCGAACATTCTGGGACATGAGTTCTCCGGTGTTGTTGAGGAGATCGGTGAGGGAGTTACAAAGGTACAGCCGGGCGATCGTGTTGCCGGTGTTCCGCTTGTTCCCTGCATGAAATGCCCGGACTGCATGAAGGGAAACTACTCTCTCTGCAAGCATTACAGCTTTATCGGATCCCGTCAGTTCGGTTCCTTCGCAGAATATGTATGTGTACCGGAAGTAAATGCAGTTAAATTCTCAGAGGAGGTTTCCTTTGAGCAGGCAGCACTTTTTGAGCCGGCGGCAGTTGCACTTCACGGACTGGAAAGGGTGAATTACAAGGGCGGATGTACCGTTGCTATTCTCGGAACCGGTCCGATCGGTATTCTGACCATGCAGTTTGCAAAGATCTACGGTGCGGCAAAGGTCGTTGTTTTTGATATCGTGGATGAGAAGCTGGAGCTGGCAAAAGAGCTGGGCGCCGATGCGGGAATCAATACACTGGAGCCGGATTTCATGGAAAAGGCCATGGCACTTACCGACGGAAACGGCTTTGACTATGTATATGAGACTGCCGGCAATACCATTACCATGAAGATGGGATTCCAGCTGGCTGCAAACAAGGCGCAGATCTGCTATATCGGAACTCCGAAGAAGGAACTGACCTTCGGCGTAAAAGAGTGGGAGAACATGAACCGCAAGGAGTTCACCATGACCGGTTCCTGGATGTCCTATTCCGCTCCGTTCCCGGGACATGAGTGGACAGCAATTGCACACTTCTTTGCAACCGGACAGCTGAAATACGATCCGAGAATGATCTGGCAGATCGTTCCGCTCTCCGGTCTGGATGAGGCTTTCCGCTGGTACAAAGAGCCGGGCAAGGTAAAAGGAAAGATTCTGGTAGACTCCGAGAAATAATGAATATGGATGCATGGTATTCGTACGATAATCACCATGGGAGCATCATGCATTTCACAATTACCTATGAGAGATAAGGAGGAAAAATTTATGGAACACATTAATCCGGCGAATGTTCCGCAGAGAACATTGTACACCGGCGCCAGAATGCCGGCTGTAGGTATGGGTACCTTTGGTTCCGATCATGCTTCTGCAGAGCAGGTACAGGCTGCGGTCAGAGGTGCGATCCAGGTTGGATACCGTCATTTTGACTGTGCTGCCTGCTACGGCAACGAGGCGGAGATCGGTACGGTTTTTGCTGAGGCAATGGCTGCAGGTGAGGTTGCCAGAGAGGATCTGTTTATCGTTTCCAAGGTGTGGAACGACATGCACGGACAGGGAGATGTTCTTCTTGCCTGCGCAAAAACACTGAAGGATCTGAAGCTGGATTATCTGGATATGTACTACGTACACTGGCCGTTCCCGAACTATCATCCGCCGAAATGTGACGTTACCGAGAGAAATCCTCTGTCCAAGCCGTTCTCTGTAGAGCGTTTTATGGCAACCTGGAGACAGATGGAGCGTCTGGTGGATATGGGACTGACCAAACACATCGGTATGTCCAACATGACTCTGCCGAAACTGAAAGCCGTTCTTCCGCTTTGCCGTATCAAACCGGCAGCGATCGAGATGGAGCTGCATCCGTGCTTCCAGCAGCAGGAGCTGTTTGATTACATTCGTGAGCAGGGAATCGAGATCGTTGGTTTCTGTCCGCTTGGTTCTCCGGATCGTCCGGAAAGAGACCGTACTCCGGAGGATGTTGCCGATCTTGAGCAGCCGACGATCCGTGAGATCGCAGCTGCACATGGCGTACACCCGGTTCTGATCGCCATCAAATGGGCCGTACAGAACGGACATACACCGATCCCGTTCTCCATCAAGGAGAAAAACTACACCGCAAACCTGAAATGTGTAACCGAGGATCCGCTGACCGAGGAAGAGATGGCAGCAATCAAGACCATGGAATGCGGCAACCGCCTTGTAAAAGGTCAGGTATTCCTGTGGAACGGTGCAAATGACTGGCCGGATCTGTGGGATGTAGACGGTACAGACGCAACCTGGGAGAAATAAGCAGTGTAACAGATACTAAAAGAACGTCCGGATGGACGTTCTTTTTTTACTTTTACAGCAGGTTTTCTCCCGGAATTGTCTGATAAATGATATACTGAATATAGTGTTTTGGAAAAGCTGTTGGGAGGGTGAAGCAAATGAAAGTATGGAAAAAATTTTTGGCACTTGGATTGACGGCAGGACTGCTGCTGTCTTCGGTCAGCATTTCTGCAGCGGCGGAGGAGGCGTCAATGGCGGCAGGTTCTGAGTCGGAAGTGGGTGCTGATGCGGATTTTTCAGCAGAAGAATCTGAGGATACAGTGGATGAAAAGACCGTTAAAGAAGCTGTGGAAGAGGAGGGCGTTCCTGCGTTTCCGGAAGAGTTGAGCACAGAAGAAATAACGGAAAACAGCGAGGAAGAGGATCTGGGGCTGGAAGAAGAGGATTCTTCCGATCTGGAAGAGGAATATGCACTACTGGGAGAGCTGATCGAATCCAATGCAACGGAAGAAGAACTGCTGGGTGCACTTACACCGAATATGATCAATGGAGAATGGAAGGGTATTATGCAGGCAGGAACCTGGAATATATCCGGAAGTGGGGAAGTGACAAATTATAAAGTTGTAAATGATAACGTAACTTTGAATATTACCGGCTGCAATAAGTCAGGTTCTTTCAATGGAATTATGACAAAAAAGGACTGGACAGGCACGTATAAAATCAGAATTTCAGGAAACTATAACTTTTCTACCGGAGCGTTAAGTCTTGAAGAAAAATCGGTTATCAGTAAGCCATCTGGTTGGACGTATCATTGCAGTGGTTATACATTTGAGATGGAGCCGGATCGTATGATGATGCGTGCAGACTGGCATAGTGATAATGATCCGATCGCTTCGCGTATCAAGACAAATCACCTTTATAAAACGGATTTTACCACCGGAAAAAATCAGAAGATGAAACGTCTGTACAGTCCGTCATCCGGTGAGCACTTCTATACATCCAATGATATTGAGGTATATAATCTCCGAAAGATCGGATGGAAATATGAGGGAATCGGCTGGATCGCTCCGAACCGCGGAGATATGGTTTACAGAATGTATAACTCAGTTGCAGGTGAACATCACTATACCAGAAACTTCGGTGAGCTGGACAGCCTGTCCAATGCCGGCTGGTCTTTTGAAGGGATCGGCTGGTTCTCGGATCCCTCGCAAAGAAAACCGTTGTACCGGGAATACAATCCCAATGCATATGCAAACAATCATAATTACACAACAAGCAAAAAGGAACATAACTGGCTGATTTCCCTTGGCTGGAAAAATGAGGGAATTGCCTGGTACGGGCTGAAGTAAGAGGCTGCAATATGCTGCCGATGAGTGCTGCATACCGGTCTTTCAGACCTGCGGCGCCGCAGGCGAATACTCTTTTGAGGTTCACAATTAATTGTCGTCGATAATGAGGAGGGGACATGTACAACGAAGCAGAGATACGGGTGGATTACAGACATCTGACACAGCTGCTGATCGAAAAAAAGCTGACGATCACGACCATGGAGAGCGCAACGTCCGGTCAGATCGCTTCTCTGATTACGGATACTGAGGGATCTTCTGCAGTCTTGAAAGGTGCTTTTGTCACGTACTGTAACGAAGCGAAGGTAATGCAGGGAGTACCGCAGGAGATTCTGGATACATATACCGTTTACTCGAAAGAAACGGCAGCAGAAATGGCGAAGGCATGCCGGAAGACCTATGATGCGGACATCGGTATCGGAGTTACGGGAACAATGGGGAATATTGACCCGGCAAATCCGGAGGCATCGGTTCCGGGGCAGGTGTATTTTGCTCTGGATATGAAGGGAGAAGTACGAACTTTCTATCGGGAACTGGAACCTCAGCCGACACGGCTGCTGTATAAACTGGCAGTGGCGAAAGAAGTTTACGAGGAGCTGGTAATACTTCTGTAGGAGCTGAATTTACAAATATACAGCAGCGGCAGAAGCAGGAAGCGCGCAGTTTATAGATAACCATCATGGGAGGTTTACACAAAAATGTGTTTATCCTCGAACGTGCAGGAAATAACGTTCAAAACTCTTAAATTAAGAGGGGTATTTGCGTTTACGGACAGTTTGGAAAGCTGTACAATAGGACAAAGAAATTTTAAGGTAACATATGAAAAGGGGGTACCGATATGGCCAGGAAATTTATCACCCTGGAAAAACTGGAAAAGGAGATGGATCTGAAGAATCTGACACCGGAGATCGATTATGAAGGTCGTGAGATCACAGTTCCGGAGATCAACCGTCCGGCACTTCAGCTGACCGGCTATTTTGAACATTTTGCAAATGAGCGTGTACAGATCATCGGTTTTGTAGAGTTTTCCTATCTGCAGAAGATGGAACTGGAAGAACGGAAGAGAGCATTCGATGCTTTTCTGGCAAGGGAGGTTCCCTGTGTTATCTTTGCGACCGGTGTAGTTCCCGGAGAGGAACTTCTGGAGACCGCGCGGAAATACAGTACGCCGATCTTCTGTTCGGATAAGTCCACATCAACCCTGTCTGCAGAGACGATTCGATGGATGAATGAGCAGCTGGCTCCAACGATCTCTATCCATGGCGTGCTTGTGGACGTTTATGGTGAGGGCGTTCTGATCATGGGAGAAAGCGGTATCGGTAAGAGTGAGGCAGCACTGGAGCTTCTGAAACGTGGACATCGTCTGATCACCGATGATGTGGTACAGATCAGCAAGATCAGTGATGTACAGCTGATCGGTACTTCACCGGATATCACCAGACATTTTATTGAGCTTCGAGGCATCGGCATCATCGATGTAAAAATGCTTTTCGGTGTACAGAGTGTACAGAACCAGCATACCATCGATCTGGTGATTAAGCTGGAGGAGTGGGATAAGGACAAGGTCTATGACCGACTGGGCATGGAAGAAGAGTATACGGAACTGCTCGGCAATAAGGTCGTTTGTCATTCTCTTCCGATTCGCCCCGGCCGTAACCTGGCTGTTATTGTTGAGACAGCCGCTGTCAACCACAGACAGAAGAAGATGGGCTACAATGCGGCACAGGAGCTGTACAAGCGTGTGCAGGAGAATCTTGCAAAGAAGAGAAGAGAGAAATAATCGAATCAAAAAATAATCTCGTGATACTGCATTGTGAAAAAACAAGAGGCACATCCTTTCTATTGATGGAAAGGATGTGCCTCTTGTTTTTTCACAATGCAGCTGCTGTTTTAACTGCTTGAAACAGCAGAGCTGTCATGTATTATTCATAGGATTCTTCCCCTGAACCTGCGGGTTCTTCACCGGCATTATCGCCATTGTCCGGCTGTTCAGGCGTTTCCGGCTGTTCATCCGTGTCCTGCTGGTCTCCGTTTTCTTCGGAGGACTGTTCGCCCTCAGCCGGTGTGGTTGACGGAGCTGCGGTTACCTTTGGTGTCGGCGTCGGTGTCGGAACATGCTCTACACAGATGACACGCGGAGCCGCTCCTACATCAAAGTAATCGGTAACGGTCTTGCATCCGTTTCCTGCAAGCTTTCCGCTGTCGGCACAGACGGTCAGGAGCTCTACGGAAGCCGGCATTGCGAAATCCTTCTGATCCATGCCCTGATGGATACGATCCATGACCTTGGTCCAGATCGTGGAGATATAGTCATCTCCGCCTTCCGGAAGAGTAAGACCGGTATCATAGCCTGCCCAGATGCCTGCGGTATAGTACGGTGTGTAACCGATGAACATCTTGTCGATATTGGTTCCGGTAAGTCCGACGGTACCGGCAACCGAGAGACCGGAAGGCAGCTGGAATGCTGTGCCGGTTCCTTTGCTTACAACATCGCGGAGCGCGTCGGTCATAAGCCATGCCGTACTGTCCTTAAATACCTGACGGGATGTGGAGGTGTTTTCAAGAATAATATTGCCCTCGTGGTCGGTAACTTTCGTATAGAAGATCGGGCTGTTATATACACCGCCGTTTGCGATCGCTGCATAGGCAGCTGTCATATCCAGATTGTTTACACCATTTGTCAGACTTCCAACTGCAAGATTCAGGGAAATATCGGTACGCGGACTTCCGTCCAGGGTACTGATGCCCAGTCTCTTCAGATATTCATAACCGCTGTCGGAGGATACATCCTGCAGCAGACGATAGGCAGCTGCATTCATCGTATTCGTGATGGCTTCGCGGACAGTCATAGTTCCGGCTTTCTGTGCACGGATCTGTGCGATCTGCTCGGCAGACATGGAAGAGTCTGTGCTGACATCACCGGCATCGATATCTTTGGTATCGATTTTCGCTGCCAGAGAAGTATCGTTCAGATCCAGTGCCGGACCAAACGAGGACAGCGGACTCAATGCCGAACCGGGCTGACGAAGGGAATCGGTTGCACGGTTCAGTGTAAGACTTCCGACCTTCTCGCCGCGGCCGCCGACGATTCCGACTACGTAACCGGTGCTCTGGTCAATGACTGTCATACATGCCTGCGGTTCCGGAACAAAATCCGTACGCTCGGCAATGACTTCATCTCCGGCTCCGACTACTGCAGCTTTGTATTTATCGATCGCTGTCTGAGCCTCGGCTTCGGAGGAGAAGTAAAGATCAAACTCCTCGTCTCCGTTTTCACGATACCAGTTCTGCAGCATTTCACGGCTGTAGTTGGTGATCTCTCCGTCTGCACCGCTGACAGAAAGTGCCCATTCCAGACTGACCTCGGTATTCGGCGGGTAGTTTGCTTCATTAGCTAGCTCATCTTCCATGATTGCCTGGATCTCCGGGCTCTCCGTGGAGAAGATCTGAATACCGCCGCTGTAGATCAAGTTGTTGGCCTGAGCTGCGGTATAGCCTTTCTGTGTCATCAGGTCATTCTGAACCTGCTCAATAACCTTATCAACAAAGTAAGAATATACTTCCCGTTCCTGTGAAGAAACCTCATTGTAATCGCGAATGCGGGAATAGACATCATCGTTTAAGGCTTCTGTATATTCGTCCTGGGTAACATAGCCCTGTTCCAGCATATAATCCAGGACCGTCTTCATACGAAGAGCATTTTCTTCCGGATAGATCTTCGGGTTGAAACTGCTCGGGTTCTGCGGGATCGCTGCGAGAACCGCACATTCGGAAAGTGTCAGTTTGCTTGCATCCTTGCCGAAGTAGGTAAGGGCAGCTGTCTGTACTCCGTAAGCACCGGAACCGAAGTTTACGGTGTTCAGGTAGTTCTCCAGAATTACCTGTTTGGGATCCTGACCGGAGTCATGCAGAGATTGTTCCAGCTGAACGGCCAGATACTGCTCCTGGATCTTACGGGTAAGACGGCGGATACGAGTCTCGTTCGTCCAGCCTGTGAAGACGTTGTTTTTCAGCAGCTGCTGGGTAATGGTACTGGCACCCTCGGAACGGTTGAAGTTCGAGGACAGGGCCACAACGACAGCTCGGATCATACCGTGTGGGTCAACTCCGTTGTGTTCATAGAAACGGGAGTCCTCGATCGCAACGATGGCATGCTGCATGTTCAGAGGAATCTCCGAGATATCCAAAGAGATTCGGTTGCCTTCTACAGAACTTAATTTCTGGATCTCTGTTCCGTTCTGATCATAAACGAAGGATGCGTAGCCAAGCGGCATGATGTTTGCGTCGGTGATATCCGGTGCATCATCGATGATACCGTTATAGGCTCCCAGTCCCATGCAGCCACCGCAGACGATGACGAGGATCAGAAGAAAGAGAATAACCTGAAGAAGCGAAACGTTAAAACGTTTGGAGACCTTCGGCGCTGTAGCGTGCAGGTCTTCTTTCTGTTTGATGATTCCTTTTTTACCAAAATTCATATAATAGCCTCCGATATTTCCTTCCTATAATTAGCTACAAGAAGTCATACTATTATATCAAAAACCCCCAATGAAATAAAGTAGGAAATGTGGTATCATAAAGTTACTGTACACGGGGAATTGAGAATACGCATACAGATGCGTCATGCTCGCATGTAAGCAGCTGTATGCGTATTCTCAATTCACTCGCTTGCGAGGAACTTCCCCAACATAAGCTGCCAGGCTGCGATAGCAGCAGCTAAAGCCGTGAAACGGCGGGGCAGCGCATGGTGGGGAAGTTACCCGTGTACAGTGCAAGAAAGTAGATGCACGGGGACAAGGAATAAAAGCAGATGCGTCATGCTCGCATGTAAGCAGCTGTATGCGTATTCTCAATTCACTCGCTTGCGAGGAACAGTGAACAAATAGTAGAGAGGCAGGAACATTTATGGCACAGGCAGAACAGAAAAACGGCTACAGAACCGTTCTGGAAGGCGGCGAAGGAAGATACGAGGAGAAGAAATCGGTCTTTATTGCTACCGTTCGACCGGTTGCCGATGAAGCGGAAGCGCAGGCTTTCATCGAGGAAATGAAGAAGAAATACTGGGATGCCCGGCATAATTGTTCGGCTTTTGTACTGGGAGACCGGAGTGAGATGATGCGTTCATCGGATGACGGAGAGCCCTCGGGAACAGCTGGACGTCCGATTCTGGATGTGATCCTCGGGGCGGGACTGACCTATACGGCGATCGTGGTCACCCGTTATTTCGGAGGGGTGTTGCTGGGAACCGGCGGACTGGTCCGGGCTTATACGGAGGCAGCCAGAGACGGCATAGCTGAGAGTATTACTGCCGAGAAGATCTGGGGAAGTCATCTGCAGGTGCATTTGAATTATACGGATGTGGGTAAGATGCAGTATCTGCTGGCACAGGCGGGGATCCCGACGCTGCATTCCGAATATACCGACACAGTTACATTGGAGATCATTATGCCGGAAACCGAGGAGAACCGTTTCCGCAAGCAGGCAGCTGAGGCAACCGCAGGCCGTGCGGACATAGAAAAAGTCGGCTCCACATTTTACTGTGAAGCCGACGGACAGATCCTGCTCGGATAAATTGTATTCAGGAATCAATAAGTACTATAAAAGTCGATTGCTGCTCGCTTCGCGATCCCGCAATCGCCTGTTTTAGCATTTCTCCGGTTCCGGATATTCAACACCGAAGGTCTCAACGACCATGCTGCTGATGATCTGCGGCTCGCGCGGAGCGTCACTCCAGTTGGTCTGTACGGATGCAATCTTGTCAACAATATCCATGCCTTCAATAACTTTGCCGAAAGCTGCATACTGGCCGTCCAGATGCGGTGCTTTCTTGTGCATGATGAAGAACTGGCTTCCTGCGGAGTTCGGGTTCATTGCACGTGCCATGGACAGTACACCTGCATCATGTGCCAGTGTATTGTTGAAGCCGTTGCCTGCAAACTCGCCTTTGATGGAATAGTCCGGACCGCCGGTTCCGTTGCCTGCCGGGTCACCGCCCTGGATCATGAATCCTGCGATGATTCTGTGGAAGGTAAGACCGTCATAGAAGCCTTTTTTTACAAGGGAAATAAAGTTGTTAACGGTATTCGGTGCGATCTCAGGATAAAGCTCTGCTTTCATGACATCGCCGTTGTTCATGGTAATGGTTACTACCGGATTTGACATAATTTGCCTCCTTATATATGGTGGATTCCTGCATGCATTCATGCAATATCCCTATCATTATACAGGAAAGCATGCTAAAATAAAAGACCGTACAAACGAGGCATTCAGTAAGAAGATGGGAGCATATATACGCTTATGATTATAGAAACCATGCACCCGGACGATACCTATCGTCTGGCCATGAAAATTGCAGAACAGGCCAAGCCGGGACAGCTGTATACGCTGAACGGAGACCTTGGCGTGGGCAAGACGGTTTTTGCACAGGGAATGGCAGCCGGTCTGGGAATTGCCGAGCCGGTAAACAGTCCGACATTTACGATCGTACAGGAATATCGGGACGGACGCCTTCCGCTGTATCATTTTGATGTGTACCGGATCGAGGAGCCGGAGGAAATGGATGAGATCGGTTACGAGGACTATTTCTTCGGAAACGGAATCTCGCTGGTCGAATGGGCGGTACAGATTCCGGAACTGATTCCGGAAAATGCCATTTCGGTTACGATCGAAAAAGATCCGGAGAAGGGCTTTGATTATCGAAAAATCACGATCGAAGGCCTGGAGTCATATGATTTTTTGAAGGAACTGGGGGAAGAGGAATGAAGATTCTTGCATTGGATTCGTCCGGGCTGGTTGCCAGTGCGGCAGTACTGGAAAACGGTGCCATGCTGGCCGAATATACCATGAACTATAAGAAAACACATTCGCAGACATTGCTGCCGATGCTGGATGAGATATCCAAAATGATCGATCTGGATCTGAACAGTCTGGATGCCATTGCTGTTGCAGCCGGACCCGGATCGTTTACCGGTCTGCGGATCGGAACCGCAACGGCGAAGGGACTTGGACTGGCTTTGGACAAACCGCTGGCGGCAGTTCCGACGGTGGATGCGCTGGCAATGAATCTGTTCGATGCCCGGGGACTGGTGGTTCCGATGATGGATGCCAGAAGACAGCAGGTCTACACCGGTATCTATCGTTTTGAAAATCATAAATTAACTGCCGTTCACGAACAGTGGGCTTCTACGATCCAGGAGCTGGCAGAGATCTTAAATGCATTGGGAGAAGAAGTCATTCTTCTCGGTGACGGTGCCGATGCCTACCGGAAACAGATGGAGGAGCTGCTGCAGGTGCCCTTTGTTTTTGCACCCGCGCACATGTCTCGTCAGCGTGCAGGCGCTGTCGGAGTACTGGGCATGCAGTATCTGGAAGAGGGCAGAACGGTTTCTGCAGCCGACTTTAAGCCGGAATATCTGCGCAAGTCGCAGGCAGAACGGGAGCAGGAAGAAAAGGGAACATCTATGGAAGCGGTCGAGGAGAGATCTGAGAAGCTGAATCCAATCAATCATTCGGAAGAAGAACTTCAGGGAACAGCGGCCGAAAAGGCAGAGGCTGCCGCAGAGGGCAGTGCTCCGGAGGAGTCGGAATGATTCGGATCGGTTCGATGGAAGAGAAATACCTTGATCAGACAGAGGTGATCGAGAAACAGAATTTTTCCGAGCCATGGAGCCGGAAGAGCTATGAGGATTTTCTGGCCCGGGAAGATACGATCTTTCTGGCAGCGGTGGAGGAGGAAACGGAAGAACTGGTGGGTTATATTGGTGTTCTGACGGTTCCGCCGGAAGGGGATATTACCAGTGTTTCGGTAAAAAATACCTGCCGCAGGCTGGGGATCGGAACCATGCTGGTGCAGGCGATGCTTCGTTCTGCGGAAGAAAGAGGCGTGGATACTTTATTTCTGGAAGTGCGGGAAGGCAATACGGCAGCGCGGACTCTGTATCGGCATGCCGGATTTGAAGATGTGGGATTGCGCAAGAACTATTATTCTGATCCGACCGAGCATGCGATCATCATGAAACGTACAAAGAAATAAAGTTTTCAGGCAGCTGATGCATATCCGGATGACATGGTGCAAAGTTGCCGGATGCAGAGAAAATATAAAAACGGGAGTATTCCTGTTAACTGACAAATATTTTATGGGAGGAAAAAACACTATGTTTAGTCCTGCATTTGACTGGACACTTGCAATCATTCTTTTTGCCCTTGCAGTTGTATTCTTCATGGGCAAAGGACAGGGGATTCTGGAACTCTTCGGAGGAAAAACAAATCCCGCAAAGAAGCTGAAGGGCGAGAAATCGAAGAAATATCAGCGCGCAGTCGCTGTTTTTCTTGTAGCACTGGGAATTTCCGAGGTTGGAATGGCCACGATCCATCATCCGATCATGGGTATGGTATCCATCGGAATCTCTGTAGCCGCACTGGTCGGAATCTGTGTGTATCTGAAAAAACTGTATTAGGGAAAGAAGATGCAGGCACATGGGTGATTTGTGATCGGGTATTTTATCGATCAGCATAAAAACTGCAGCCAATAAATAGAAATTATTCATAAAATAAAACGCCGGAGTATCTGGTTTTTCGCTGTCAGACAGCAGAAAATTGGATGCTCCGGCGTTTTTTGCGCGGGCTGCGATGAGAATGCCGTGCCGGCATGAGCAGTCGAGGCGCATCGCGGCATCTATGAGAAACTCGCAAGGCGCATTTCTCATAGATGTTCCCGGTATTTTTTCGGTGTCATCCCCGTATATTTACGGAAAACATTTTGGAAGTGGCTTTGAGACGAAAAATTCAGGTATGTACTGATGTCAAGGATCGAACGATTGGTGTTTTTCAGATAGATCTTCGCTTTTTCGATCTTCTGTTCCTGAATATACTGCTGGAGAGTCATCCCCATTTCCTTTTTGAAGCGTGTGGACAGATAGGACCGGGACAGATAGAGGTCGGAGGCCATCGTCTCGACCGTGAGATTTTCTGTCAGATGTTCCTGAATGTAGGTGATGGCTGTGTACATAAAATGGTTGTGGTGCCTGCCGAGTGTCAGTGAGTGAATGCGCTGTGCATAGTCCATGATCATGTTGTGCTGAAGGTTCATGATCAGATGCGGATCGCTGTGTTCCTCGCAGTGGCGAATATAGTTATCACTCAGAGAAAGGGCTTCGTCTGCAGGCATTCCTCCGGTAATGGCTGCCCGGGAGGCAAGCGTGGCGGCTGCGATGAAGGTGTTTTTGATCTGGCGGATATAGGTGCTGGCGATCTTTCCGACCTGTCCGGGTGTAGAGGAAGCAAAAAGCTGTTCCAGTTCGGAAACATTTCCGGTCTGTATATACTGCAGCATCTGGTTTTCAAAGCCGATCGTGTCATGCAGCGGTTCTCCGACAGCTTCCGAAGACAGAGAGGAAAGCTTTTGATAAATCGGAGGTTTCGTTTCCGGCAGCGGATTGGAGGAGATGCAGCCTTCTTCCAGCAGCGATGCCATATCCTGCTTTTGTCCGGTAATGAAGTAATGCACCAGACAGATCAGGTGCAGAAACATTTCCAGAGGCATGGGTGTGATGCTCTGCATATACTGGGCGTATTCGGATTCGTATCTTTCTTTGATGCCCAGGGAGAACATGTAATCGCGGATCTGTGCATGGGTAGGCTGCAGATGATAGCAGGGACCCAGGATCAGCGTGTGATTTCCGTTTTTCAGGATTCCGTAATAGTGATAGTAGGGCGTGATGAAATAGCTGACGGATCGTGATGTCTGCAGCATTTCATCGATAAACTCTCTGCCCGGATCCACCGGAAAAGCAGTCGTATTCAGAAAACGGAGCAGATTGTCGTTTTCATAAATGCGAAGAGCGATTCTGGAAATATTGGAAATGTTGTCGGCAATGTAGTTGTAATCGATCTCTTTTTCTGTATCGGCCGGACTGCCGGCAGCTGCGGAGCGGTTTTCTGTGTATTCACTCATGGGACAGTTTTCCTTTCTGTATAGGTGTACCTTCGTCTTTGCCGGGCAGTTCTCAGGCTGAAGAAAAAATCGACTGCATCGCAGGTGCCTTCATCTTCATCAGAGATCACTCCTCTTCTGCAGATGCGTGCAGAAAAGCAGTCTCACACAGGAGGCATCCGGAAGAGTGCAGCGTGCGTGCATCAGGTTCATAAAAAAAGAGGAAATAACATATATGCAAAAATAATAACATAAATGCAATTATGCGTGCATGGGATTCTATATATTTAAGGTGGAAGGAACAAAGAAATATCGTTTTTTTTTAGATAAATAACAAGGATTGCAAGGAGGGCATGTGATGAAGGTATTTATGATTGGCGGAACCGGTCTGCTGGGAAGCGAAGCTGCAAAGGTATTGATTGAACGAGGACATGAGGTAACTTCTGTTGCACTGCCGCCTCTTCCGCAGGGCGCAGTCCTGCCGCCCGAAATGAAGATCGAGTACGGAAACTATCTGGAAATGACAGATGAGGAGATCCGCACATATATGGAGGGATGTGAGGGCTTTGTATTTGCAGCCGGTGTAGACGAGAGAGTAGAAGGTCCGGCACCGATCTATGATCTGTATAAAAAATACAATATCGATCCGATCAAAAGGCTTCTGAAGATCGCAAAGGAATGCGGCGTGAAGCATGTGGCTGTCTGCGGTTCTTATTTTTCGTATTTTGCAAAAACAAGACCGGAGTTGGAGCTTACAAAGTGGCATCCGTACATCCGCAGCCGGATCGACCAGGAGAAGGCGGCTATGGCATTTGCAGATGAAAACTTCGATGTGGCCGTTCTGGAACTTCCGTATATTTTCGGCACACAGCCGGGAAGAAAACCGGTATGGGTATTCCTTGTTGAACAGATCATGAGCATGAAAAAGGTGACCATGTATCCGAAGGGCGGAACGACCATGGTAACGGTTCATCAGGTCGGCGAGGCGCTTGCCGGTGCGGTTGAGAAAAACAAAGGCGGCCATTGCTACCCGATCGGCTATTACAACCTGACCTGGAAAGAGATGCTGGCCATCGCACATAAGCATATGGGCGTACCGGATAAGAAGATTCTTACCATTCCCAACTGGATGTATGCCATGGGCGGCAAAAAACTGATGAAGGAGCAGAAAGCCAACAACATCGAGGGCGGTCTTCACATGGTGAAATTCACCGATCTGCAGTGCTCCAATCTGTTTATTGATAAGGGCCTTGGATGTGAGAAGCTGGGCGTGCAGCCGGATGATATCGATGCGGCCATCGGTGATTCTATTCGTCTCTGTATGGATATCGTAAACAACAAAGTAGAAACTCTGGGCATGAAAGGGGAATAAAACGGCTGCTCTGCCGATAGAGCGGGAGCGATGGCCGGTTGTCAGGTGGATGCAGAGAAGAAAGGATAGAAAATGAAAAAATATACTGTTTTTATTACAGGTGCTACCGGCGGAATGGGTTATGAAAGTCTGAAGCAGATGATCGAGGATGCAGCGGATTACAACATCATTATTCTGGTACGTGATTCCGAGAAAAATCATAAGCTTCTTGCTTCCTATGAAAATAAAGAGAATCTGGAGATTCGCTGGGGGGATCTGCTGAACAAAGAGGATGTGGATTATTGTGTGCGGAAGTCGGATCTGGTTCTGCATATTGCGGCCTTTGTTTCTCCGCAGGCGGATTATTATCCGGAAAAAGCCATGAAAAACAATCTTGGCTCCACAAAGAATATTATCGACTGCATCAAGGAGCAGGGTCGGGAGGACGAGGTACGCTTTGTCAATATCGGAACGGTTGCCGAGACCGGAGACCGTATGCCGCCGCTTCACTGGGGACGTGTGGGGGATCCGATCAAACCCAGTATGTTTGACTACTATGCTGTCTCTAAAATTGCAGCGGAGCGTTATGTGATCGAATCCGGGCTTACCTACTGGGTAAGTCTCCGGCAGACGGGAATCATCGGCAAGGCCATGGCAAGCATTGTGGATGCCATCATGTTTCATAACTGTCTGGACAATGTTCTGGAGTACGTTTCGGATCGGGATTCGGGACGGGCAATGAGAAATCTTGCTCTGTTCCAGGCACAGGGAACGCTGCCGGAATCCTTCTGGGGACATATCTACAACATCGGCGGAGGCGAAAGCTGCCGCGTGAGCACCTACGAAATGTATCAGAAACTCTATGGGGATATCGGCTTTACAAATCTGGATCATGTCATTGATCCCAAGTGGTATGCGACCCGGAATTTTCATGGCCAGTATTATTCGGATTCGGATAAGCTGGAGGAATATCTGCACTTCCGAAGCGACAGCATGGAATATTTTTACGATGCATATAAGGAAAACCTCGGGGTTACGGTCGGTCTGTCAAAAGTGATCTGCAGACTGCCGGGCGGACAGAAACTCATGGGATCGATCATGAAAAAGGTGTTCTTAAAGCAGGCCCTCACGGAGCACGGAACCGTTCATTTTATCCGTGACAACGTAGAAGATCATATCGATGCATACTGGGGAAGCCGGAAAGCATGGGAAGAGATTCCCGAAAAACTCAGTGAAATGAAGCATTTTACGGATTGGGATACGGAGATTCGTCTGGACCACGGCTATGATGAGGAAAAGCCGGAAGAGGAACTGAATCTGGAGGATATGAAAAAGGCAGCGGCCTTCCGCGGCGGCAGCTGTACCTCCGAAGAAATGCAGACAGGCGACTGGAAGGGAAAGCTTGCTTTCCGGTGTGCATTCGGGCATCGATTCATGGCCAGTCCGAGGCTGGTGCTGGAAGGCGGACACTGGTGCCCCGAATGTGAGCGGAAGAGCTGGAACTACGGAGCGCGTGCAAAAGTCGATCCATTCTTTGCGCAGGTATGGAACCCGCTGCATGACGAGAAAGAGATGCGGGAGTATCCCAAGATCGTCAGTGATGCGGACATGGAGTAAATACAGGATCGCGGCGAAATAAAGAAGGCGGGGATCCTGTTCGGAAGCTGTCAGTGAAATCGATTCGAAAGCCGCCGGCTGAACCTGCCGTCTGGATTCGATGGAGGTTTTGGCAAAGGCTTTCATGAACATTCCGATAAAATATGGTGCCGGGTTTAACAAAGATTTGCCTGCTATTTTGGTAAACCTGTCGGTTGACAAACAAATAGGTGATGTCTATAATTCATTTTAAATATTTTTTAAACCTTTGACGAAGAGTAGTAACCTGCAGGGATGTCTTCAAGAGAGCCGCAGATGGTGTGATTGCGGCAGACGGATTCAGGTGAATGGACTTCTGAGGGCGAGCTGAACAGGAACAAAGTTTCCCAGTAGGTCTCGACGGGTTCCCATCCGTTATCAATCGGGAGCGCATGATCGTGCGTGCAGAGTGGATATTTTCGAGATATCAATGTGGGTGGTACCGCAGGAGTATATAACAGGCTCTTGTCCCAGTTATGGGGCAGGAGTCTTTTTTTATTATTTCTGAAGCATTGGAAGATGTGCTTTCGGTTTTATAAAGAAAGCTTCCAGAAACATCTGCATGAATATATAAAAAAGTGATCAACATTTTGTTCAAG
>JAUNAK010000116.1:0-3104 GCA_030527665.1 Eubacteriales bacterium
GGCAGTCGCATTCCTCATCATCGTGATGGTGATGATGCTCATGGTCATGGCAGTCGCATTCCTCATCATCGTGGTGATGGTGATGCTCCGGCTCGATCTTGCTGAGATCGATCTTCACACCTTCCATGGTATCCATTACTTTTTTGCCGCTGAGCTGCTCTACCGGTGTAGTGATGATCGTAGCATTCGGATTGATCTCACGAAGAAGTGCCATTGCTTCATCCACTTTTCCGGCAGCTTTCGGTGTATCCATACGGCTGAGAATGATGGTTCCAGCCGCTTCTACCTGATTGCGGAAGAACTCACCGAAGTTTTTCAGATACATCTTGCATTTGGTTACATCTACAACCGTTGTAGCACTGTTCAGCTCCAGTCCTGCATCTCCTGCATTGTTTTCTACTGCATGGATGACATCGGAAAGTTTGCCGACACCGGAGGGCTCAATAATTACACGATCCGGATGATAGGTATCAACGACCTCCTTGAGAGCGGTACCGAAATCACCTACCAGAGAACAGCAGATACATCCGGAGTTCATCTCACGGATATCTACACCTGCATCCTTCAGAAATCCGCCGTCAATGCCGATCTCACCAAATTCATTTTCAATCAGTACGATCTGCTGTCCTTTGAGAGCATCGCCGAGAAGCTTTTTGATAAGGGTCGTTTTTCCGGCTCCGAGGAAGCCGGAGATAATGTCGATTTTTGCCATTTCTATATCCTCCTAAATGTAAGCTCTGCGAGACCGGAATCGGATTCATGTCAGTTTCAGCCGGCATCTTCAAAATCGAATCTTCACACCCTCGCAGCGCATATATCATGCGGTTTCGCCATGAGGCTCCGCAGTTAACCTAAACAAAGCGGAAGACAGAGATTCCTCTCTGTTCCTCCGCTTAAATCTTCCGTCAGGATCTGCATTATGATCTGCAGCAGCCAATCAGCCGTTCATCATGAATGCCATCAATCTCTGAATATCTTCCGGCTCGTAAGCAACGATTTCTATCTCCGGAATCATGCTGTTTTCAGCGAAAATACTGGCAAGAGAAACATACTGACTTAATTTGGACTTAAGGTTCAGTCTGTCACCTTCACCTGTAACGAGTTCTACACGTCCTTTACACTGGTCAACTGTTTTAAAAAATCCATCTATATTCGTAATATTGGTAACCTTCATACTGTTCTCCTTATTAAAAGTCTGTATCAACGGTTCGTTCGTATCATAGCACCTCTCATTTCAAAATGGTAGCACCTAATTTATGAAAAATGCATAAAATCTTTCGATACGCCTGTACAGATCGAAACCAATCGGTTCTTCCCGGCAATTACATACCGTATACATCGATCTCGTTGATACAGGTATCCTCATACTCCGTACCTTTGTACACCTCATCGATGATCATATGCAGATTTGATGAGGAGATCGGATTTTCAAATTCAAGAACAAATTCCGTCTTCTGATCCGGGAAATCCACGGTGAAGGACTGTCCGCCTAATTCAAAGGTCATCTTAGACGGACGGTTGTTTCTATAATAATACTCATCGGTATCATACCAGTTTCCAAGTTTCAGAACGAGGAACTTTACAGAGTATTCTCTGTCAAAAGTAAAATCAACGGTTGATCCCAGACCGTCTCCGTCAACACCTTCCTGCCAGCTGGTATAGTCAGCACCGTCGTACAGTACATACGGATTATTATCCACATATTCCTGATCGATCGTTGAAGAAGCCGTGGAATTTGCTACGGTCACCTGGAAATAGCCTTCCATCAGCATTTCGTTCTTACGATTCTCATCGACAAGAGATGCGCCGCCTGTTGCTGCCGGTGCCTCTGTCGGTGTCGGCGTTACCCCGATCGGCTCATTCATCTCCACCTCTGTCGGTGTTGTATCCGGCAGGATCGTCTCGGCAGTTCCTGTCTCAGCCTCATGTACGACCTTTTCTTCCGGATCCGCCGTCGGTTCCGGCTTCGGAGTCGTTACAATGGTTACCTTCTGCCGCTCATTGCCAGCACCGCTGGTTGACTGCAGAACTTTTGACATTCCCATCATCGCACCGAAACCTACAGCCAGTATCAACAAGATCAAAATTATACCATACAGCAGAATTGCCTGTTCTTTTTTACGTTCTCTTACACGATCCAGACGTTTTCCGCAATTTCCGCATCGTCTGGCATTTCTTGGATTATTATATCCACATCCCGGACATCTCATGTATGATCTCTCCTGATTATTCCACAATTCTAAGCATAGTTATGACATCCTATGCTTATGGAATAAAATAGCAGTTTCTAACTGAACTGTCAAGAAAGGGGACCTGTATTCCCCGCTGCCCAAAACAGGATATCTCCATACCGGATTCCGTTTTCTTCCGCTGACCGGCGCATATCCGGGATCCGCCTTCCACAGCTGAAACCAACGGCACCATTGATTTCTTCTTTTTCCGCTTCGGTGATTTCCTCACTGATCTCTTCCAGTAAAAGGGTACGGATCAGCGGAAAGATCTCCTGAAGCGGAAGTGTCTCGTCAATACGAAAATCCATCAGCTTATCATTGCCGTAACATACTCCCACCAGAATCATGACCGTTTTCTCCTTCGTCCGATGCTCCAGCCCAGAATGCCGGAGACGATTCCCAGAAGAACAATCCCCGCATACTTCAGCCCCCGTTTCCACCTCCTGTTTTCCTGCTTTGTCTCCCCGCTCTGCAATTCCCGCGGAAACGCAAAGGCCGGAGAAAAACGGTATTCCCCATTTTCATCTCTGGCATCGGTATCCAGTCGGTTTCCGGCCAGATCTTCCACGGTAATCCGCAGATGTCCGGCGTTCTCCTTTCCGGACTGCAGTGTCAATTCTGCTGTATGCACATCCGGAAAGCTGTCCGCCTTCTGCAGACAGACATCATTCAGATATATGCAGATCTCCTTCAGTCCCAGCGAATCGAAAGCAGTAATTCGAAAGGTCTTCTCCCCTCCTTCTGTCTCCTCCAGTTCCTGAAAACCGGTCAATTCCGGTGCTGTCCGATCGATCTGAAACCCGATTCTTCCATTAATAATATCCAAACTCTCCGGTGAATTGCCGGCTTCATCCCTGGAATATACGCGAATGG
>JAUNAK010000116.1:3204-5283 GCA_030527665.1 Eubacteriales bacterium
TCCTGATCCCGGTAGGCAACTGACAGCGTGTAGACGCCGTCATTTTCCGGTATCTGTTCCAGCTGTCTGCCGATATAACCGCTTCCATCCGCAGACCGATCCAGAAATCGCTCTGTCACATCCTCTGCTCCTCTCTCTGAACCGGATCGGAGGATACGAACGGTACCGGACACCTCCTGCTCACGTACCGCACCTGCCAGCTGCAGCGAAGGAAATGTGCTTCCCTGCACACTGGTTCCATTTGCCATTCCCAACAGTTTTGTTTCTTTCAGAATAGATTCCTTCCATTCCTGAAAAGCCTTCACCGGATCCAATTTTCGTTCTTCCGGTTCCTTATCACTTGTCCTGCTCTCTGCTTCTGTACGTACGGAAGCTGTACGATCCGCAGGATCCTTCCCGTTCTGCAGTGCGATTCTGCTGTCATCCGCCTTTTTTTCCGCCTGAGCTCCGGTGTCCCCGTCCCGAATCGGGATAATAACCGGCACTATATCCGCCTCCGGCAGAATCCGGATCGGCGGGCGGATTTCTCCTTCACTTTCTGCAGGATCCGGTCTGCTTTCTCCATCGCTCGTTTCTGCCGGCTTCTCCGCTGCTCCCGGTATATTCTCTCCTGACACTTCTGTATTCGAGGAATCGTCTCCTGCCGACAGCGGACCAAATGCTCCCCGCTCATCCGTTTCTTCCGGCGCCTTGTCGTCTTTTCCTTCTATTCCGTCTGCGCACGGTATGTTCCCTCCTGACGCCTCTGTATTCGAGGAATCATCTCCTCTGCCGCTTCCCGCCGAATCCTCGATGGTCGTCAGATAGCTGGGATAATACTCCGCAATGTTCCGGTTGAAACAATATCGTTCGTCCTCTTCAAATACCAGCTGAATTCCAGAAACACCGGCCTCCCGGAGAATTCCTTTCTCATCTCCTTCTGCTGTATCTTCATAGCCCCAATGCACAAGAGACAGTACACGTTCCACCTCTTCTGCACCTGCATCCGCACCTTTTTCTGCCCTTGTCTCTATACCTTCTTCTGCGCCTGCCTCCGTACCTTCTTCTATCCCTTCCTTTTTGTCCTCTTCCAAACCTTCTGCTGCGCCTTCTTCCGGCCGCAGACCCGTGTCCGGACTGTCTGTCCCGGATTCCCGGCCGGCCGGTTCCGCGTCCCTCCATACTCTATCGACGGATGCAGCTTCCGATTCCGAATCAGCATCCGCTTCCGCCGGAATCACATACTCCTGCAGCTGGTTCCGGATCTCCTCTGTCAGGTCCGGATCGGCTTCTCCCCTCTGCTTTACCGGCTGCAGACAGAGAATAACATTCCGCTTTTCTACCTGAAGACTTCCGATTGCCTGCGTTTTTTCTTCTCCTTCCTCCTCTGTTTCCAGAAGGATCCGTGTGGTTCCCGGATACAGACAATGGATTTCCCCGGTCTCCTCGTCTACCCGCGCGATCTTCGGATCTTCGGCATACATATGAAACACCTTTTCTCCACCTGTTTCCAGCAGCCCCACGGTTTCCAACAGGCCCTCTGTTTCCAGCACTTCTCCATAATACCCGGTATATGCAGGAATCGTTTCTGCATATACCGGCACTGCCTTTGCCGGAGTCAGGATCATAGCTGACAGCAGCAGAAAAACTCCGTTATCGTAACGACCTTTCCGTTTCATTCCGACCTCCTCTCTTCCTGCTTGCGCAATGATTCGGAATGCTTACCGGCATTTTCATAAGCACGATGCAGATTTACCCGATATTCCTCCAGATCCTCCAGAAGCACTTCCCTGAGTTTCAGCACCTTTTCTCTGGTGATCTGCATCTCACCGGCTTCCTTCTCCATATCCTCCAGGATCTGCAGCACCTCTTCTTCCGGCACACCGCTCCACGCAAGTCCCTGTCTTTCCGCATTCAATATACCGGCAGCTTCCCGAAACAGCAGAAGCCGGCGGTATGCGGTATCTTCCCCTTTAACCATCTGTGTTTCATCCACACATTTCCTGATGAGTCCGGGAAGTTCCCGGTACTCCTGCTGCTCCGGTTCCCGGACATTTTCTGTATTGAATACATATGTCAGACAAAAACGGCAGATCTGTT
>JAUNAK010000044.1 GCA_030527665.1 Eubacteriales bacterium
CCATCAATCTTGATAATGATTGATGAATCGCGCCCCAACATTTATTTTAGAGCCGGCTTTACATCCCGACTGTGATGTATGAAAGGAGAAACGATGAGATCAAAATACTTATCTGTATTTATGTGCATACTTTGTATGCTGCTTTGGCTGGTGACCGGTATCCGACAGATGAACAGCGGAGCTTCCGGAGCATTTACAAGTTTTATGCTTGCCGGAGGGTTTGCGGTTGCTGCAGTAGTTGTCTGGAGCCTGTACAATAAAAAACGTTAAAAGAATAAAAGGAATGCAGCTCATTCAAAACGATGGGCTGCATTCCTTTTTTTGCGCGGGCAGCGATGCGAATTCCGTGCCTGCATGAGCATTTGAAGAATGTCGCGACAACTTGAGAAACTCGCAAAGGGTGTTTCTCATAGTTGTATCTTCGGCGGCAGAAAAAGGCTCTTTGTTTATGGAATAGTGGGCGTATTTTGCCTGGAATGAAACAATTTCCTGGAAAATATTGCAGGAATGCGGGAAAATGCTTCTGCAGTGCAATAAAATGCAAGGATAAAAACAGCCATCGATTGTCAATTGAAAATCGGGATGTTAGAATAAATTAGTCAGAATTTGTATTCTTTTGAATGTATTTTTTGGAACAATTGACGGATGAATAATCCGTTGATCATTTCCACTGCTTTAAGATGTATAAAATGTAAAAGGAGCGAAACATGAAACGATTGACACAGGAACAGAAAGCAAGAGTAAAAGAGATCCTTTCCCAGATGACACTGGAAGAGAAAATCGGCCAGATGAACCAGGAATCGGTTTCGATCGTCGGCGGATTTGATGTACCGTTCGAAGAACTGATCGAGATGATGACAGACGGACGAATCAGCAATGAAGAGTTTGAGAAGATCCTCAGCAATGCAGAACGTGATTTCCATGAGGAGGATATTCGTACCGGACGTGTCGGATCTCTGATGGTATCCGATCCGCGCAAATGCAATGAACTGCAGAAGATTGCTATGGAAGAATCCCGTCTGGGTATTCCGTTGATGTTCGGTCTGGATGTTATTCACGGTTTCCGTACCGTATACCCGATCGCCATCGCCGAGGCAGGTGCTTTTGACACCGATCTGTTTGAGAGAACCGCTTCCATGGCAGCAAAAGAGTCCAGAACACAGGGCGTTAACTGGCATTTCGCTCCGATGCTGGACATTGCCAGAGATGCCAGATGGGGACGTGTTTCCGAGGGACCGGGCGAGGATCCGTATCTGGTTTCTGCATTTGCCGGAGCCAAGATCAAAGGTCTGCAGGGCGACCGTTCCTCCACAGAGAATTATGTAGCTGCATGCCTGAAACACTATGTAGCTTACGGCGCATGTGAGGCAGGACGTGATTACAACACCACCATGATGCCGGACTCCATGCTTCGCAACAACTACCTGAAACCGTTCAAGACAGCAGTTGAAGCAGGTGCTGCAACAGTAATGGCATCCTTCAACGATCTGAACGGCGTTCCCTGTACCGTAAACAAATATACCCTGCGTGACATCCTGAAAGGGGAGTGGGAGTTCCCGGGACTGGTAGTCAGCGATGCAAATGCCATTCGCGAATGCGTAGCTCATGGTATCGCTGCCGATGAGATGGATGCAGCCGTTCAGTCTGCCGAGGCAGGTCTGGATATCGATATGGGTACCACCATTTACAAGAACAAACTGGAAGAGGCCGTTGCCAACGGAACACTGGATGAAGCGGTTATCGATGATGCTGTTGAGAGAATCCTGTCTGTCAAGATGTGGCTGGGACTCTTTGATCATCCGTATGTACCGGAAGAGGCTATGGACCGCTATGATGTGCTTCCGAAGGAGCATCTGGATCTGGCAAGAGAAGCGGGAGCAAGATCCATCGTTCTTCTGAAAAATGAGGGTGATGTACTTCCACTGAAGAAGAGTCAGAAGATCAGTCTCGTAGGTGCACTTGCCGATATCCGTGAAGAGGTAGTCGGCGCATGGGCGCTCAGCTGGAGACCGGAAGACTGCGTATCCATTCGTCAGGGCTTTGAAAATGCAGGCGCAGACTTCGAATACTATCCGTGCTGCGGACCGGAAGGCCCGATCAACGAAGAGGAAGTGGAGAAGGCAGCAGCATACGGCGATGTGATCGTAGCCGTACTTGGTGAGACCACCAGCATGTCCGGTGAAGCATCCTCCAAGGCAGACATTACACTTCCGGGTGAGCAGACCGAGCTGATCAAAAAGCTTGTCGCAACCGGCAAACCGGTAGTTGTACTGCTGATGAACGGCCGTCCGTTGGCACTGCAGAAAGAGGTAGAGATGGTACCGGCCATGGTTGAGTGCTGGCACCTCGGAATCCAGATGGGTAATGCCGTAGCAGACGTAGTGTTCGGTGACAAGAATCCGGAAGGCCGTCTGGCATCCACATTCCCGCAGGTAACCGGACAGTGTCCAATCTACTACAACCATATGAGCACCGGCCGTCCGGGCGGAAGAAGCAAATTCACTTCCCGTTATCTGGATGTGACTCATGAGCCGCAGTTCCCGTTCGGATACGGACTCAGCTACACCACCTATGCCTATGACAACCTGAAGGTAGAGGAAGCAGCAGATAAGCTGATCGTATCCGTAGATGTAACCAACAGCGGAGCCGTAGACGGAACCGAGACCGTACAGCTGTACATGCAGGACGTAGCTGCAAGCCTTGTACGTCCGGTACGCGAGCTGAAAGGCTTTGCAAAAGCAGAGCTCAAAGCAGGCGAGACAAAGACCGTAACCATGGAACTTGCAAAAGCAGATATGGGATTCTACGACAACGATAAGAATTACAAGACCGAAGACGGCCTGTTCCGTATTTTCGCGGGACACAGCTCCAAGGAGAATCTGTGCTCAGAGGTTACTGTTCAGTTTTGATGGTTTATACAAAGAGCAAGGAGAGCGAAAATGAATAATTATATATTTCCATTTTTGTGGATGAGAGGCGAACCGGAAGAGAATCTTCGTGAAGAAATCAGCAAGATCTACGACTGCGGCATTCGTGCCATCTGTATCGAGGCTCGTCCGCATGATGATTTCTGCGGTCCGGGCTGGTGGCATGACGTTGACATCGTCCTGGATGAGGCACGCAAGCGTGATATGAAGATCTGGATCCTGGATGACAAGCATTTCCCGACCGGTTATGCGGCAGGTCTGATCGAGACAAAATATCCGGAGAGAAACAAATGGTATCTGAATGAGACCATCGTGGATATCTACGGAAGTCAGAATCCCAAAACGATCCGTATCGACCGTATGCTGAAACCGAGCATCGGATTCTGGCAGATCGGTGATGTATTTGCACATCCGGAAAAGATCGGCCTTCGTGCACAGAACCAGATGTATGCAGTTGTAGCTACAAAATTTGTCGGAAGTGACAGTTTTTCCGAAGAGGATGTCGTTGATCTGACCGATCAGGTAAAAGATGGACTGTGTTCCTTTACACTTCCGGAGGGACAGTGGCGTGTGCATGTTATGTACAAGACACAGACCGACGGCGGTAATGAACATTACATCAATATGATCGATAAGGTATCTGCAGGAACCCAGATCGAGGGCGTATATGAATCGCATTATGAGCGATATGGTGATGAATTCGGCAAGACGATTGCCGGCTTCTTCTCGGATGAGCCTGCAATCGGCAACATTTCCCTTCCGGATTATTATGCCCGCGTCGGCAAAAAAGGAATGCCGCTTCCCTGGAGTGATGAGCTGGAACAGATGCTGATCGAGCGTTACGGAGACAAGCTGCATACGGTTATGCCGTATCTGTTTGCCGAGTCGGATGTCATGAAGATCTGTCCGCAGGTTCGCTATGATTTTATGGACTGCGTATCCTATCTGTATCAGGAGAATTTTTCCAAACCGATCGGCGAATGGTGCCGTGCCCATGGCGTGGAATATATCGGCCATGTGGTAGAGGATAACGGTGCACACAGCCGTCTGGGAATCGGACCGTCTCATTTCTTCCGTGCAATGACCGGACAGGATATGGCCGGTATCGATATTATCGGTGCACAGTACTATTTCGGCGCACCGGATACCATGCGCCGAAGCATGGGTCCGCTGGAGACAAACGGAGAATTCTATCATTATATTCTTGGAAAGATGGGAGCATCCTCCGGTCATCTGGATCCGCTGAAAAAAGGCAGAACCATGTGCGAGCTTTTCGGAGCTTACGGATGGGGCTTTGGTGTACGGGATATGAAATACCTGCTGGATCATACACTCAGCAGAGGTGTCAACCATCTGGTACCGCATGCCTTCTCCATGGCAGAGTACCCGGATCAGGACTGCCCGCCTCATTTCAATGCCCGCGGCAATAACCTGCAGATCAGCTGGTTCGGCGATCTGATGCGATATGCAAACCGTATGTGTGATGTCCTGAACGGAGGAAAACACCGTGCATCTGTAGCGGTTCTTTATGATGGAGAAGGTGACTGGACAGCCGTGCATCTTCCGATGGAAAAGGTTGGAAAGGAACTGACAAGAGGACAGGTTGAATTTGATGTAGTTCCGTTGGATGTTCTGGATGATCTCTCTGTATGGGATGGCCGCTGCGAGAACGGCGTAATGACGATCAACGGAATTGAATTCCGTATTCTTCTGGTTCCGTACATGAAATATGTTCCTGAGAAACTGCTTCGTTTTATGGAAAAATATCCGGAATTCCCGGTATGGTTCGTCGGAGGAGCTCCGGACAGCCTGATTCGAAACAGTGCCGGTGAGCTTGCAGATGCAGCTGCACTGCAGGAAGTACTTGCAGGTGCAAAAGTCATGGAGGTTGAAGGTCTTGCTTCCAGACTTGCCGAACTTGGACTGCGTGAAGTTACACTGGAGCCTGCTTTTGCGGATATTGCGGTATATCAGTATGAAAAGGAACGCCGTATCTATATGCTTGTCAATGAGCATCCGGATAAAGCATTCCATGGACAGGTGAAACTGCCGGGTATCGAGCCATATATGTTCTATGACGGAATGGATGACGTATACAAAGCTGCATCCGGAGAGATCTCTGCCGGATATAACAGTATTTATCTGGATCTGGAACCGGGCGAGAGCTGTGTACTGATGGAGATGAAGAATACCGAATGTGCAGGACCGCACACTTCCTTCAAACACCAGATCATGCAGTGCCTGACGGCTAAGGATATCTCGGATAACTGGGAAGTATCCTGGGCAAAACCGATGGAATATCCGCAGTTTGAGGAAAATGTGCATATGGAGAAGCTGGTTCCGGTATCGGATACTGCTCCGAAATTCTCCGGTATCATGCGCTATGAGAAGACGGTTGATCTGGATCAGGTTCCGGAGAGCGCGTTCTTCAAGGCAGAATATGTCTTCGAAGTTATGCGCCTGTATGTAAACGGTGAACTTGCCGGCAGCAGACTGACTCCTCCGTACCAGATTGATGTATCGAAGTATCTGAAGAAGGGTGAGAACCAGATCGTGATCGAGGTTGCTAATACACCGGCCCGTGATCAGCTGAACTATCCGGAACCTCCGTTTGACTTCAAGCACGATGCGTTGGAGCCGAGCGGTATGTTCGGAAAGATCACCTTATATATGAAATAAACAGAAGAGATAAAGCTTGTAGATGTGCAGAACTTTCAGGATCTGCTGTATACAGGCAGTCTCAATGCAAAAGCAGCTCACTGTCAATCTGGCAGAGAGCTGCTTTTTTTATTATGCTGATAGAAAATATTATTGTACATTTAACAAAAATAGACTAAAATAGCCATATCGCAAACAAATAAAAGGATACTGAAGGTGTTGATAAAATGGAAAACAAAGAAATTGTAAGATATTTTTATGAACGGGTATTTAATAACGGCGATCTGTCAGAGATCGACAAGCTGATGCGAGATGATTATAAGCAGCATTCTCCGGGCGTTGCGGACGGCAAAGCCGGATTTTTGGGATTTATCAATGATTTCCTGAAAAAAGGTCCGCATGCGGAGATCGTAAAACTGCTGCAGGATGAAGATATGGTATGTGTATTTTTCAGATGCACATTTAATAACGGCGTTGTAGCTAAGGTATTTGATATGTATCGTCTTCAGGATGGACAGCTTGCGGAACATTGGGATTGTACGATGCGTGTGGATGATATGGAATGCAAGCATCCGAATGGACAGTTCTGACACCGGGAAATCCGTGTACAGTCAGGTTCTGACAGAATGTGATACACAGAAACGGAGTTTTCTGTGCAGGAAAAATATGTTTTTCTTAGAAAGTGAAGACGAATGAAAAGTTATCACCAGTTTAGTGTGGATGTGATTCGGAACATGGATGAACCGATGCATCTGCATCCGGATATTGAAGTTCTGTACTGCCTGGAAGGCGAACTGGAAGTGCGGATTCGGGACAAAAAATACATCATGCACAAGGATGATGTTATTCTGATCAATTCCAGTGTACAGCACAGTCTGCATCTGGAAGGCAGCAACATCCTTTGCCGGGTACGATATGAATACCAGCTCATTGCGGAGATGATCAGCAATGCAAGCTGTCTGTTTTTATGCAATTCCTGCGTGGATCAGGAGAAGTCTTTCGATGCAGTTCGCGAGATCATGCGCGAGATCGTTTATCTGGAGGTTCTGTACAACCGCAAGACGGACAGTTATAAATACAGCCTTTTGTATAAACTGCTGGATGTGCTTGTTGAGTACTATATGGAGTCCAATGCATACGGTCAGATCTCGGTAGAAGAATATGGTACCGATGAGAAACTGCAGAAGATCATGCATTATATTCACCAGAATTTCCAGAATGGTGTGAGCCTGTCCGAACTGGCGGATCAGATGTTTATTTCCACATCAACGCTGTCCCGTTTTTTCAAAAAACAGACAGGAATCTATTTTGCGGAGTATGTAAACCAGGTTCGTATCCGCTATGCCATCAGTGAGCTTCTGTATTCCGACAAGAATATTACGAAGATCGCCATGGACTGCGGTTTTTCCAATGCTTCGGTGTTTAATAAAGTATTCCGTGAAAACTATGGAATGGCTCCTACCGAATATCGAATGAAGAAACTGGAGGAGGTCCGTACCAGAAAAGAAGAGCAGGAAAATATTCAGAAGGAACTGAAGGAGGAGCTCCAGGAAAAAACAAAAGTCGTGGAGACGGAGTCCAGCAAGGGTATGCTCAAGGTGGAACTGGATACGACAAACAGTCAGAATTACAGAAAATTCTGGCAGGATACGATCTGCATCGGTCCGCTGGGCAATCTGAATCGTATCAATGTGCAGTTCCAGGTGGAGATTCTTCAGAAGAATCTGCATCCTACACACATCCGTGTCTGGTCCGTATTGTCGGAAAAACTTATGATGACAGACGGAAAGACCATAGGCAATTACAACTTCGGTGAGATCGATACGATTCTGGATTTTCTTGTATCACATCATATTCATCTGTGGCTGGATTTTTCGTCCAAGCCGGATTTTGCGCTTCGAAGCATCGGGGATATGGTTTATATGAATGAGGATCGTATCCGCTTTGTATCCAGAAATGCATGGGAAACCTTCTTTAAGAGTCTGATCGAGCACTGGGTTCTGCGTTATGGCAGAGAAGAAGTGGAGCAGTGGATCTTTGAAATTGGTTCGGATCATTTTATTATTCATGATGTTCCGTATTACGAAGATCCGGAGTATGACTTCTACAATGTGTACGATTTTGCCTATACATGCATCAGAAACAGAGTGCCGAAAGCAGAGATCCTTGGTATCGGCGCGATCTCTAATACCGATCCGTCGGTGACCATCGATTTCCTGAAGCACTGTGATGCCGTCGGCAATCTGCCGTCAGCAGTCTCTTTTCAGATGTTTCCCTATGAGCCGCAGGATGAGAGTGCACAGACATCCATCCGGTCCTCTGACAGGGAATTTGAACTTCATCAGGTGGAGGCACTGCAGAAGGCACTGCGGCAAAGCGGTCATCCGGAGCTTCCGATTGCTGTCAGCGAGTGGAATATCACTCCGTCGAACCGGAATTTCCTGAATGACAGCTGTTTCCGCGGAACTTATTATCTGAAAACCGTTTCAAAGCTGTTTGGAAAGGTAAAATATTTCAATAACTGGACTGGAACCGACTGGGTCGGCAGCTATCTGGATGTGTATGAGGTCGCACACGGAGGTGCCGGTCTGCTTACCAAGGATGGACTGGGCAAGCCGATCTTTTATGCGATGTACTTCCTCAGCCGTCTGGGCGGAGAAGTGATCGATATCGGTGAGAATTATATTGCAACAAAGATTCGGGAGGATGAGTTCCAGATCCTGTTCTTTAATCTTAACTGGTATTCACCGAATTATTTCCTGCAGGCGGAAAATGCGATCCGTCCGGGAGAACTGGATTCGATCTTTCCGGAAGATGCGATCCTTCCGATCGATGTGATCCTGAAGGGAGTGAGCAGCAACTGCAGTTTTACTGTCAAGAAGAGAGCGATCAACCGGGAGCATGGCTGTATTCTGGATGAATGGGGCAAGTTCCAGTATGAGTCGAATCTGACAAGAAATGATGTGAAATATCTGCAGGATGTATGTACGCCGTCACTGTCCATGGAGCATGTTTCGGCGAAGGAAGACCGTCTGGCACTGCACATTGCACTGCATCGTCAGGAGTTTGCACTGTATCATATTTACCGAAACGACATTTAATATACAGCAGGGTATGCAACATTTGAAAATGATGATTGCATATCCTGCTGTTTTTTTCTGACAATTGAAATGATTTGCTGCTGAAAGTAGGAAGCAGATAAAGAATTTATATCTGCATTCTTGTACCATAAGAGCATAGTTGAATTTGTATTTACTATTGGAGGCATATTGATGGAAAAGAAAAAAGTTTTGGGTATTTCTTTCGGAAGAAAGATGAGCAACTGCGATATTATGGTTAAGCATGCACTGATGGAGTGCGAGAAAGAGGGCTGTGAGGTAGCTTTCATTCGTGCGGATGATCTGAACATCTCCAACTGTACCGGATGTATCGCTTGCGTAATCGGAATGATCTCTCAGAGAGGACGCGGATACTGCGTTCGTCATGATGATTTTGATATTCTGGATGAGGCTATTATGGAGTCTGATGCAGTTATTCTTGCATGTCCGACTTATGAGACATCCGTTACCGGTCGTTTCAAAACCATCTGTGACAGAATCGGACCGAGCCATGATATCACCTTCCGTAAAGCTCTGTATGATCAGGGTGTAGAAGCAGGCTGGCCGGAGGAGAAACTGCCGGATACCAGATCCTTCAAGAAACGTCAGGCAGCTCTGATCTCTGTTGGTGGTGCTATGACTGAGAACTGGATCGCACTGACTCTGCCGATGATGTATGAGTTTACATTCCCGATGGCTATCGATGTTGTTGATACCGTAGAGTACTATGGTGCAATGGCTCATGAGTCTGTTCTGGGATATCCGGAGATGATGGATCGTATGACCAAAGTAGGTCAGAACATCGCTGCATCTGTAAAAGCAGAGACTGAGGAAGAGAGAATCAAATGGAGAGGTGAAGAAGAGGGTGCTTGCCCGATCTGCCATACCAGAATGATTCAGCTGGATCATGATGCGAAATCCGCATGCTGCGTCGTTTGCGGAAGCAACGGAACCTTCTCTATCGAGGACGGCAAGCTGGTTATGCATTACACCGATGAAGAGCTGGAGCGTTCCAGACTGAGATGGGGCGGAAAGCTGGAGCATTCCACCGAGATCAAGACACAGGCACAGCCGAGCGGAACCATCAAGAACCTGAAAGAGCTGAAAGCTCCGTATGCTGCATTCAACCCGGCTCCGTTCGAGAACCCGAATGCATTCGGCAACCTCAAAAAATAAGTAATAGATACAAAAATGTCTGTTTGAGAACAGGCTGTTAGGAAATAGCCATGTGCCTCGGTAGGTACATGGCTGTTTTCGTCTCAGTCGGAAACAGTTATCTTTCTGAAGAATGAATTGCAGATCCTGGCAGGAATTCGGATTCCCGACGGAGATGTGTCATTCGATTTGGAAGAAAGGTTTTCCGGAAATCAGGATACTTCGGAGTGCGGATATGAATAGAATTAAAATCGGAATAGTCGGATACGGAGACAGAGGACAGCATTTGATGGAGAAGCTGCGGAGATCTTCCCATTATGTAGTCACTGCTGTATGTGACATCGATATCAGAAAACTGAAAAATATTCCATCTGAGATCACGGAATACTCTCTGCCGGATAAGGTCTTTGCGGATGAAGATGTGGATGTGGTATTTATTGCCGCAAACAACAGTGCGCATAAAGAGCTGGCAGTCCGTGCGGCAGAGGCCGGAAAGGATATTATCTGTGCAACACCGGCAGCTCTGAGCCTCGATGATCTGAACGAAATGCTGGCTGCCGTTGATGAATGCGGAGTGAACTTTACCGTTTATCACCGGCATCGTCTGGACAAAGGGTTTCAGATCATGCAGAATGTCCGGGATTCGGATAAGCTTGGACAGATCTATCTGATCAAGAGCTCTATGAATATGGCAGTAGGGTATTTGCAGGACTGGCATCGGTTTGCCTCTGAAGGCGGCGGTGTGCTGATGGATCTGGGAGTCACCATGCTGGATCAGATGATGTGCCTGATGCCGGGAGCAAAAGTGACAGGTGTTTATGCCGATCTGCGAAGTGTAGTGAATAAAGAGGTAGATGACTACTGCAGGATCATCCTGCAGTTTGAAGGCGGCATATCCGCAGAAATCGAGCTCGGAACACTGCTGCTTTCGGATAAAGAAGATAAATGGTTCGAACATCACTGGTATGCGGCCGGAACAAAGGGCTGTGTATATGTGGACGGCAATGAGGAAATAGAAGGAAAGCTCGTTCTTGCTTCTGAGTGGCTGACCGATAGAAAAAGAACGGTATCTGATCACTCGTCTGTCCGGGAACGGATGTATACGGAAGAACTTCCGGAGGCAGGAGAAAGTGAATATTTCTTTGAAAATTACTGGAAGGCCTATGACGGACAGGAAGAGTTTCAGGTAACGACCGCAGAGATTCTGCGTGTGCAGAAGATCGTGGAGGCGGTGCGCATGTCCGCAGCGACCAATACCGTTGTGAAGCCGAACTGAGTTTTATCTCAGTCGATAAGACTGCCACCCTCTGCAATTGGTGATACTTACAAGATCACTGCATTGGGAGTCCAATCTCCGACTGAGATAAACGCTCCGCAGAGATACGTGGGAATTCGGATGGGTAGATGCAAATGGATATTTATGGTACATTGGGTCCTGCCTGTCAGGATCCGGGAATACTGGAAGATATGTTTCGGCAGGGAATGACGGGGATCCGTCTGAATCTGTCGCATACAACTCTGCCGCAGGCTGCGGAATTGATCGATAACTATCATTCTGCAGCGGCTGCACAGGGGATACATGGAAAACTGCTGATCGATCTGCAGGGTCCGGAGCTTCGCATGGGAAACATGGCGGAGCCTTTTTTCGTGGAGGAAAATCGGATCTATGAGGATCTCCCTCTTCCTCCGATCGTTGCTGAAAACCTGGAAAAGGGAGATATTCTGCTGATCGATGACGGGAAGATCCTGGCGGAAGCTGTGGAAGGCAGTACGCTTCGGATCGTCCGCGGAGGGCTGCTGAAGGGCGGCAAGAGTATTGCCGTACAGGGAAAAACAGTTTCCGGTCCTGCGGTGACAGAAAAGGATCGGGAAAATCTGCGTGCAGCGAAAGCATATGGGGTAACCGGCGTTATGCAGCCGTTTGTCCGAAGCAGCGAGGACCTTCGGGAATTGAAAATGGCTATGGAAGAGGCTGGCTGTCCGGATATCCGTATGTTTGCAAAAATCGAGAATATGGAAGGAGTCCGGAAGCTGGAAAGTTTTTTCTCGTTTGCGGACGAGATCGTTATTGCACGAGGAGATCTGGGAAATGCGGTTCCGCTCTGGGACCTTCCTGTGGTGCAGCAGAAGCTGTCGGCTGCATGCAGGAGAGCAGGCAAACCCTTTATGGTCGTTACGCAGATGCTGGCCAGTATGGAACACTGTGCGGTTCCGACCCGGGCAGAGGTAAATGATATCTTTCATGCCGTGAAGGACGGGGCTGCGAGCGTGATGGTTACGGGAGAAACGGCCGTTGGAGAATATCCGGCGGAGGTGATCCGGTATCTGGCCAATACTGTCCGTGAGGCGGAAAAATACTGCAGAAGCTGTGAAAAGGCTGCTGTACATGCAGGAGGTGAGAGACTGTGAATCCACTTGGAATATCGGCATCGATCGGACGTTCTACAGATATGCGGTTAAATTTCCATTCAGAAATGGAGATCCTGTTTCTGATGTCCGGAAAAGCGGAAGTAACGGTTGGTGAAGACTGCTTTGTTATGGAAAAGAATACGGTCATTCTGATCAACTGCGAGAAGAAGCACAGTATTCATGTTCTGGAAAGCGGAATCGTCTGCCGAATCACGATCGAATATAAGACATTAAGCAATTTTCTGGGAACGGATCTTTTTCTGTTCTGGTGCAATTCCGCTGCTGAGCCGCAGGGTGACTATGAGGGGCTGCTCAAGCTGATCAAGCGGCTGATCGCCATGAAGCTGACAAGAGGGGATCAGGAGGATTTTGCGACATACAGCCTTTACTGTACGCTGCTGGATCATCTGATCAAAAAGTATCTGATCGATCAGCGTGATGTACGGTTCAGGGAGAGCTTCAGTGAAAACGATCAGCGTATTCATGAGATCACCTGCTATATGCAGGGCAATTACAATGCAGATATTTCGCTGAATGAACTTGCGGAAAAACTCTATCTGTCCAATGCCTATTTGTCCCGTTTCTTCAAGAAGAATTTTGGGCAGAGCTTCAAGGATTATCTGAGCAGCATCCGACTGCTGCATGCGGTGGATGATCTGCTGGGAACGGAGAAAAACATTACACGAATTGCCATGGATAATGGCTTTTCCAGTGTATCCCGATTCAATCAGGTGTTTAAGGATGCGTATCAGGTATCGCCGCTGATCTACAGGGAACAGAATAAGGCGGCGCAGATAAGGAAAGAAGAAGCAGTAAAAGAAATGCCGCTGCTGGATGAGGTGCGTAAATACGTGCTGGAGGAACGTATTCTGGATCTGGATGAGCAGGAGATGGTTCGCCGCCAGGTGATCGATCTGAGTCAGAGCAAGCCCCTGAATCGTAACTGGAATCGAGTGATGAATGTCGGAGAACTCAGGGATCTGCGTACGGCATCGGCACAGGGGGATCTGCTGAAGATCCATTCGGAGATCGGTATTACATATGTACGTTTCTGGAATCTGTTCGATCAGTTTCAGATCGACACGGATGATTCCATGATGAATTTTTCCAATATTGATCGTGCGATCGAGTTCCTTCTTCATAATGGAATGAAGCCTTTTATTGTATTTGGAGGAAAGGACCGGTCGATCATGCGTAATCATGATGACACGATCTATAGTGAAGGGTCCAAAGAATGTATCTGGAGAAAGGATCTGCATATATGGCAAAGCGTTCTGCCGGCTTTCTGTGAACATATGATGGATGCTTTTGGAATTGACGAAGTTTCTACCTGGGTCATTGAACTTCGTCAGCCGAAGAAATGGGATCTGACATACAGTGAGAATTCAAACGAGTATTTTCAGAAATGGTTCCTGTATACGGTGCAGACACTTCGAACGTATTATCCGCATATTCTGATCGGCGGATGTGAAAATACAGTCTCCTGGGATAATGAATCGGAGGCAGAGGTTCAGGAAATGATCGATTTCTGGAAGGAAATCAAATTCAGACCGAGTTTCTTTTCCATTACTTCTGTTGACATGGAAAACAAAAAACCGTCGGCAAATCCGGAGTTTCTGAGAGATCAGATCTTTATTGCCAAGAGACTGCTGCAGGCGAACTGCATGCAGGACATACCGATCATGGTAACGGAGTGGTCCAATACACTTTCGACAAGAAGTATTTACAATGAGAGCTGTTACAAAGGGGCATACGTGATCCAGAACTGTACGATGAATGCAGGACTGGCGGATAAGATCGTGTACTGGAATGCATCCGATATCATCAGCGAATACCATGATACGGCAGATGTACTGTATGGTGGCGTCGGACTGCTGAATAAAAACGGAATTCCCAAGCCTGTCTTTCATGCATTCGCTTTTTTGAGTGAGATGTACCGATATCAGGTCTTCTGTTCGAGAAATCTCTGTGTGACGACCGATCGTAATAATAACTATCGTATTATCTGCAACAATATGAAAGATTTGAATTATTCATATTCACTGGCGCTGCAGAATGAAACAGTAATTGATTTTGATTCCTACGAACAATATTTTGAAGATTTGGACATGCTTCCGATCCGGCTGCACTTGATCGGAATCAGACCGGGTACCTACGAGATCCGGCGAAGAAGAGTAGGAAAGGAAAGCGGAAGCATCATGGATGAACTGGAACGTATGGGCAGTGTACAGACTCTTAAGTTCAGGGATATGGAATACCTGGAGCATATCTGCCGTCCGAAGCTGACTTTGCAGACGACAAAGATCGAAGGGGAACAGATGGATCTTGCTGTAGAACTGACGGCAAATACATTTGAAATGATCGAATTAAACTATCGGCCGGGAAAATAAAGGGTCAATATAAAATATATAAGCGATTTTATGGACTATACGGATAAAGGGAATTGTCCGGATGAAAAGCTATATAAAAAAGGGGTTTTACACAGCAAATGTGTAAAACCCTTTTTTGCCGGGCATGCAAAAAGAACGTCCGATGGACGTTCTTTTGCTTAGAGGTATGTAATATGGAATCGATTTTTTAATACTGTAAAAAATAACGTAATTGATCATTCTTCTACGGTGTAGAAGCTGTCCGTGCCGCCCTGGTAGTAGGGGGCCATTGACGGAATATGTTTATGGAAGGTCTCTCCCATGGTGTGGGCCTGCCAATCGGATTCCTTTTCCCATTTGGAGAAGAAGGTAACATGCGTCGGATCCTCTGTATTGTACAGAAGATTCATTTCCAGACAGCCGGAATCGCAGCGGGCTTCACGAACAAAACGACGGGCAGCTTTGAGATAGGCTTCGGGATCGGTGATGGTGTTTTGGGTTATTACAGCTAACATGGGTATTCGTCCTTTCTTTCCGCAAATTTGTATTTCGATGATTCCGTAAAGTGTGAAATACACTTGGACTTTAAGAATAGTATGAAGGATTTTGAAGGAAGGTGTATAGGTAATCTTTGTTATCATTCTGCTTGTCTTTGACCGATGCACCTGCGTATTCGCCGGAAATGACAAAAACCGAATGTCGATAATTGACATTCTTTTTGAAATTAGAAAAATTTGTGTATAAATAATAAACAATTATTGGAAGGATGTGCTTGCATGATTGCATGCATGTCATTTAGAATCAGAAGCTGAGTAATTTTTTTTATATGGCAGGTGATAGAAATGATACATGATATGACAAAGGATAATCCGGTAAAGGTGATGTCTGCATTTGCAGTTCCGCTGTTTATCGGCAGTGTGTTTCAGCAGGTCTACAATATGGTGGATTCCATTGTCGTCGGCAATTTTGTCGGTTATGAGGCACTGGCAGCGGTAGGCGCCTGTGGAGGTCCGTTTAATCTGATCATAGCGCTGCTGACCGGACTGACCGGCGGAACCTCGGTGGTTATGGCTCAGTATTTTGGTGCAAAAGATTCCGGGAAACTGAAAGAGACGTTTACGACAGCGATTCTTGTCAATGGTGCAGTGGGTATTTTGCTTACCATTCTGGGATTTCTTGTGACACGGCCGCTGCTTATGATCATGCGGACACCGGAGGAACTGCTGGATAAAGCGGTTTTGTACATGACGATCATGTGCGCGGGAATTCTGGTTAACTGTATGTATAACGGAATGTCGGCAGTGCTTCGTGCTTTGGGGGACTCGATCACACCTTTGGTCGTGCTGGTAATCGCAAGTTTACTGAATGTAGTATTGGATCTGCTTTTTGTTGTCGGATTTCATATGGGAGTTGCCGGTGTAGCAGTGGCAACGGTTCTTGCACAGGCGGTATCGGCGGTATTCTGTTTTCTGTATACGATTCACAGGATCCCGGAACTGCGTTTCCGGTTCCGTGATCTTCGAATCAATCGCAAGGTGGCATCCGACATCATCCGGATCGGTGTTCCGTCTGCCCTGTCTTCCTCCGGTGTTTCCATCTCGGTCATCTTTATGCAGACGACCATCAACGGATTCGGGGCGATGGTCGTAGCGGCCTATACGATTGGAAACAGAGCGGAGCAGATCGGTATGTGCCTGGCATATTCGATCGGCATATCGGTCGGAACCTTCTGCGGTCAGAATATCGGCGCAAAGCGGATGGACCGGGTAAAGGAAGGGATGCGTATCGGCTGCATCATTGCTGTTGTGTATGCAGCAGTCGTTTCGCTGGGAATGATCCTGTTTGCTGCTCCGCTGGCCGGAATCTTCAGTCAGGATCAGGAAGTTATCGGAATAGCCGTGGAAGTTATATATGTAACGATGCTGTTCGGTCCGATGCTTGGTCTGGTATTTGTATTTCAGAATTTCCTGCGAAGTGCAGGCGATGTTGCTCCAACGGTATGGATGAGTGTCACCGAGATCGTGGCCAGATCAATTCTGGCTTTTGTCTTTGCTTCTATATGGGGCAGAATCGGTATCTGGTGGGCAACTCCGGTAGGCTGGACTGCCTCATTACTAATCGGAATACTTCGGTACAGAAACGGAAACTGGAAGAAAAAACAGTTAATTGCATAAAAAGGTCAAAAAACAGAGGTCAATATTTGACCTCTGTTTTTTTTGTATTACAATCAGCGCAAATATAGTAAAGAAGTTGGTCTATACAGTAAGGTAGAATAATCGTAAAAACGCTATAGTATGTATGACAAGCAATTGGGAAAGAGTATTGCAAAATATTTTATTAAATCTATGGAGGATGGACATGAAAGTATTAGGTATTTCTTTTGGAAGAAGAAACAGTAACTGCGATATCCTTGTTAAGGAAGCACTGTACGGTGCAAAAGAGGCTATGCCGGATGCAGAGATCTCCTTTGTAAACACCATGCGTATGGAAATCGGAAGATGCCGCGGCTGTGGTGCCTGCTCCACAAACCTGGAGAAGGGAAGAGACAACGACTGCGTATTCAAAGATGATTTCCAGGCTCTGGAGAATCAGGTTCGTGAAGCAGATGCAATCATTCTCGGAGCTCCGGTTTATGCACTGACACCGGTTGGACAGTTCAAGGATTTCGTTGACCGTTTCTCCTGCAGACATGACTATTCCGCAATTACATGGGTACTGGATAAGAGAAGAAACGGAGAGATGCCGGGCAATGCAGATGACTTCCCGATGGAGCGTCTGAAAAAGAGAACCGTATCTTACATCTCCGTTGGCGGAGCTGTTACCGATAACTGGACATCTCTCGGAACACCGATCCTTCATATCTTCGGTTTCCCGCCAATGATGAAGGTTATGGGCAATTACAATGCAAACAACATGGGACACATCGGCAATCCGCTGCTGGATGACGAGCTGATCGCCGACATGCATGAGATGGGTAAGAGAACCGTTCTCGGATACAGCGATGACAGCATTGAGTTCTTCCAGCCGAAGAGCAAACCGCAGGGCGTATGTCCGGTATGTCACCAGAGACTGATCACCATTCTGCCGGGTACTACAAAAGTTGAGTGTCCGATCTGCGGTATCGAAGGTCAGCTGACGATCGAAGATGACGCTGTTAAAGTTACCTTCTCTCAGGAGCAGCAGAACCGTGCAAGAGGAACCTTCGCAGGTCTTCGTGAGCACACGACCGAGATTCAGAGCTTTGGTGCGATCTGCGGACCGAAGATCATGGCAAATAAGGAAAAATTAGACAAATTGATGAAAGAAAGAATTAAAGGATTTGACGAAAACATCAATAAATAATATAATATTTAACAGATAGTTTGGGAAATGTTTCAATTACTATGGATAACGAATAATACGAGATATGTATTATTTAGTTAATATAAGGAGGGCATTTATATGAAACTGAAAAAAATCACAGCAGGTCTTCTTGCATGTGCAATGGTAGTATCCCTGAGCGCGTGCGGATCATCCAACGGAGGTTCCGAGACAACCGCTGCATCCGGAGCAGGAGCTGAGGCAGTAGCAGCAGAGAGCGCTACCGTTGAGCAGCAGATGGAGGCAAGAGGTATCGAAAAGGCAAATTCCGAGACCGGCAACACACAGACTACCGATGAGACACTGGTAGTTCAGCTGAACAGTATGCCGGATAACCTGTGGCATCCGGGTGCAGCTGCAAACGGTGCAAACGAAGAGCAGGTTATCAATGCTGCATTACTGGATCGTCTGGTTGATCTGGATGAGAACACCAATGAGGTTGTTCCGATGCTGGCAAGTTCCTGGGAGTGGGTAAGTGATACTGAGCTGAAGTTCCATCTGAGAGATGATGTAACAATGACTGACGGCACACCGCTTGTTGCTGATGACGTTGTTTACACTGCAAACGTATGGAAAGAGAACTGTGCATCCAATGATACCGGTGCTTACATTGACTCTGCTACAGCAGAGGATGAGCATACCGTTGTTATCAAATACAATGTTGTTGCTCCGGAGATTCTGAAGATGATGACATGGGCAAACTTCGGTATCGTTTCTGAGGACGAAGTTAATGCTCTTGGTGGTCTGGAAGCTGCTTCCAAGAACCCGGTTATGGGATCCGGTAAATACAGATTCAAAGAGTGGAAATCCGGTGAGTATGTTCTTCTTGAGAGAAACGACAACTACTGGGACAAAGATTACAAAGGTTACTTCAAAGAGATCAAGCTGACAGCTGTATCCGATTCCGGTGCAAAAGCTTCTTCCGTACAGTCCGGTGATGCACAGGTTGCATTTGATATGCCGGTTAGCCAGGCTGCTACATTCGGACAGAATCCGGAAGTAAGAACCTATGTATATTCCAACGGCGAGATCGAGCATCTGTTCTTCAATATGTCCGAGGGACATGCAACAAGCGACATCCGTGTTCGTCAGGCAATTGCAAAAGCTCTGAACTATGATGCAATCGCACAGGTAGCTTCTGCAGGCTTCAGCGGAAAAGCATATTCCTATGCTGCACCGGAAGCTCCGTACTACAATGCAAACTACACAGAAGAGGATATGGCAAGAGATATTGAGGGTGCTAAAGCACTTCTGGCTGAGGCAGGATATGCAGACGGCCTGGAAATCTCCACTGTAACTCTTCCGGATCTGGCAGACCTGTACACTGTTATCCAGGGCAACCTTGCCGAGGTTGGAATCACTCTGAAGATCGAGAACGTAGATATGGGTGCTTTCGTACCGGCTATGCTGCAGGATAAATCCTACGACATCGTTGCTGTTGGTGATGCAATCACCTTCCGTACACCGCAGCTTCCGCAGTTCGTTCGTGAGGGCGTTGTATTCGGTGGTCCGGCTGTAGTTCTTCCGGAGCATGAAGAGATCCTTACAAAACTGATGCAGGCTAAGACTGATGATGAAGCAAAAGAGCTTCTTGCACAGTATGATGCTAAGAACAAAGAAGATGTAATGTGCACAAACCTTTACGGTGCATACAGATCCTCCCTGACAGGCAAAGACATCAAGGGATTTGCAATTCGTGAGAGAGGTTATGCAGATATCACAACTCTGTACAAATAATCAAATATAAGACAGTTGATGACTGCCCGAAGAGTATTCTTCGGGCAGTGTTTGCAGGAGATTGCATATGATTAAATATATTCTGAAGAGAATTCTATATCTGATTCCTATTCTTCTCGGTGTTTCTGCAATTATCTTTGCTCTGAAAACACTGACCCCCGGTGATCCGGCACGAATGATTCTCGGAAATACCGCTTCGGAAGAGGCTGTTGCGGAAAAGAGAGCTGAGCTGGGACTGGATCAGCCGGTAGTTGTTCAGTACGTGAAATACGTTGGTGGAATCGTAACACGTCTGGATTTCGGTACTTCCTACAAGACCAATGAGCCTGTTCTGAAGGAGATCACTCCAAGACTCTGGGTTTCCACAAAAATCACACTTGGTGCCGTATTCCTCGGTGCAGTAATCGGTGTTCTTCTGGGTATTCTTTCTGCATTGAAGAAGTATACCTGGGTCGACTCCCTGGTACTTGTTATCTCGATGTTTTTCCAGTCGATACCGGAGTTCGTAGTTGGTCTGGTATTGATCATGATCTTTGCCGTAAACCTGCATCTGCTGCCGGCAACCGGTATTGATTCCTGGAAGGGTTACATCCTTCCGATGCTCTGTGTCGGACTTTCCTCTATTGCGAACTATACACGTATCACCCGTTCCTCCATGCTTGAGGTACTGGGAGAGGATTACATCCGTACAGCAAGAGCAAAAGGACAGACCGAGAAAAACATCACCTATAGACACGCACTCCGCAATGCTCTGATTCCGGTTATTCAGTCCGTTGGTACCCATATTGGAAACGCCATCGGCGGTGGAATGGTTCTGGAGACTGTATTCGGTGTACCGGGTGTAGGTAAGTACATCGTCGACGCAATCACAAACAGAAACTATCCGGCAGTACTTGGCGGCGCTTTGATCATCGCTATGCTGCTTGTTGTTATCAACCTGCTTGTTGATATCAGCTTCGTAATGATCGACCCGCGTCTGAAGACAACAATTATCGGAAGCTCTCAGAAAGCTCCGAAGAAGAAAGTGGCTTAAGGAGGGACTAGAATATGCCAAAAATGCATACTCCTGCAATGGAGAAAATCGAAAGAAAAAATGCAAAACGCAAAAAAGCATATAAATCTACTCCCGGACGTGAAGCCTGGAAGAGATTTAAAAGAAACCCGACTGCTCTGATCGGTCTGGTTGTTGTATGTATCCTTATTCTGATCGCAGTATTTGCTAATTTTATTGCACCGTTCCATTTTGCTGAGCAGGATTACAGTGCAATGATGCAGAAACCGAGTGCGGCACATCTGTTCGGAACCGATCAGTTCGGCCGTGATATTTTCAGCCGTATCATCTACGGAACCAGATATTCTCTGGTAATCGCACTTTTCTGTACGATCGCAGCACTTTTCTCCGGCGGTGTTCTTGGTATCATCGCAGGCTATTTCGGCGGTAAGGTCGATACGATCATCATGCGTGTCATGGACGTATTCCAGTCCATCCCAATGATCATGATGGCTATGTGTATTGTAGCCGTTCTCGGAAACGGTATTCCGCAGCTGGTAGCAGCGATCATGTTTGCTTCCATGCCGACCATGGCTCGTAACAATCGTGCAGCAATCCTTCGTGTTCGAGGCAGTGACTATATCGAATCCTCCGAAGCAATCGGTGTCGGTCAGGTACGTATGATCCTGAAACATATGATCCCGAATGCTGTCGGCGTTATGATCATTTTCTTTGTTGGATTCCTTGCTGTTTCCATCATGATGATGTCCGCAATGAGCTACATCGGTGTTGGTCTTGCTGCACCGACTCCGGAATGGGGACTGATCCTCAATGACGGTAAAGTATATCTGACATCTGCACCGTACATGATGCTGTTCCCGTCCATGATGATCATGATCACCTGCTTCGCTTTCAACCTTATGGGTGACGGACTTCGTGATGCATTTGATCCGAGATTGAAATAAGGGGAGTAGACAAGATGAGTGAGAAAATTTTAAGTATCAAAGACCTTGTTGTACACTACGAGACCGATGAGGAAGTCGTTGAGGCCGTTAACGGCATTAATCTTGAAATCAAAAAGGGCGAGATCATGGGTCTGGTAGGAGAGACAGGCGCAGGAAAAACAACAACAGCACTTTCCATTATGGGACTGCTTCCGGAAGGCGTAGCCAATGTCATTCAGGGTTCCATTGAACTGGAAGGTGAGAATCTCTTCAAAAAATCCAAAAGAGAAATGAGAAATGTCCGTGGTAAGAAGATCTCCATGATCTTCCAGGATCCGATGACTGCTCTGAACCCGGTAAAGACCGTAGGTGAGCAGATTGCCGAGGTAGTATATCTGCATGAGCACTGCTCCAAGGCAGAGGCACTGCGCCGTGCACAGGACATGCTTGCCATGGTTGGTATCGTTCCGGAGCGTTACAAAGATTATCCGCATCAGTTCTCCGGCGGTATGAAACAGCGTATTGTTATTGCAATCGCTCTTGCCTGCAAACCGGATCTGCTGATTGCCGATGAGCCGACCACTGCACTGGATGTTACCATTCAGGCACAGATTCTCGATATGATGCGCAGTCTGCAGAGAGAGCATGGCACATCTATGATTCTGATCACCCATGACCTGGGTGTTGTTGCAGAAATGTGTGATACCTGTGCAGTTATGTATGCAGGTGAGATCGTAGAGTACGGTACCGTTGAGGAAATTTTCGACAATCCGAAGCATCCGTATACAAAGGCTCTGTATCAGTCCATTCCGTCTCTGGACAAGGATGTTGACAGACTGCATGTTATCCAGGGTATGGTATCCGATCCTGCAAACCTGCCGAGCTACTGCAGTTTCGCAGACCGCTGCGAGGACTGCATGGAATGCTGCAAGGCCGGCGAGCCCAAGACTGTGGATGTCGGCAACGGTCATACCGTTAAATGTATGAAATACACTGCGAAGGAGGCAAAATAATGGGAAGTAATACAAAGAATTTATTGGAGATCAAAAATCTGAAAAAATACTTCCAGACTCCCCGCGGTGAGCTTCATGCAGTAGATAATCTGAGCATGAACATCGAAAAGGGTAAAACCATCGGTGTCGTAGGTGAGTCCGGCTGCGGTAAATCCACACTGGGAAAAACACTGATGCGTCTGCATACCCCGACCTCCGGTGAGGTTTTATATAACGGTGTTGATATTGCATCCATGCCGATCAAGGAGTTCAAGAAGAACTACCGTTCCAATATCCAGATGATCTTCCAGGATCCGTATGCATCTCTGGATCCGCGTATGAGTGTACTTCAGCTGATCGAAGAGCCGATCATGGTAAATAACAAAGGCATGTCCAAAGCCGATGTTACTGCACGTGCAAAGGATATGATGGATCTGGTAGGTCTGGCAAAACGTCTGGAATCCGTATATCCGCATGAGCTGGACGGCGGAAGACGTCAGCGTATCGGTATCGCCAGAGCTCTGTCTCTGAACCCGGAATTCATCGTGTGTGATGAGCCGGTATCCGCTCTGGACGTATCCATTCAGGCTCAGATCCTGAATCTTCTGCAGGATCTGCAGAAGGAGAGAGGACTGACCTATATGTTCATCACTCATGATATGTCGGTAGTAAAACATATCTCCGATGATATCGCCGTTATGTATCTGGGTCAGCTGATCGAGAAATGTCCGGCAAACGAGATTTTCAAGGATACCATTCATCCGTATTCACAGGCACTGTTATCGGCTATTCCGATTCCGAGTGTACATGTGAAACAGGAACGTATGATCCTGAAGGGCGAGCTGACATCCCCGATCGATCCGAAGGCATGCTGCCGTTTTGCAGCCCGCTGTCCGTATGCTACAGAGAAGTGTCATGCAGAAGAACCGGTTCTGCGCGAAATGAGACCGGGACATCAGGTTGCATGTCACTACGCTGAGAAATTTTTAAAATAAGTTTTCCATAAATGCTCCAATATAAAAGCCGCAGGAGGAATTCAGACTGCAACAGCAGTCTGGATTCCCGCCTGCGGTGATTTTTTTGGTTCTAAGTCAATAGTTGGGGCGCGATTCGTCAAGAATTGCGTCCTTTCAGTATTTTTTGAATGCAACTTCAGTTCGGGTTCTCTCCGAGGTGATTTTGTTGATTCGAAAGAAGCAACAATTATGTGAGTATGAATATGAATAGTTGCTAGAATTCAAGGAGCCGAAGCTGGAAAGCGACAAAAATGAAAGTATGAGTGGAAATAGTTGCTAGAATTCAAGGAGCCGAAGCCAGGAAACAACAAATGTTAGAGTTTGAATAAAATTTGTTGTATGTATCCCTGAAGACAACACAAGAAAACAACAATTATGTGAGTATGAATATGAACAGTTGCTAGAATTCATGGTGCCGAAGCCGGAAAGCAACAAATATGAGAGCTTGGATAAGAATGGATGCTTTTGAGACTGTACAGAGCCCTTCATAAACTCCCCACTTGGGCAGTGACAGAAGAGTTTGAATCTTATATACTGTCACTATAAACATCTTGGAAATTTGGGAGGAATGGAAATATGAAAATGAAGAGATTAACTGCAATTATTCTTATGCTGGCACTGGTATTGACATTTACCGCATGCGGCAAGGATTATTCCGACAGCCCTTATGTAGGATCCTGGACCGGAACTGAAGCTGAGTATTCCGGAATGACACTTTCCGTAGCAGAGCTGTTCAATGGTTTTGATCTGACCTTGAATCCGAACGGAAAAGCGACAGTTACGACCGATGGTGAAACAAGATCCGGAAAATGGGAGCCGACAGACAATGGTGTTATGCTTGATGGCGAGATGGAACTGATTGCATCGGGTGACTATCTTACTTATGAGACAGATGGCGTTACCATTAAATTTGAAAAGCAGTAAATAAAAAGC
>JAUNAK010000006.1 GCA_030527665.1 Eubacteriales bacterium
GCTCTATCTGTATAAGGACCTTTTACTATGAGACAATCAAAAAAAATCAGTATTCAGAATCTGCTGATTCTCAGTTTTGCCCTTTGCATGACGCTTGTACTGACTCTGACGCTGATCATCTTTTCCGTCTGGCAATACCGGACATTAAAAAAAGAATCCATTTCCGCCTTGAACGACAGCACTGTCTCGATCGGAAACAGCATCGACAAGGAAATCTCGCAGATGAACACCATCACGCTGAATGCCATCGGTGCCACCAGCCTGCGGCAGACATTCAACGACTACTGGGAAAGTGCATCCGGTGATTCCGAATCCGATACCATCCAGCATATCGAAAGCCGACGTACTTTGGCCAATATCCTTACAGCAGTGAAAGGCTTTGATTTCAGTATCCGCCAGCTGAACATTTACGGCAATGAAGATTACGGATACGGTGCCGGTGCATATAACGGTGAGATTCCCTTCCCTGCTTACGCACAGCCCTGGTATGAGGAAACGCTCGCGCAAAACGGCCGATTGTTTATCTGCAATCCAGCGGTGGATATTTTTTTATCCCAGGAATCAAATACCTCGGAGGATACCCTGTATTTTTCGGTCACCCGTGTTTTTTATGATCTGCTTCGACGGCAGGCCGGATTTATCGAAGTAAAAAAATTCTACAATGTTGTCTTTCGATCTGCAATGAAACAGCCGGAAAGCTACTCTTCTACCATTGTTGTATACAGTGAAGCAGGAAGGCAGCTTTATCCTGCAAAGAATGCATCCGATTCTGATTCTGACCAGACATTTTCCTATTTTGCATACAAAGACAACGGAAACGGTGAGATATATAATACCGAACGAAAACAGAAGGAATATGTATCCTTTTATACGACCGAAGACAACCACCTTGTCATAGCCCAGGCTCTGGATACGACAAAATTCATGGCGCCGGTCTACCAGTCTCTTCGCTGGGTACTGGCACTGTATATTCTGCTTTTCCTGTTCTGTATCGTTCTGTCCAGTTTTTTATCCGATAAATTCAGTCTTCCGATCAAGCACATTTATCATTTTCTGAACAGAACAACGGATAATGAATTTCCAACACTGGACATGGCCGATACCGGCGTACGTGAGATCGATAAGCTCCGCGATTCTCTGAATGAAAATATAAAAAATACCGAAGCGGTAACGGCAACGATGATGACTCTGAAAGAACAGGAAGTACAGGCACAGATGCTGGCACTCCAGTCACAGATGAACCCGCATTTCCTGTACAATTCCCTTTCCACGATTGCCGAAATGGCTGCGGAAGGATTAAATGAGCAGGTCGCAGACATGTGTACGGATATTACCGAGATTCTCCGTTACATCAGTTCCAATCGTGAACAGACCACATCCATTGAGGAAGAGATGGAACTCTGTGCTCTCTATCTGAACTGTATGCGCATGCGTTATCCAACGGAATTAAGCTACCGGTTTGATATCGATGATCAGATGCTGGATCTGCAGATCCCAAAACTCTGTATCCAGATGCTGATTGAAAATGCCATGAAATATGCGACTGCGGGATCTCCTCCATGGAACATTCACGTTCATGGCTATATACAAAACAACAGCTGGTTCATTACCGTTCATGACAACGGTCCCGGCTTCGATGCAGAAGTGGATAAAACACTGCGCCTGCAGATGGACGAAATACTTAAGACAGGTGTACTCCCCAGTCTGCAGATCCGCGGAATGGGTATTCTGAATATTTTTATCCGTTTTTATCTGCTCTATGGAATTCCGTTTGAATTCCAGTTTGGTTCCCAACCTGAGGGAGGCGGCTTTGTCACTGTCGGTGCCCCTTTATCCGTAGAAAAGTGAGGTTGTTATGATTAAAATCAAACATTTTAATGTACTGCTTGTCGATGACGAATACTTTCTTCGTCAATCCCTGAAAAGACATTTTGAGAATTTTGGCACCACTTATCATATCGCCGGTGAGGCTTCGAATGGCGAGGAGGCTCTGCAGATCCTGCGCAAAGAAAATATTCATATTCTGATCACCGATATACGGATGCCCGTCATGGACGGCCTGGAACTGGTTCAGCATGTTCACGAACTGTTCCCGGATGTTCTGACCGTTATCCTGACCGGTTACGCGGATTTTGAGTATGCCCAGCAGGCCATCCGCTATGATGTTCGGGATTATCTTCTGAAACCGGTAAAACCCGATGATCTGGAAAATATGCTTCTCCGTCTGCAGACCGAACTGCACCGCACCTATGAACTTCCTGATGACAGTGAATTATCCGCCCACGGCGCCAAAGATTACGTTGATCAGGCAATTGCTTATATTCAGCAACATTACAGCGAAGAGATCGATATGAGTCGTATTGCCGAATCCATGGGGTTCAGTTCCGCCTATCTTACGAAGCTCTTTAACCGCTATGCCGGTCAGTCTCCGCTGAAATATCTGACAGAGCTTCGGATCCGTAAGGCACAGGAGCTGCTGAAAAACACCGATTATCCGATCAGTACCGTTGGTGAGATGGTTGGTTATCCCGATCAGTTTTATTTCAGCAAAACCTTCCGAAAATCGACAGGTCAGAATCCATCTGCCTATCGTAAGCAGCAGATGCTTCCATAATCCATTATAGGATACCGTCCTTAGTCCAATATAAATAATAGATATCATTCATTTACCCGCAGCTGTACCGGCAGCATACCTGACACCGCAATACTGTGCTGTAAATGTTTTAAACGCAAAAGGGCCTGCTGCTCCGTATCACCTTGATACAGAGCAGCAGGCCATTCTATTGCATACTCATATGATGATCATCGCATCTCCGAAGCTGAAGAATCGATATCTTTCCTTTACGGCTTCTTCATACGCATGCATGACTTTATCTTTTCCCGCCAGAGCAGAAACAAGCATGATCAGCGTAGATTCCGGAAGATGAAAATTGGTGATCAGTGCATCGAGGATCTTGAACTGATATCCCGGATAAATAAAGATACTGGTCCAGGCACTTCCGGGATGCAGGATTCCGTTTTCGTCCGTCGCAGATTCGATCGTTCTGCAGCTGGTCGTTCCTACACAGATCACTCTTCCGCCGGCTGCCTTGGTGTCATTGATCAGTTTTGCCTGATCCTCTTCCACAATATATAACTCCGAATGCATCTGATGATTTGTCACATCCTCAACCTTCACCGGACGGAAGGTTCCCAGACCGACATGCAGGGTTACATGTGCGATCTTCACACCCATTTCCTCGATCTCTGCCATCAGTTCTTTCGTAAAATGCAGACCTGCCGTAGGTGCTGCCGCTGACCCCTGATTTTTTGCATAAACGGTGTTATAACGGTCACGATCCTGCAGCTTGTTATGAATATAAGGAGGAAGCGGCATCTCTCCGAGCCGATCCAGAATCTCTTCAAAGATTCCTTCGTAGGAAAAACGAATAAAACGGCTGCCGTCATCGGAAATATCTACGACTTCACCGGTCAGCAGACCTTCGTCTCCAAAAGTTAGAACGGTTCCGATCTTGCATTTTTTTCCGGGTTTTACCAGTGTTTCCCAGATATTATCCTGTTTTCGAGTCAGCAAAAGTACTTCGATCACAGCGCCGGTCTCTTTTTTCACGCCATACAGACGTGCCGGCAGTACTTTCGTATCATTGATGACCAGACAGTCTCCGGGTCTCAGATAGTCCTTTATCTCGCGGAAATGCCGGTGCTCGATTTCTCCGGTTTCCGGATCCAGATGCATCAGCCGGGAGGAACTTCTGTCAAGAAGCGGATCCTGTGCTATTAATTCCTCCGGAAGATCATAATAAAAATCACTTGTTTTCATAGTCTGTCCTTTCTTGCATTATCGTCCGATCGTCGGTCTTTTATATCCGGAACTGCAGTATTCGATCGGATAATAAATACCGTCATCCTGCACCAGCACAGGAACCCCGTTATTCACATCCACGATACTGACAGCACAGTTTACGGGAATGCCTCCGTTCCAAAAATCTGTCGGATCCTTGTAGAGGCGATGCAGAAATGCCCGAAGCAGAAATGCATGCGCGGCGATCAATATGGTTTTGTCCTGCAGCCGCGGATCAATGATCAATTCATCAAAAAATGTACCGCTGCGCCGGATCACATCCTTTGCGCTCTCTCCTCCCTGCGGAGGCACATACCGAAATGTATCTGTTCGAAATTTATCGAACTGCTCTGCCGGCACTTCCATTCGATCCCGGGCCACACATTTTCCTTCCCAGACTCCGAAACTGACTTCCTTCAGTCTCTCCTCTTCGATAACCGGAACGCCGGTATGACGGGAAAGCAGAATATCCGCGGTATGTCTGGCTCTGATCAGCGGACTGGAATAGCACAGATCAAACGGAACATCTTTCAATCCCTCTGCAGTCATTTCCGCAAGCTTTATTCCCTTCTCATTCAGGTCAGCCCCCTGCTGTCCCTGCAGCTTCCGCAGGGCATTCCATCCGGTTTCCCCATGACGAATCACATATAAGCGCATATTCCCTTCTTCTCCTATCCGCACAGAATCGTTTCCGTCCCACGAAAACATAAATTACGTTTATTACAGCACGAAAAGAGGAGAGCTATGCTCTCCTCTTTACCCAGGATGTCGTTCCTGCCAGTTGAGTCCTAGCAGGTGCTAGGTGGGTAACCGCAGACGCCGCTTCTGCCTTCCTCTGCGCTATGGAGGCCTGACATCTACACGTCAATTTAGGAATCCCGTTCAGAAAAATGTAGGTTCAATATAAACAGGTCATCGAACACCCCAGGAATGTTTTATTTATACCGATTATACGACATCGGCCGCCTCTTTTCAACTAAGAGACGGCCGATGTCATACTAATTTAAAATATTTGCAGTACTAAGGTAAAGCAAGTATAAACATTACCTTATGCTCTGCATTTTCTCTCTGCGGCTTCCACTACATGACTGATCAGAACCGACGTAGTTACGCCGCCTACACCGCCCGGTACCGGGGTAATTGCATCGACGATCGGCTCTACCTTTGCATAGTCCACATCACCGCACAGTTTTCCTTCTGCATTTACATTGATACCAACATCAACGATGATCTGACCCGGACGTACAAATGTATCATCTACCGTTGCCGGATGTCCGGCTGCAACGATAACAATATCAGCCTCTTTGACAACGGATGGCATATCGACGGTCTTTGTGTGACAGATCGTAACAGTTGCATTTTTCTTCAGCAGCATCATGGCAGCCGGTTTTCCGACTACGAGGCTTCTTCCTACTACTACTGCTTTTTTACCGGTGCAGTCGATTCCGTAATGGTCCAGGATCTCCATGCAGGCCTGCGGTGTACAGGGCGGGAATCCCTGTGCCTTTCCTGCAAAAACGCCTACCATGGAACCATCTGTAATGCCATCCACATCCTTCTCCGGATCCAGTGCATTAATAACAGCCTGCTCATCCAGGTGTCTTGGGAGCGGACGGAAAATCAGTACGCCGTGAATGGAGTCATCTTTGTTCACCTGATCGATAACTGCCATCAGTTCCTCCTGAGAAACATCCTCCGGAAGTACGAATTTCTTATATTCCACGCCAAGTGTATCACATCGTTTTGTTGCGCCCTTCTCATAGGAAAGATCCGATCCCTTCTCACCAACGCGAATGATACCGAGAGTCGGCTGAATGCCTTTTTCTTTCAGGGCATTCACACGTCCGATAATTCTCTGATTCAGATCTGCATTTACTTCTTTAGCCAAAAGCTGTTTAGCCATTATTTTTCCTCCTGTCAATCGACCAGTCTCTCCATAACATCATCATAGATATGATCACCGAGCGGTGCATAGATATCCAGCATCTCCATTGCATCCGCAGTCATCTGATCTGCAAATTCTCTATCCTTCATGGAACGTGTATTGATAAATACGTTCAGTGCAGCACTTCTCAGGGCCGCACTGCAGATCGCAGCTGCACAGCCGGCATCACTGACTGCAATGGATGAACCCTTGGAAGAGAAAACAGAGATCATGGAAATGATGTTGCAGATCTTACGCATGATTGCCATCGGCGCACTTGCAGCCTCTTTCAGGCACTGCTCCTGCACTTCTTCCTTATATTTTCTCTGCTCTTCTGTCTCTGCCGGAAGCTTATAGGATGCTGCCAGCGGTGCAAAAGACTCTGCATCTTTCTCTACCAGCTCCAGAAGTTCCTCCTGCATACGGGTAACGCGTACCATAAGAGCCTCGATCTCAGCTTCTACTTTTTTGTATTTTTTCTTACCGATGGTCAGGTTTCCAACCATGTTGCACAGTGCTGCGCCCAGTGCAGCACACATTGCAGATGCGCCGCCGCCGCCCGGAACAGGTGCTTTTGTCGAAAGCTTTTCAGTAAACTCACGACAGGTAAGATCCATCAGTTTTTCACTATCCTTTTTCTCAACTTTAACTGCATTAGTATTCTCTGCCATTTTTAACCCTCACAAACGGATATATTTTCTGCAAAATGCCTCCCGAGGAAATCTCGCCGGGAGGCATCTGTCATCCTTTATCTCTTCAAACAGACAGCTGATCAATAGTCGTATAAACCGGATTTCCTGCTGTGCTGCATATAAGCTGTTTAGAACAGACCTGTGATCTTTCCTTCTGCATCCACATCAATGTCCAGTGCTGCCGGATGTTTCGGAAGGCCAGGCATCGTCATGATCTCACCGGTAAGTGCTACAATGAAACCTGCACCTGCAGAGATCTTCAGATTACGTACCGTTACAACAAAGTCAGACGGTGCCCCCAGTTTTGTCGGGTCGTCACTCAGACTGTACTGTGTCTTGGCAACGCAGATCGGTACATTCGCATAACCAAGCTCTGTCAGCTTCTTCGCCTGTTTCTTTGCATTGGCAGTCAGCTCCGCACGAGCACCGCCGTATACCTTCTGAACGATTGCATTCAGTTTATCCTCAATGGTTCCCTCCAGCTCATAGCTGAATGTGAAAGAGGAATTATCTTCTTCGCAGAGACGGATAACTTCCTCTGCCAGTTCAATGCCGCCTTCGCCGCCTTTTGCCCAAACCTCGGAAAGGCATACATTAACGCCAAGTTCTTTACATTTAGCAGCAACCAGATCCAGCTCTGCTTTTGTATCAGTCGGGAATGCATTGATGGCAACTACACACGGAAGTTTATATACATTCTTGATATTCGCAACATGTTTCAGCAGGTTCGGAAGACCTTTCTCCAGTGCATCCAGATTCTCATTATTCAGATCTGCCTTTGCAACACCGCCGTTGTATTTCAGAGCACGTACTGTTGCAACGATAACAACAGCATTCGGTTTCAGACCGGACATACGGCATTTGATATCCAGGAATTTCTCTGCACCAAGGTCAGCACCGAAGCCAGCCTCTGTTACACAGTAATCACCCAGTTTCAAAGCTGTTCTTGTAGCAATTACAGAGTTACATCCATGTGCAATATTTGCGAACGGTCCGCCATGAACCAGTACCGGTGTATGCTCCAGTGTCTGAACAAGGTTCGGCTTGATCGCATCTTTCAGAAGTGCAGTCATAGCACCTGCAGCACCAAGCTCACCAGCTGTAACCGGTTTCTCCTCGGATGCTTTTCCGTATGTATAACCGATAACGATCTTGGAAAGTCTCTCTTTCAGGTCGGCCAGATCTTTTGCCAGACAGAAGGCCGCCATAACCTCGGATGCAACTGTAATATCATATCCGTCTTCACGCGGTGTACCATGCGGCTTACCGCCGAGTCCGTCGATCACATTTCTCAGCTGACGATCATTCATATCCACGCATCTTCTCCAGATGATCTTACGCGGATCGATATTCAGCTCATTACCCTGGTAGATATGGTTATCGATCATTGCAGCCAGCAGGTTGTTTGCTGCACCGATTGCATGGAAGTCACCGGTAAAATGAAGGTTGATATCCTCCATCGGAACTACCTGTGCATAGCCGCCGCCTGCAGCTCCGCCTTTTACGCCGAAAACCGGTCCCATGGAAGGCTCACGAATCGCACCAACCGGATGTTTTCCAAGTCTGGAAAGTGCATCGATCAGACCGATGGAAGTAGTTGTCTTTCCTTCTCCTGCCGGTGTCGGGTTGATCGCGGTTACAAGAACCAGCTTTCCGTTCGCTCTGTCAACAGAATCCATCAGTTTATCAGAGATCTTTGCTTTGTATTTTCCATAAAGTTCCAGATACTGCTCGTCGATTCCGGCTTTCTCAGCAATTGCAGAAATCGGATCCATAACGCATTCCTGTGCAATTTCAATATCAGATTTGTATCCCATCTTTTTCCTCCTGCTTTCCTGCATACTCTTATATGCAATGTTATGGTATAAAGCTGCTTTCCAGATTGCCATGCAACCAAATACATCGTTTATTTTTTAACTAAGCACATAGTAGCATACCTACTTCTAAAAATCTAGTAGGTGATTTGAATTTGTATACTTTTTTTCGCACTTATTTTTATACAATCGTTTTCATTGGCACTTTTCACAAAAAAAGTACACAGAATTGTTTTTTTGTATCATATATGAAATAAATAAAGACTATACTTCACATATTCTCAAGCCGAATGCAGGCGCAATGCAACACCTTCATGCTCACGCGAGTATATATCTATATGAAGTATATTGTGTAATAGAATCAAATTTCCTAATAAACAACAAGAAAAGTCTCAGCCGAACCTTACGCCGGCTGAGACCTTTTTGTATACATTTATATTCGATTTATCCTATTTCAAACCAATTTCTTATCTCAGTTCTACTGTCGGGAACAGATAGGAATCGGTATGCGGCAGGAAACAGCATGCTACAAATTCATCCATATAGGTATTGATCGTGGACAATTCCATATAGGTCATGCTCTGTCCCAATTCATACGTTTTCTTCTCGATCTCACGGGACGCAAGCATCATATACGCACCTGTCAGAGAAGAATTGCCGATATAATGGAATTTTTCCATCGGGATATCCGGAAGCATACCAATGTTTACTGCATTGCGCATGTTGATTCCGCTTCCGATACCGCCGGCAACATAGACATCGTCAATGATCTCAACCGGAAGATCCAGCGAATTCAGCATCGTACGGATTCCGGAAAAGATCGCTCCTTTGGCACGAATAAAGTTATCGATATCTACCTCGGTAATTTCGATATCTTTGATACTGCCTGCATCTTCCTGGAAAGCGATAACATAGCTTCCCATTCCGTATTTATCATGACGGATTCGTTTTCCTTCCCGAATAAACTTGCCCTTCGGGCTGATAATGCCGCAGACAAACAGCTCAGCGATCATGTCGATCAGACCGGAACCGCAGAGGCCGACCGGCTTTGTACCCGGATCTCCGATAATGGTAAGTTCCGGTTCCATCGTTTCTTTATCGATTTTAACCGCTTCGATCGCACCGTCGGTTGCACGCATACCGCAGGAAATGTCACCACCCTCAAAGGCGGGACCTGCCGAGCAGGCACAGCTCATAAGGAAATCAGAATTACCGAATACGATCTCACCATTGGTTCCAAGGTCAATAAAAATCGACATTTCCGGGCGATTCCAGATCATACTTGTGAAGGTTCCGGCTGTAATATCTCCGCCTACATAGCTTCCGATGTTCGGTGCAAAAATAATATGTGCATCCGGATGCACATCAATGCCCAGATCTGATGCATAGATCGAATTGGTTTTGAAAAATGTGGGAATATACGGCTCCATACGTACCGGATCTGCATCCACTCCAACCAACAGGTGATTCATCGTCGTATTGGATGCGATGGACATCCGGTAAATTCTCTTTTTCGGGAAATGTGCCCCTTTGCACATTTCTTCGATCAACGGATTGATCGTTTCCTTGATCACTGCATCCTGCAGGCGTTCTTTTCCGCCCGGTTTCATGGATTCAATGATACGGTTGATGACATCCGCACCATATCGGATCTGACCGTTTCCGGAAGATGCTTTCCCAAGGATCTCCGCTGTCTGCATATTTATGAGGACAGCCGACACCGATGTTGTTCCGATATCGATGGCAAGTCCTCCAATCACGACATCCGCTTTGGCCGGCAGTACATCATAAACGAATACAGATGTAGATGTTTTCTGAATGACGCATTTTACATGGAAATCCGAACCGCGCAGTACAAGAGCGAGTTTGCGGATAACCGAATACGGCAGGCGTACAAACTCTACTCCGGTGAGTTCTTTTATTTTTCTCATCAGACGTTCATTGTCCGGCATTGTATCATCGAGTGTGGGAACATCCATTTCCACTTCCAGAACATCCATGTTATTTTCAAATGTATATCCGGCTTCCAGTGCCCCTTCTTTTGCTTCGTTGAAAATGCGAATTTCATCTTCGGAGCTAAGGTCAGCCAGTTTCATACGGCTCTTGTATGCAGAAGCAATATCCGGTACGCCCACTGTTACATCACTCTTTGCCTTACTCACACAGGCCAGTCTCCAGCCCTGTTCATATTCTTCATCGGCAATATGACGGGTCTTCGGAGACTCCAGATCTCCCTCGATAAGTTTTACTTTGCATTTGCCGCATGCCGCGTTGCCGGAACACGGTGCATCGATTGCTACATTGCTTTTCTGGGCAATCTGAAGGATAGTCTCATCTTCTGTACCAAATCCTTCTACGATCTCGCCGTTGTCTTTTTGAAACGTGATCTTATACATATTGTTCAACTCCTTTTCAGCAGCTATGCTTAAATATTTCGATTAGCCGAATCCGGCAAATCCGTTTCCGCAGCATTGCAGCTATTACTTATATATATATCGAAAAACAGCATTTGCTTCTATCCTATCTCTCAGCTGCTGTTCTTTCCGCAATTTTCGATATTAAATACGGAATGTGCCTTGTACATTCCAGAAAAAGTTTGCTGTATAGATATGTAGGTTAATACGCAAAACAGGCTCCGGAAATTTCCGGAGCCTGTCCTCTCTTGTAAGAATTACAGTTCCAGATAGGAATCTGCGTACAGAGTATTGTTCTTGATAACGTCTACAGACTTGATTGTCTCCATCAGACGCAGGTCGTTCGGGTTAACGATAGCAGATGTAAGACCTTTTGTCATTGCCATAGCAACCATGGTAGCATCCATAATCGGACGGATGTGTTTCGGCATACCGTTGGAGTTGTTGGACAGTCCACCGGTAGAGTTCAGACCCATCTGGCTGATCATCTCGATGCACTCCAGAATCTCCATCTGTTTGTCCTGCATACCCTTTGTTACAAGGAACAGCGGATCGAACCACAGATCCTGCTCAGACATACCTGCCATAAGACCTCTCTCAAGAAGAGTCTGGCAATACATCATACGCTCATCATTGTTAGCTGCGATTCCTTCGCCATTGCAAAGTGCAATAACAATAGCATCGTTAGCAGCTGCAAGATCTACATAACCGATACGTCCTGCAGCATCTGCAGAGTTAACGATCGGTTTGCCTTTTGCACGATTGTAAACAGCAATACCAGCCTCGATAGCTTTCATATTTGCTGTATCCAGTGCGATCGGAACATTGTCGAAGTTGCTCTGAAGAAGCTCAACGCCCCATTTCATAATTTCTTCGCCATCGCTCTCAGCCGGTCCGATGTTCAGATCCAGATAAGTAGCACCTGCATCGAGCTGCTGTTTAGCTCTCTTGAGGATCGGTTCCGGATCTCTCTCTGCAAGAGCTTTATTAATGGACGGTGCAGTTGCGGAGATTCTCTCTCCAATAACAATGAATTTTGCCATTTCTGTTCTCCTTTAAAATATTATTGCATATTCAGAACAGACACTGATTGAATCTGTTCTGCAAGACCGGCTGTCCCGCCGACAGCCGGATCTCATTTATTTAACTCCGTGATCAGATCTCACCGGAAGCCTGAAGATCTTTCAGGAACTTAACGAGCTGTACAGCCTCAAGCGGAGCAATAACGATCTTCCATCCCGGAAGTTTGGACTCCAGATCACCCTTCAGAACAGCAACTTTACCCGGGATAATAAGTGTACGGTTCTTAACCTTACCTTCAACCTCGGATGCGATAAAGTTTGCGATGGATGTGGAAGACAGTTTTCCTGCTGCCCATGCTGTCAGTACGGACAGACCGCCTGCATCGGAGATCAGGAGGTTGCACGGAACACCGGAACGCTCCAGCTCACCGGATACAAGGAAGTATGTCAGTGCGAAGTCTACAGTTGTAATGCATACAGAGTTCTCATCTGCTCCGTTGATCGGATAGATGCCCGGCTGAACCTTCATCGGCTTCTGCGGGTCAGTGAACAGGTTCTGACGCAGACCGTACAGCGGAAGTGCTGTAGCATAATCCATCTTATCGATTACTACGATAGAACCATATTTAACTGTAAACAGAGATACAAGTGCCTGCTGCATAACGGCATCATCTGCAAGTGCTGCAACATTAACGATGGACGGATAACCAAATGTACGATCACCGTCTTTCAGAGCGGTACGTCTGACAAGAACAGCTGCCTCAAAGGTAGCTTTGATGGAATCCATGGTAACATCCAGGATCAGGTTCTTGTTTCCAAGTTTCTCAAGAGCTGCAACAGTATCATACAGTTCTTCTACAGAAGCACCGGATACACCCAGAACAACGCCTGCATCTGCTGCCAGTTTGCTCATTGCCTCATAGTTGGAAGCGTCTGCACCGTTCAGAACCGGTTTTGTATCAGCGATTGCATCAAGAGCTGCCTTAGCAGCAGCCTCCTCTTTGCATCCCAGAATAACCGGACGAACTGCAGCTGCCTTCTTTGCGATCTCTGCATATTTTGCCGGATCTGTACCCGGTTTCTCATTTACATAGATCATTTCGGTGTACATACGCTCACCGATACGCTCATAGTCAACAACCGGAACTGCTGCCAGAGCTGCATCGATCTCAGCATCATCCATGCAGGAGCAGATCTTTGCTGCATACAGAGTTTTGCTTACGAAAGTCTTCTCATGTCTGTAAAGTACAGTCTCTCCGCCAAGAGAATGCTCGCTCTCGCCTGCGCCGACTTTGATTGTTTTCATCGGCGGAGCAGTTGCCTCAGACAGCTGAGCCAGAGCATCTTCAGACATATGCGGACACTCACTGATATCTTTTGCGCCGGATGCAACTTTCATAGAGAAAGCCATACATGTCGGCAGACCGCACTCTTTACAGTTTTTCTTCGGTGTTAATTTAAAAATCTGAATACCACTTAATGCCATAGTTCTTTCCTCCTATCCTCTGTCTTATACTAACTCTTTAACCAATTTGGCTACTGTAGAAACAGATACAGGATGTGCCAGAATTACGGCATCAGAACCGGATGCCAGACATGCTACTGCAGTCTGAACCTCCATGGAAATTCCACGTGCCTCTACCGGGCCCCAGCCTTCCGGTGCATCAGCCTCAGCAGCTGTAGACTCTTTTACGCCCCATGTTTCGCTTGCTACCGGAGTAACGATCGGCATCTGAAGCATCTTGTCGTCCTGACCAAGTGCAGCTGCACGAACACGATCAAATGTAGACAGGGTATAGTCAAATCCATAACCAACAGAAGCAGAACCGGTGTTCATAACAATGCTGTTTGCATTTACACCAAGCTGTGTCATTACAACGTTGAGCTGTTTAGCAAGGTTGATATCTACTGCAGACTCTGCTCCAACCTTCTGACCGTAAGCCAGACCAGCGGAAGCACCGATTGCTTTGTAGTTCTCTTCTTTTGCAGACATAACCAGAACGTTCTTGCCGGCAAGAACCTCTGCAACTTTTGCAAGAAGCTCAGAATCCTTCTCGGCATTCTTAGCGCCCTCAACAACCAGCGGCAGATCGGTAGCGTCAGCAACCTCTTTTACGATTGCGATCAGCTCGTCTGTCGGTTTGTTCAGGCCGTTCGGATCTCCGCCCTCAAGGCTGAGTGCAAGGAAATCAACACCTTCAAAAGAAGCAGCTTTCTTTGCAATATCAGCAAAGGATGTGCATCCTTCATAGCATGCCTGAATGCATGCCGGCATTCCCTCTACACCAAGATCACTGATCTCGATACCTACTTTCGCTCCGTTTCCGATATTTCCATCAAAAGAATAGAACGGAAGTACATTCTGACCGCCGATTTTAACGGCTTTGTCACCTGTTCCGATCTCAACTTCGTTGATGGAGGCACTGAATTTCTGAAGTTTACGATTAAACGGCATTTCTTTGTTTCCTCCTAATACTATGTTTCTAAAATTACTTGTGACATGCAACAGCAGATCTCCCACAGGCAATCCACTTTGCAGGTCGATTGCTCCGCAGTTTATTTCCGCATAAACCTATGGAACATGCAGAATGCATGTTCCTCCGGACGCCAGCTGTTAATTCCGTCTGTTCCTGCCTTCTGCAGACAGGAACAGACAGATTAGCCTATTTATTCAACATACTGCATTCGATTCCCACTGTCAATAGAAGTGAAAAATCATCAGCATATTTTTTTACATCATCGGTTCCATCTCAAGAGCCGGATGACCTTTTTCAGTCAGCCATCCTACCAGCTCTTCCGGATCGGTGGTAACGGTCTCGTCAGCGATCATATCTACAAAGTTTTCGATTCCGTAGAGATCCTGTGCAGTCTTGTTCAGGTTAGCAGCAACCTGTTCCTTCAGATCCTTCGGCATCCATACGATACGTGCAACACCACCCTCTGCTTTCATGAATTTCTTGGAAGCGATGAAGTGTTTGCCGTGTCCCATGAATCCAGGTGTCTGAACACCGCCGCCGGTCATGGAAGCCATATCCGGGAAGGACATTCCAAGCGGAGTCATTCCTGCATACTCACGGTTAGCAATACATACACCATTGGAGAACGGCTCGATACCGCAGATACACTCGAAGCATCCGCAGGATGTCATCGGTTTCTCCATGATGGAATACAGAGATACATCTTCCAGAGCACCCTGGGAGAATTTTCTAACTGCTTCGTTAACGTCTTCATACTCACCGATTCTCTCATCGATCAGTTTCTCTTTTGTAACTACCTGGCACGGACCTGCCGGATCCAGATTGTGAGTAGCTTTTGCATCGAACCAGGAAACGGCACCGCAAAGTCCCAGACGCTCCGGAGTAACGATACAAACATGGCTCGGGGAGAATGCCTGACACATGATACAGCTGTAATAAACATCAACAGCCTCATCGGTAAGGCTTGCCAGTCTCTCGTCACGTTTGATGAACATCGGGTTAGCGATCTCATGACGGATCTTCGTACACTCTTCGCCGTTGGTATAGATCTTAACCTGGCATTTATCTACTACAGATCCGAACTCATTCTTGATCTGCGCATACAGTACTTCACCGATATGTTTAGCACGGAAACCAGCCTCGAATGCCTCTTTGGATACACGGATACGGATCATGTCACGCTGACCGGTATGCATTAAGCCTTCGATACAGTTCATGTAGCTGTGGAATTTACGCTCGAATACCGGCTCGAAGTCAGCCTGCATGTTCTTGCCTGCAACCTCAACAACATATGCGATCTGCTGTTTGCTGCCAACCGGCATCTCATCGATATCCGGTCCGATTACTTCGATCTTGTGATCCTCAACCTCGCCCGGCTCTTTCATCTGAACAAGCTCAACGCAGTCAACACGGGATCCGTCGAACTCAACCTGCATGTCGCCTCTGCGAACGATTTCTCCCTCGAATGCGGAACCGAAGGAAACCGGAATGTCGATCTTGGAGATCTTGATCTTGATATTTCTGGCCTCGAGAGAAGCTGCATTCATCTTCTCAACCGGTACGTTCGGAATCAGGTTCATCGGTACAGCAAAGGTATCCTCGTTGGTCAGTACCGGGAATCCAAGTGCGATCGCACCTGCACCAGCGGAAACGATTACTTCGTTCAGCGGAGAGAATGCATTAACGAATGCCGGAACACGCTCAGCTGTGTATTTCATCAGACCTGCAGCATCACCCGGTGTAACATTACCGAAGATCAGAGCTGCACGAACAGCTACAGATACAACATGGATAACGGAAGTGATGTCCATACCCAGCGGAATAACACGCATTGCAGCACCCATTTTAACGTTCTGCTCTACGCACTGGTTGATGATCTCGCCAACCAGAGTAACCAGAATACCCTGTGCCTGATACTCTTTAACAAGAGCAGCACCCTCTTCTGCTGTCGGAGCACCGCCAATGATTACAGCTACACCCGGGATATCGCCTGTTACCAGCGGAACACCCAGCTCACGAATTGCCGGGTCCGGAAGATGTCCTGCACATGGTGCTTCGTACGGATTTTCATTATCAACGTATTTCAGAACCTCGATCAGCTCTGCAAGAAGTGCTGTAGCAACACCGCTGAACAGTGCGTCGTTCAGCTCCTGCTCTCTTCCCATCAGAGTTTTGATTACTGCAAGAGCGTCTTTCATCTCGCCCAGAGTAGTGATTTTTGTACCTGTTACTGCATAGTAGCACGGAATGCTGTAAGCAGTTCCCGGGAAGGATACAGCTTTGTCTGCACCGTATTTTGCAATCGCGTCATTAATTGCACCTTCTGTCAGACCATACACTGCGTCATTACCGGCAAAAATTACGTCAAATAAAGTCATTTTTACACCTCCACATGATTCAGACCGCTCTTTCGATCGATCCGTTCTTTTATTATGCTAACTTCCTCACGAAGTTTTGCACTGCATTCGAAGGGTGCCAGACCCTGTCGGTCTGCATCCTGCACATCCGGGTCAACATGAATGAACCCGAGAAGATTTTCTTCAGGGATACGGGAACGAATGAATTCCTCATCCTTCTCATCTCTGATTTTATTAGCTACTACATTCACTTCGGTTATACCCAGTTCTGCAGCAAGCCTTTTTACATTGTTATATGTCTGTACGCTTCTGGCACCCGGTTCGATGACCACGATAAACTGGTCCATACCCTCGGTCGTTCCTCGAGCCAGATGCTCGAGACCGGCTTCCATATCCAGAATAACAATATCGTCGCTTCTTAAAATCAGATGGGAAATAAGACGCTTCAACATTACATTTTCCGGACAAACGCAGCCTCTTCCTGCTGTATCGACCGTGCCAAGGAGAAGAAGGCGAACACCGTTCTTCTCCTTCGCATATTTATCGGGAATATCATCAACCTTCGGATTCAGTTTGAACATCTGACCCATGTCGTCCACACCGGTCCGCTCATTGATCAGTTTTTTCATCTTTGTGATCGGGATGATACTGTCCAGTTCTTCCTCCGTGAAGCCAAGAGCGAGTCCCAGGTTAGCATCCGGATCCACATCCACTGCCAGAACATTTTTACTTTCCTGTGCATACAGATAAGAAAGTGTGGAAGACAATGTTGTTTTTCCAACGCCGCCTTTTCCTGTGACCGCAATTTTCATAAACAGTTACTCCTGACTATCCGTTTTCACGGAAATATTTTTAGAAATCAACCTGCAGGCTTTTCCGGTTCCTGTTAGATTCCAAGTGCTGCACGTTTCTCTTTGATCTTCTCAACCATCATGTCGCCAAGTTTGTCGATATCGGTCTCAACGGTATATGCTGCCTCAAACCAGTCACGAACACCGTTAGTCAGAAGATCGGTAACCTCGGAGGATCCACTTACGCCCGGCTCAACACCAAGGTAAGTTTCAATACCGGTAGCAACTACGTAGTTACCGATGGAAACAGCTTTCTCAGACATCCATTCCGGTGCACAGCCCAGTACCGGAAGCTGAGAAATGTTGCAGCCTGCCTCTTTCGCAAGATCAGAAACAAGGATCATCATACGGGAAATATCTACACAGGATCCCATATGCAGTACCGGCGGGATATCTGCCAGCTCACATACTCTCTTCAGACCGGAGTTGCAGAGATCCTTTGCCTTCTTGTCCATCAGACCTGCACGTGCAGCAGCCTGAGCGGAACATCCGGAAGCAACGATAACGATACCGTTAGCAATCAGTTTCTTCATCAGTCCGATATGAGCGGTATCCGGACGAACACGCGGGTTGTTGCATCCAACCATGGCAACAGCACCTTTCACAACGCCGGATTTGATGCAGTCAACAAGCGGTTTCAGTGTATCCTGCGGATCAACAACAGAGTTGGTAACAACGTTCAGCTGTTTCTTGATTGCCTCTACAGAGTAGCCGACAGTTGCTTCGGTTACCAGATCCGGAATGTGGATCAGTTCCGGTTTTCTGTTCTTGAAATTCAGAACAGCAGTCTTAACAATATTTTTCGCATTCTCTGCAGCATCCTCTACGGAGAACTCAATGAAATCGGAATCTGGCATACGGCAGATTGGAGAAGTTGTGATGAACTTGGTATGGAAGCATTTGCTCAGCGGTCCAAGTGCCGGGAAGATACACTGTACGTCAACAACGATTGCCTCGCAGCATCCTGTCAGTACAACGTTCTCCTGCTGCAGGAAGTTTCCTACCATCGGAACACCGCGGCGCATAGCAACCTCGTTAGCTGTACAGCAGACACCGGATACGGTGATGCCTTCCGCGCCAACGGATTTAGCAAGCTCGAGCATTTCCGGATCCTCGCAGTATTCGCAGATCAGCTCGGAAAGTGCCGGATCATGTCCATGAACAACGATGTTTACATTTTCTTTTTTCATAACACCGAGGTTAGCGGTTGTATCTACCGGCTTCGGTGTTCCGAACAGAACGTCAGAGAACTCGGTTCCGGCCATGGATCCGCCCCATCCGTCAGACATACCTGCACGGAAGGACTGACGAACCAGTGCCTCTGCCAGAGAGGAGTTACCCATATGAGTCATATGCATGGAACAGGAGATCTCTTTGTCGATCGCACGCGGCTCAACACCAGCTTTTGCCCACAGCTCCTGTGTGTGCTTCGGTGCACGGGACAGCCATCTCTGTGTTCCGAATACCTTACCGTACTCTTCCAGTCCCATGTATGCTACTTCTTTGCAAAGATCATAGATATCTCTTCCTTCGGTCTCTACGCCCCACTCTTTAGCGATGCGGATCAGTTTCTCCGGATCTTTTACCTGATAAGCGCCGCCCGGCTCTGCATGATACAGAGTATCTACGATGTTACGGCCATGATCGGAATGTGTTGCAGCTCCGCCTGCTGTGAAACGAAGGAAGTTTCTTCCTACGATACCGTGAGCATCACATCCGCAGATACCTCTCGGCTCTTTCGGTGTAATACGACACGGACCCATACGGCAGATACGGCAGCATGTGCCCTTATCGCCGAATCCGCAATGCGGATTCTGATGTGCCAGACGGCTCTGGTAGGTATCAGCACCTACTTTAGCAGCTGTCTCCAGAAGTCGATCGGTTGCCGCTTCCATCTCTTCAATTGTACAAAGTCTGAATTCTTCCAAATTTCCATCCTCCTTAGAAATTTAATATTGTTTCCCCTTTCCGCAGATCCCCCGGATCTATAACCATCCTTATAAACCGAGCTTAGCTATAATTTCAAGCAGTGCCTTGCGGACAGGTGAAGTTTCAGGTAACTCTACAGTCGGCCGGCCGTCACAGTCATATTCGTAAACGGTATCATCTGCCGGTACAACTCCCAGCAGCTCCAGCCCCTGTTTCTCGATTTCATCACGCGTTCCCTCATTCAGCACTCCATTCGGAGCCCTGTTCACGATCAGACCCATTCGTGCAGGATTCAGTTTCAGTTCAACGATCAGATCCTTGATTCTTCCCGCTGCCTGTACACCTCTGCGTGAGCAATCACTTACTAAAATTGCGGTTTCCATACTTGGCAGAATACCCCTGCTGATGTGTTCCAGTCCGGCTTCATTATCCACAACAATGTACGGATACTGTTTCTGCAGCTTCTGCAGTTGCGTCTGAAGCAGACCATTCACATAACAGTAGCATCCTTTTCCCTGCGTTCTTCCCATTACCAGAAGATCGAAATCATCTTCTTCAGCAAGAGCTCCCTGCAGCCGAAATTCCGCATAATCCGCTTTACTCATTCCCGGAGACATTCCGCTTCCGGACTCTTCTGCATGATTAATTGCTTCACGGATCTCACCAAGCGTGGGTGGTGCTTCTACTCCGAGTACCTCATTCAGATTGGAATTGGCATCGGCATCAACCGCAAGAACCGGTCCTTTTCCCTGATCTCCCAGATACTGGATGAGCAGTCCGGTCAAAGTGGTTTTTCCAACTCCGCCCTTTCCTGCTACAGCTATAACATGCGCCATTGGTATACCCTCCTGTTATTGCATATCGCATACCATTTTGTGATCTATCCAAAGACAGGTCACAAAAAATATCGGTTCAAACCATCTGCTTATCGCTTATCCGCCGGCCGATCATTCACAGACCAGACAAACTTCGCTTCCGGTCAGATCCACCCATTTGATCCTGCCGATCACAGTGGTTCTGTCACCAATAATATCTTCGATGATGACTTTGTCACCATCGACCTCAATTCTGGATGCGTTGCGCATCAGAACTGTATGGTCACTTTCTTTAAATACTGTTGCAAGACACATATGTCTACCTCCTGTACTCCTGCGATTATTCGCATCCCTTTTCTTTCAGGTGCTCCTGATAAAGAGAAAGGGCAATCTGAAGATACATATTGCCTTTCTGATACTCCGCAACACCTGTGCGGATCTGCTTTGCCACATCCTCCATGCCGGCAGCCTCCAGCTTTGCAGCCATCTGGTCTGTCTCGGCAGCATGAGAAGCATTATGCTGTACCATGTATGTCAGAAGCGCAAGTGTTTCATCTTTGCAGCCTCCTTCATGTCCGCAATGTCCGCAGTCATGAGAATGAGAATGTGCATGACCTTCTTCCCCATGCTCATGTGTATGCGGGTGATCATGACCATGTGCATGATCATGCTCGTGTGTATGCTCGCAGTGTCCGTGTTCCTGACTTCCGTGAGGAATCGGATTGCCGTTTTCATCAGTAATCAGATGCATACTAACCTCCATATTTCGTCATTCTAAAAATGAACATACAATGACATTTTTCTGACAATAGTATAGCTGAATTTATGAGCGATTTCAATAGAACTGCTCTCTTCCATCTTCCTTTTTTTGTGCTAATTCGCATACAATCTTACCATTCCCCTGTCCGCACAAATCCATGTGCTTCCGTATCAAATTCTGCACTGCAGACAAAAAAGAACTGCCCGAAACAGGTCTTTCTCTGTTCCGGACAGTTCCTTTTATATCTGTATTATACTTCTTCTCGGACAACTCTCGATATCCGTTTATTATTTCCAGTCCTCCAGCTCATCTTTGCCATCTCTGGTCATCAGCTCGACAACGGCCGCTGCCGCAGACTTGTTTTCAAACAGCACCTGATTGATTGCCTGCACGATCGGCATTTCCACACCGTAGGTATCTGCCAGAAGCTTGCCGGCTTTGGCCGAGAATACACCTTCAACGATCTGATGTACTTCTGTCATAGCATCATCCATACTCATGCCCTGTCCCATCAGATAGCCGGCTTTACGGTTTCGGCTGTGCCGGCTGGCACAGGTTACGATCAGGTCACCGATACCGGAAAGTCCGTATAAGGTACGAAGATGAACCCCCATGGCGTTTCCCAGACGGGAGATCTCCGCACTTCCACGGGTGATCAATGCAGCTTTTGCATTATCGCCGTATCCCAGTCCGTCTGCCATACCTGCAGCAAGAGCAATGACATTTTTCAGCGCAGCTCCCAGCTGAACTCCTCTGAGATCCGAACTGGTATATACACGGAATACCGGGGACATAAAATACGCCTGCACCCGTTCTGCTGTTTCCCTGTTATGTGCTGCTGCAACAATTGCTGTCGGAAGCCCTTTTCCAACCTCCTCCGCATGACTCGGTCCGGAAAGAACCGCCACATTTGCCTGCGGAATATTTTCTTCAACGATGTCACTCATCGTTTTCAGAGTTTCATCTTCGATTCCCTTGGCTACGCTGACGATCAGACATCCGTCCTCCACATAAGGAGCCATTTTCGCGGAAGTCGAGCGGACAACCGGCGATGGAACTGCCAGAACAAGCATTTCCCTGCCTTTGCAGGCTTCTTCCAGATTACAGGTATAGATCACGTCATCCCGAAGAATAACACCGGAAAGTTTATCCGTATTCTGGTGATGTTCGCAGAACATCGCGGTTTCTTCCTGCAGGTATGACCACAAAGTAACCTGATGTCCATTGTTTCCCAACAGCCATGCCAATGCGGTTCCCCAGCTTCCGGAACCGATTACACTGATTTTTGCCATAGTTTTACCCTCCCAATCTACTTTTTGGAACCGGTGCCCCATTCACCGTCCCAAAGCAATTTTGCGAGATTCCCACTCCAAATATTTTACTGCTCCGATTTTTTTGTCAGATATGTTTTCCGTTCACTGCCATGAAGCAAACGCTGGATATTGCCCCTGTGTTTCCAGAAAGTCAATGCAGCAATAAGTGCCGTAATCACGATCAGCTCGATTACCGCTGCCCGCGGCATTCCGAATCCGGTAATCGATCCGACAACGATCATATACGCAAGCAGTTCCAGATGCACAAGAAGCGCACTCAGTGAAACATAGTGCGTGATAAAAAGCAGTCCAAAAAACGAAACAAATCCCAGCAGGAACAGACGCCAGTCCCCGAATGCAACAAAGAGTCCGGCACAGGCAGCCACACCTTTTCCGCCTTTAAAATTCATATAAAACGGAAAATCATGTCCGATGATCACGCCGAATGCCGTCCAAATCTTCAGCAGTGCCGTATAGTCCGGGTATCGGTTTCTGAACAGAAGCCAGGTGATAAATACGGCAATGACACACTTCAGCATATCTCCGGCCAATGTAAGCGCGCCGGCTTTCTTTCCCAGTGTACGAAGCATATTCGTTGTTCCCGCATTGCCGCTTCCTTTCGTCCGAATATCAAAACCTTTATATTTTCCATACAGATAAGCTGTCTGCAGAAGACCGAATCCATATCCGATAAGCAGGCAGAGTATTCTCGCTACTATCATACCGTATCCTTTTCCTGTCTTTCCCTGATAATAAAGTGGATAGCCGTTCCCTTAAAACCGAAGGCGTCACGGATCCGATTCTCGATGTATCTCTGGTAAGAGAAATGCATCAGTTTCTTGTCATTTACAAAAATAACAAACGTCGGCGGTTCAACCGCAACCTGCGTCATGTAGTAGATCTTCAGACGTTTACCCTTGTCTGACGGCGGCTGCTGCATGGCTACCGCTTCTGTCAGAATCTCATTCAGAACGCCAGTCGCAATTCGCTGATTTCTGGATTCCAGGATCTCATCGACTGTCTCAAACAGCTTCGGCAGTCTCTGTCCGGTCAATGCAGAAATAAAAATGATTTCGGCATAATACGCAAAGGAAAGCGTACCGCGAACCTTTTCGGTGAACTCCTTCATAGTTTTGTCATTTTTCTCAACGGCATCCCATTTGTTAACGGCAACGATCAGACCTTTTCCCTGGTTGTGGGCTATACCGGCGATCTTCGCATCCTGCTCGGTAATTCCCTCTTCCGCATCGATAACGATAACCGCAACATCACAGCGCTCTACCGCAGACACGGTACGAATGATACTGTACCGTTCCAGATCCTCTTTGATCTTGCTCTTGCGGCGAAGTCCGGCCGTATCAATGAATGTGTACTCTTTGCCATTTCGTTTGATGGTCGTATCGATGGCATCTCGTGTGGTTCCTGCAATATTGGAAACGATCACGCGATTGTTTCCAAGCAGCTTATTTATAATAGAAGATTTGCCTACATTCGGTTTTCCTACGACAGCGATCTTCGGATTCTCATCCTCTTCCTCTTCACCGCTGCGATCCGGAAAATGTGCGATCACTGCATCCAGCAGATCTCCCATTCCCTGTTTTCCTTCTGCGGAAACCGGATACGGATCTCCCAGTCCGAGGTTATAGAACTCATATACTTCCATCGACTGCTGTTTATAGTTATCCACCTTATTTACAGCCAGTACGACCGGCTTTTTGCTCTTGCGAAGCATGGTAGCAACCTGCATATCCGCATCTACCAGTCCCTGCCTCACATCTGTCAGAAAAATAATAACATCCGCCGTCTCCATGGCGATCATTGCCTGCTCGCGCATCTGCGAGAGGATGATATCGCTGCTGTCCGGCTCAATACCGCCGGTATCGATAATTGTAAACTGTTTTGTCAGCCAGGTGACATCCGCATAGATACGGTCTCTGGTTACACCCGGTGTATCCTTTACAATAGAAATGCGCTCGCCGGCAAGCGAATTAAATAATGTAGATTTACCTACATTCGGTCTGCCCACAATCGCAACGATCGGTTTGCTCATAGATCTGTCTCCTTCTGTGTACTTCCTTATGTTCTCTGTCCAATACTGCCTCTACCAGGTCACGACCTTCCGGGTCAACGACCAGCACAGGCGTCTGCAGTTCTTTTACCACCTGTTCTACCGTTACATCATCCAAAAAAACACTTTCGCCGGAACGCAGCATGTTGCATGGAATCAGCAGACATTCTCCCAGATCTTTGTCCTTCAGCTGCGCAATCAGATCCTGTCCGGTAATCAAGCCGGATACTGTGATCATTTCCCCGAAGAAATCATTGGTGATCGGATATACCGAAACCTGTACTCCGGGAAATTTCTCCGTGACTTTCTCCATCTGCCTTCTCATATAGGCAGCCGGCAGTCTTCCGGTTGCCAGAGAAAGTTTTCTCTGTCTTCCGTCGCCTTCTTTTTCGGCAAGAGCTTCACTTACCTCTGTATCCAAAAGCCGCAGCATGCCTACTCCGTTTTCCAGTTGCAGGTAGCCGTCGTATCGTTCCTCCTCCGGAACTTCTCTTTCGGCAAGAAGATACCATTCATCCGACGCATGAATGAAATGGATTCCTTCCTTATCATAGATTTTCTTCTGCCAGTTCTCGATCAGATCGATGGTCGCAGCAGCATCCTCAGCGGTAAACGGTTCGAGTGGATAAAGTCCGTCCCGAAAACGGGACAGACCGACCGGAACCACCGATACGCTGCGCAGTGCAGGCAGATACTGTGTCAGATCCCGAATGCTCCGATCCAGTTCCTCTCCGTCATTCAATCCTCTGCACAAAACGATCTGACCGTTCAATTCGATACCTGCATCTGCCAGCCGCTTTACTTTTCCGAAAATTTCGCCTGCATGCCGGTTGCGAAGCATCTGCACACGCAGCTCCGGGTTGGTTGTCTGAAAAGAGATGTTGATCGGCTCCATTCGATAATGGATGATCCTGTCGATATCGTGATCGCTCATATTTGTCAGCGTAACATAATTCCCCTGCAAAAACGAAAGCCGGGAATCGTCATCCTTAAAATACAGTGTATCACGCATGCCCTTGGGCATCTGGTCAATGAAGCAGAATACGCACCGGTTTCTGCAGGAACGATAATCATCCATCAGACTGCTTTCAAATTCGATTCCCAGATCCTCGTCAGAATCCTTCTCGACTTCAAGCACCCATTCCTCACCGGAATCCTTCTTTCTAATAAGAACTTCGATATATTCGTCCGCCAGCAAAAACTGGTAGTCGAAGATATCTTCCATCTCCTGATCATTGATCTTCAGGATCTCATCTCCCGGTTCGATTTCCAGAGCTTCCGCAATACTGTCTTCCAGCACACGTTTTACAATATGCCTTGTCTGTGCCATATCTGCCTCCTTTCCATCTCCCTATCATAGCAATTCGTCCTTCAAAAAGCAAGAAAAAGGGGGTTCCCATTTGCTTCCCATGATCGATTTTCCCTTTATTCTCCGCACTTGAACCTGTTGTTGACACCCTCGAACCTCCATGCTAATATTAGCGTGAGTTAGAGTGTACAGTATAAAAATATACTAATCTATCATCATCTATTTTGGAGGAATTCATGGCAAACACAAAATATCTCATTGACTCCATGCCTGTTGCGCCGTTAAAAATCATCGCTTTACCGGGCTGTGAGAAGCTTGCTCAGGAAGTTAATGACTATATCGTTACTTTCAGAAAAGAGATCGTAGCGCAGAACCCTGAAAAAGCAAAGATCTACGGATACCTGGAGGATAATTATCTTCTGGAAGCAGAATGTCCGCGTTTCGGAAGCGGCGAAGCAAAAGGTATCATCCGCGAATCCGTTCGTGGTGTTGACCTGTATCTCATCGTAGATGTCTGCAACTACAGCATTACCTATAAACAATTCGGATTCACCAACCATATGTCTCCGGACGATCATTACCAGAACCTGAAACGAATCATCGCAGCCGTAAACGGAAAGGCCCATCGAATCAACGTGATCATGCCGTTCCTCTATGAAAGCCGTCAGCACAAACGTACCGGACGCGAATCTCTGGACTGCGCAATGGCTCTTCAGGAACTTGCAGCCATGGGTGTATCCAACATCATGACATTTGATGCACATGATCCGCGAATGACCAACGCCATTCCGCTGAAGGGTTTTGACAACTTCTTCCCGACCTATCAGTTCCTGAAGTCTCTGCTTCAGTCTGAACCGGACCTGAAGATCGACAACGATCATCTGATGATCATCAGCCCGGATGAAGGTGCCATGTCACGTGCCGTATACTTTTCCAACGTTCTCGGCGTAGATATGGGTATGTTCTATAAACGCCGTGACTATTCCAAAATCGTAAACGGCAAAAACCCGATCGTAGCCCATGAGTTCCTTGGAGATTCCGTAGAAGGAAAAGACTGCATCGTAATCGATGACATGATCTCCTCCGGAGGAAGCATGCTGGATGTTGCCACCAAGCTCCGTGAACGCGGTGCACGCCGTGTATTCGTCTGCTGTACCTTCGGTCTGTTCACCGATGGACTGGATAAGTTTGACGAGTATTATGAGAAAGGCATGATCCATCGTGTAATCACCACCAACCTGATCTACCAGACACCGGAGCTTCTCGCCCGTCCGTGGTATCAGACTGCTCAGCTCGAGAAATATACAGCAAGTATTATCGACACTCTGAATCATGATGTTTCTATCTACAAGGTTCGCGATAACACACACAAGATCAATAAACTGCTGCATCGCGGAGCGGAATAATTCCCCTTCAGGAAAACAAATGCCGTATTCGCCGTTCAGCAATACCCTGTATACGGAAACGCATCGGTAATATGCCGCACATCATTTCCATCAAAAGCAATTACATCAAAACGGATCGGAACATTGTCTCCGATCCGTTTTTCCATGCGGAAAAAGTCAGAGGTACGACAGATCACCTTCTGTTTCGGGTAGGAGACCGCTTCTTCCGGATATCCGCTCCCTCTGTGTTTCCGATACTTCACTTCAACAAAAACAAGCACCGGACAGGAAGCATCGCTCCCATAATCCCGGGCGATCAGATCGATCTCCCCCGTTCTGCATCGATAGTTCCTGGCAAGGATGGCATACCCCTTTCTCCGCAGCAGCTCTGCCGCGCAGGACTCATAGTATGCCCCTACGGTTCTTTTATTCATAAGAAGCCTCCAAAAAAGCATAACGATTCCATTATTCAGTTGATTATCTTTCGGGAAAATGCGTTCGATTCGAACAAAGAAAAGTATGTCAGCCAGCAGGATAACTCCCTGCTCTCTGACACAAAAAAATAGAAAGTCAAAAAATCTGCACAGAAATATGATCCTGTACAGAAATATTTCAGGGCACAGCACAAAATGCTGTACCCTGAAACAGCTCCTGCAAAATCCGAATAATGCTGCATTTTTCTGCAGAGATGCAGTGCCTTCGAAATCTGCGTTATAACCGATACTTCTTCGGAAATGCAGTTCCTGCAAACTCCGTATTATGATGTATTACTCTACGGAAATGCAGCGTCTGCAAAATTCACATTATGATAGGATCATTCTACGGAAATGATACAGTAATATACCGGCTGACCTCCGTCATTGACCTCAACATCCAGATCCGGATATTTCTCACTGATCATCTGTGCCATGCGGTTTGCATTCTCCTCGGAGTATTCCTTTCCGAAGTAAATACTGATCAGTCCAGCCTCATCGGTCATCATTTTATCCACTGCTTCAACGGCAACCTCCTGAATATCTGTACCGACATTCAGAATTCCGTTATCGCCGACCGCCATGATATCGCCATGGTGTATCTCAATATCATCGATTTTTGTATCGCGGATCGCATAGGTAAGTTCTGCAGTCTGAACCGTTCCCAGTGCATCCAGCATCATCTGCTGATTTTCCTCCACGGAAGCACCCGGATCAAATCCAAGCATCGCCGTTACACCCTGCGGTACGGTCTTGGTCGGAATTACAATGATATTCTTTTCCTGAACCAGTTCACGTGCCTGGTTGGCAGCCATGATAATGTTCTTGTTATTCGGATACAGGAATACATTATCCGCATTTACCTTATCGATCGCATTGATCACATCCTCGGTACTCGGATTCATGGTCTGACCGCCTTCAATTACATAATCCGCACCCAGTCCGCGGAAGATCTCTGCAAAGCCTTCTCCGGCAGCTACCGTAACAAAACCGAAAGCCTTGCGCGGCTCTGCCTTTGCTTTTGCGCGTTCTTCCGCCTGTGCCTGTGCCAGCTTCTCGGCATCTTTGATCAGACGCTCCTGATGCTCTACACGCATGTTGTCGATCTTCATATTGGTAAGAGAACCATAAGTAAGTGCTTTTGTAATGACAACACCCGGCTCGTTGGTATGCACATGAATTTTAACAAGATCTGTATCCGGAACAAGTACAAGAGAATCTCCCATTCCAAGCAGGAAGTTTCTCAATTCCTCTACTTCACTTCCCGTAAGTTCGTTATCGATATTGATAATGAACTCGGTGCAGTATCCGAATTTGATCTCCTCTTCCGCATCACTTTCGACTGCAGAAGTCTTAACCTGCACCTCCGGCTTTGCAAAATCCGTATTGATCTCCTTGCCCATCAGCGCATCGTATGCACCTTCCAGAACAGTCATAAGTCCCTGACCGCCGGAATCGACTACACCTGCCTCTTTCAGAACCGGAAGCATATCCGGTGTTTTTGCAAGCACTTCATTACCGTAGTCAATAATATTGCGAATGTATTCTTCCAGCGGAAGCTGTGCATCCTTCAGCTGAACAGCAATATCTGCCATTCCCTTTGCTACCGTAAGGATCGTTCCTTCCTTCGGTTTGATAACGGCTTTGTATGCCGTCTCAACAGCCTTCTCACAGGCTGCGGCTATCTTCTGCACATCGATCTCTTCTTCGGCTCTTACGGTTTTGGTAAATCCCCGGAAGAGCTGCGAAAGGATAACTCCGGAATTGCCTCGTGCACCTCTGAGCGATCCGTTTGCAATTGCTTTGCAGAGATCCTTCATATTGACATCGGCAAGACTCTGCACCTCTTTGGCAGCCGCTGTGATCGTCATCGTCATATTGGTACCGGTATCACCATCGGGTACCGGAAATACATTCAGCTCATTGATCCATTCCTTCTTTGCATCCAGATTCTGAGCGCCCGCAAGAAACATACGGGAAAGAAGTGCCGCATCTATCGTCTGTACTGACAACTTAGTGTCCTCCTATTATCAATCTATTACTCTGATTCCCTCAACCTGAATCGAAACCTTATCAACAGTCATGCCTGTATAGTTCTCCAGCTGATATTTAACGCTTTCGATCAGATTCTGAGCAATTGTAGAAATGCTCACACCGTATGCAACGATTACATGAAATTCCAGAGAAATTTTATTATCTTCAATTACAACATTGATACCATGCTTCAAACTGTCTTTTTTAAGCAGACGTACCAGACCGTCTTTCATATTGACTGCAGCCATACCGACAATGCCGAAACACTCGCATGCGATGCTGCCCGCATAGGTAGCAATAACGTCAGGATTAATGATTACTTCACCAAGTTTGGAATCAACGTGTCCTTTCATTTTGTGCTCCTTTCTTCATTTTTAGCCACTCTATAGTATAACGGAAAAATAACGAAAAAGAAATAGTGAATACTCACGAATAACAAAAAAAGAGTTCCGACATTTCTGTCAGAACTCTTTTATTGATTCTCGAATGAATTAAACGCGCTCTACTTTGCCGCTTCTAAGGCAGCTGGCACATACGTTCATCTTTCTGTTACCCTGCGGAGTTTTAACGCGAACTGCTCTAACGTTCGCTTTCCACATATGGTTGCTTCTTCTATGAGAATGGCTGACATTGTTACCGAAGTAAACAGCCTTAGAACAAATTGCACACTTAGCCATCGTTACACCTCCTTAGCCAGAATTCGAGCCATACCCGTAAACCTCTGGCTCAGACACTTAGATAGTGTACCAAAGTCATTCCGATTTTGCAAGAGTTTTTTTATTATTATTCTTCAAATTCCGGAGTTTCCTCTGCGCTATCCTCATCCTTGCCGATAAAATCCTTAATTTTGTCTATAATTCCGGGTGCCATGTCGATCAGCTTGGACATTCCGTCGCTGCTCTTCATACTCACCAGATTGGTGCTTCCGTCCGGTCCGACCAGCAAAACCGCTGCCGGTGACATCTTAACTCCCATTCCGCCGCCGCCGTTATTTCTGGATGCGCCGTTATCAGAACCGGCTGCCAGTCCAAAAGAAACATCTGCAAGCGGGATCATGATGCTGTCGCCAACCGGAACCGGCTGACCAACAACGGATTTTGTGGTAAGAAAATTCTGAAGTCCTTTAAACAATGCTTCTACATTATTCTGAAAATTGTTGCCGTTTGCCATGACAAACCTCCTGTATCCTTTTATTTCGTACATCACTGTGTATTTTTATTTTTCTTTCGCTCCCTAAGAAACAGCCGGATCAGCCGGAAGGTATCCCGATTCAGAAGCAGTCCCAGTATCTGCAGAAGCAGATATCCCAGAAAAACATGCCCGCGGATCATCAGGTCGCAGGCAATCTCCTGTTTGTCAAACACCGCTTCTTCACGTACCTTCCACCCCTTCGGCATCAGCAGATTGGCAGCATACATATACCCCAGCAGTTCGCCGGTCAGTGCCGGATCTTCAAATCCGAACAGCAGCCAACCCTCCGTTTTTCGCGGGAGAATATGTTTCAGCATCCTGCCCAGCACTCGAAAGATCCGGTTCTTTAATCTCCGAAAACTTTCTGTCCGCAGATACTCGATCCACGGATCCGCTTTTCTGCGAAATCCACGATATGCGTCTGCTGCCCTGCGAATTGCCTTTCGTATTTTTCCGACCAGTCCTCCGTACTGTGCCAGCAGGCGGTGAAGAAATCCCGGTCTCTCCAGCTCAACGATCTCCGGCTTCAGTTTCTTTGCCCGCTCTTCCGTTTCCGGATCCGGCATGTACTTCCATCTTCCCGGCTCTGCCGTCGGCTTCTTCCTTGCACTTCCATCCGAATTACGTCCGGAACCATATGCCGCATCTGCTTTGCTTCCGGAATCCCCGAAATCAGTAATCAGCGGCTTTTCACCGGCTGTCAGGCTCTCTTCTGCACGATGTTCATCTGCAGAAATATTCTGCGGCTCTGAAGCGGCTCCGGAAGCTTTAGTCGTACCCGTCTCTGCATGCACGGCTTCTTTTTCCGCCTTATCGGTTTCCGCATCTGCAGCATTCACCTGCGCTTCGGATCCTTTTTCATTCCCCGGTTCTTTCTTTGCAGCCGTCCCCTTTTTTATCGGAATTCCGAATATCCGGACCACATACTGCAGATTCGAATCGCTGTCACCGAATTGGAACGTGACCCTCAGACGAAGGAGCTGCAAAAACCAGGATCCTCCGACTTCGGCCAGCAAGACTTCATCCTGATACTTCACCCGCAGCCGATAGCAGATCGGTGTACAGAGGATCAGCAGAAGCACAACAAGAAGCAGGAGCAGAATGCCAAGCAGTATTTTACCGATAACCGATAGAATACCCAGCAAAATCGCTACCATGTACTGCCCTCCTGTTTATTTCGAACATGAAGCAGATATTCCTTCAGATCACACGCGCCTGTCGCCAGAAAGGAATCTCTTGCGATCCTTTCGACCACACGAAATGCTTCTTCCTTTCCCATTGCCGCACCGACGATCAGCGGAATTGGCTGGTTCGGATCCTGTCTGTTCAGATACAGAGAGGACCAGATATCCAGCTGCTCCGATTCCGATGCAGCAATCGTAATCAGATAAAGCCCGGGAAAAGATCTCCCCCGGGCTATCGCTCGCATAACCGCTCGTTTCTGCTCCTGTGCCTGTTCACCGATATAGAGGTTTTTCAGATATTCTCTTTTTTCGGTACCCATAAACCTGCTTTCTTCATCTCCAGATATTCACTATAGCCCTTTTCCAGAATCTGACGCTCATTCACAAACTTCAGAAGATGATAGGCTTCATGATATTTATAAAACCCGGAATCGGTAAAGTACTCCTCCCACTGGGGTTTGCTGTAATAGCTGTTTGCCATCATCAGATACCAGTGGACTTCCTTCTCCACAACGCCTTCCGGTACATTGAACGTGTAATGACTTGTATCGATGTATTTCTTAATAACCGCTTTAGCTCCGGATTCTTCCCGTACCTCCCGGAGTGCGGTCTCGGTGAATTCCTCACCGGGTTCTACGGTGCCTTTCGGCAGCACCCAGCCCTCGTATCTGTTTTTGTAATTCTTATACAGGACGAGGATCTTCCCGCGAAAGATCACCAGTCCTCCGCAGCTTGTCGCATGAATCATGTGCGCATCCTCCCGTTCTTCTGATCCCCCCTGAAACCGGCGATCATTGCCGGGTGTCTCAATACACCCTGTGCTCCCTTCTAGTATACGACAATCCACATAGGCACACAAGAACTAATACCATATCCACAGACATCAAAACGGCACTGTCCTCCTCAGACAGTGCCGCCTGGCAGATTCTCATGCGACTATCCAGCGCTGCATGAGAATAGTATTTTTTGCTATTTACGCATGTATCATTGTCTTTATTGACCGTTTCCGAACCATGTCTGAAAAACCGTTCTCGCTGCCTGTGTGGCAGGTGCGATTCCGTTTCCTCCGCCCTCAATGATTACAGCAATTACGATATCCTCTCTTCCCGTATTGGAAAAACCGATAAACCAGGAATGAGCGGTTCCGTCTTCAATATTGCCATACTCAGCAGTACCGGTTTTTCCGGCAATGTCATAGGGAAGATCTGCAAGATCCGCTGCCGTTCCCCATTGTACGACCGCTTTCATGACTTTCTGAAGATTTTCTGCCTCGGAAGCATTCATGACCTCACGCATGACTTCCGGTTCCGCTTCGTTTTCATACTTTCCATCTGCACTCACGATTCGATCCACAAACATGGGCCGCATCATTTTTCCACCGTTTGCAACCGCATCCGCAACCAGACACATCTGAATCGGTGTTGCCAGTGTATCGCCCTGTCCGATAGCCGTCTGCATGGTCAGCTGGTCCGGTGTGTTTTTATCCAGATGAAACTCACTGGTCGTAGCCGAAAGATCGGTATCCAGATCTGCATTAAAGCCGAAGCTCTCTGCTGTTTCGCGCAGCACATCTTTGTCGATCAGATGCGTAGCCATATAGGCAAACGCACAGTTGCAGGAATTCGCAACCGCAGATTCAAAATTCTCGTATCCATGCGCGTAATATCCGTAACAGTGGATCGTAAAATCCGATTCCGTATGGGTACCTTCACAGGTATATTCAAAATTATCAAACGTTCCATAGGTACGCAGATAAGCCAATGCAGTAATAACCTTGAATGTCGAGCCCGGCGGATACAATCCCTGCATGACTCTGTTCAAAAAGATTCCGTTATCATTCTGCGTCAGATAATCCCAGTCTTCTGTGACCGTATTGGGATCATAAGCCGGACTGCTGTAGTCTACCAGAACCTTTCCGGTGTCTGCATCCATTACAACAACGGCACCGCTTTGACCAGTAAGAGCATCTGCCGCTGCCTGCTGCAGCGAAACATCCAGTGTTGTAACCAGATTGTCGCCCGGCTTTTTCTCCTCGTACAGTTCCTTCTGCACCTGATTCATAATGCTTGCGTTGGACTGGAGAAGAGCTGCATTTTTGGATGCCTCCAGACCGCTTCCTCCATAGGCCGAATATCCTACCGTCTGGGCAAACAAACTTCCGTATGGATACACCCTGGTCTCATTCCCGTTTTCATCCCAGCGGGTTGCCGCCAGTTCGGTCACGCCGTCTCTGGCGAGAATGCTTCCTCTCTGAATTTCTTCGGCCACTGCCTCCTGTCGTTTATTGACAGGACTGTTCAGCAGTTCCTCGCTCTTCACAACCTGAAAATAGACCATATATCCAATCAGACTCAGAAATACAGCGAGACTGAGAAAGGACACGATCCGGTAAGGTCTAATGATTACGGAACGCGAGGTCTTCTTTTGTTTGCTGTTCGATTCGTTTTCCAAGTTCGTCCGTATTCCTTTCCGGCGCATTTCCATACGCCCTGTCCCGGTCATTCTCTGTCGAATAACCATTTCTTCTGCTGTTTTCTTCACTGTCGTATTCCTGATAAGGATGCATATCCGTTCTTCGGTATCTTCCGTTCCTCTCCGCATACGGCGAATCGGGAGCATTGTCTGCACCACGGCGCGGATAACCTGCATGGGGGTCTGACGGACGCCCGTACTGCTGACGGTCATACTCCTCCTGCATGCTTCTGCGATAAGCGGCACGCTGCCGGCGTTCCCGCTCTTCCACTTCTGCATCCTCATCCTTTCGCATAATATACAATCCCTGGATGATCGAAATCATTATGATCGTACACATGATCGAACTTCCGCCGTAACTGATCAGCGGAAGGGTAATTCCTGTCATCGGAATAAATTTTGTTGTTCCTCCAATGGTCAGAAACACCTGAAAAGCATATTCTGTTCCCAGTCCGATCGCAGCCAGACGGTAAAACGGCTTATCCAGCTTCATGGAAATATTTACGATCAGCAGGTACATACCCATGCACAGGAGGATCAGACAAATCGCAAACGCAATTCCGAATTCCTCACAGATGGCTGCAAACGTAAAATCCTGATGTGCCAGCGGGATCATATCCGGATGTCCGTTCATCAGGCCGGTTCCAAACCAGCCTCCTGCACAGACACCGAAAAGTGCCTGTATGATCTGGTAGCCGGTTCCTTCATAATCGGTAAACGGATCCTTCCAGACAGCCACCCGCACACGTACATGCTCAAACAGCTTGTAGGCAATCACGGATGCTCCTGCCATACCGCCCAGTCCCAGTACCACATATCCGGGATTTCTGGTTGCTACAAATACCATAACGATATACGCCACAAAATATACCAGCGCAGCACCCAGATCCGCAGAAAGGGCCAGAATGCCTACATGTACAGCTGCAATGACCGTAACGATCAGCACCTGGTGAAAATCATGACGTTCCTGCAGCATACCGGCCATGAACAGCACGACCGTGATCTTTACGAATTCTGAAAACTGAAAGGAAATACCGGCAATCGTGATCGACAGATTGGCGCCGTAGGTCACTCGACCCATAACCAGAACACCGGCCAGAAGTCCGATACCGACGATCGCATACAGCCAGGACAGACGGGATACGATCCTTACCCTACGGATAAACACCGGAATGATAAAACAGATCAGTGTTGATGCCGCTACAATAATAAACTGTTTCCTCGCATTGTCTACGCCAAGCCTGGTCTGAATGACCAGTCCCACAGACAGGAGCATACACATGGTATTCAAAAGAATCAGTGATGCTTTCTGATAGATCAGCCTGTACAGGATCTGAACGATCAATATATATCCGATCACGCTAAGCAGCATGATCAGCATCAGAGGATCCGCCGCTTTCAAATACATGACTAGATAACAAACGATATTAAACAGCACCATCAGACCGATCTGCTTTCGCATGATCCGCCGACGTGCTTCTTCGTCCCGGCGCCTCAAAACCATGAAGGTCTCCAGGGTAAAAAAGATCATCAGTGCCAGGAGAAGGTATTTTGAGATCTGTATTACAATACTAACCATACACTTCTATCCTTTTCTGAAAACGGTCATTCCACGCCTCTGCGGAAATGTCCGCGGGTCGATTGCGGAAGCTCTGCTGCCGTCTCCTTTTTCTTATTGATCCAAAAATCAGAAAAGCCTTGCAGAACAGCTTTTGTTTCTTCCGCATTTTCTTCCGTAAAGTGCAGCCGCAGTGCCTGCATATGCAGTTTTTCCACTGCTTCCCTGTCTCTCAGAAGACTGGTTGGCAGACTGTTATAGATCACACTGTAACAATCGTTGCAGCAGCTGCAGGCCGTAAAAGCCGTCCCTTTTCGATCACGCAGAGTCAGTCTGGCATTTCCGTGATTGCAGCCTTTCAGCGTCTTCTGCAGGCAGTGCACGGAGATCATCATCGGAACCCGTCCGTAGATCTCCATCTCGGAACAGTGATTGTCCCGTCTGCGAAGTTCCTTCTCATTCAGCTCCGGTGTTACGGTATGCCGCACAAAGCCATAAGAAGAGAAAAATCTTCCGGCTCTGCCGTTCCAGGTATACAGCAGCGCATCCATGACTGCCTCGTTTTCAGCTCCGATGCGTTTCAGATATCCCAGTTCTTCCAGATTACGGATCAGGATACCGCCTTTCCTACCGTCAAAGGTCAGGTAACGCTGAACAGCTTCATGAATCCGTTCCTCGCCCCTTTCCCTCATGATATAAGGAAGGACGATCCGAACCGGAATCTTCTGTTCACAGATCCGATCCCGTATTTTCTTTTTCTCCTCTTCCGAAAGAATGCTGTCAATAAAGGAATCTTTTACCCAGAATCCCTGCGGAAGACAGATGCCGATCTGTTTTTCCATTTCAGCAAAAGCAAGGACCGGATACAGCTGTTCCGGTGTCTCGATCTGGATCCAGTGGATCTCCGGATCATCCATACCTGTTCCTGCACGGTCTGCAGATGTTTCTGTTTCCGCCAGCATTCCATCTGTATATCCGTTTTCTTCCTTTGCAGAAAGCGGCTTTCTTTCCTCTTCCGCCAGCACCTCTGCAGGAACCTCCTGCCGTGCATAGAAGGCACGAATCTCCTCATCCAGCATCCGGAATGCGGTTCTGCGCAGCTCATTCAGGTTCTGCATCGGAATAAAGATTCCGTCTCCGATCTCCACATCCAACCTGCTGAAACGAAATGCACTTTCTCCGGTCTTTTCCATCTGCTTACGGATACGTTCTTCGGTCAGCGGCTGATTTTTGGCCGTCTGTACCTCAGCTCCCTCCGCATAAACGGTGAGCGGCTCCCCTTCCGGACTCGTCCAGGTAACCGTTAATCCGGCATTCTGACCGGCATAGGCAAAAACGGCACCCTCCACCGGTGCCTGCAGTTTTTTCTGCATCTCTCTGCTGTTCAGCTCCGTGCGGATCCCGGCAAGCAGTTCCTGGGCAGCCTTCTGACGTACGTCATTCAGTTTCTCATTTTTCAGGGCGATCATGTCTCTGCCGTTGTGTTCATAATAACAGCTCTGGTTGAAGCCGTCCCGATTAAACAGTTCCCACAGCTTTCTGCGGTCCGCATCGCTCACTTTATAGTGTTTCGGATCATTTTCATACAGATCCAGATATTTTCTGTACACCGAAACAACACCTGCGGTATATTCCGGCTTTTTCATACGGCCTTCGATCTTAAAGGAGATCACACCGGCCTCGATCAGATCCGGAAGGATATCGATCGTACACATATCCTTCATATTCAGCGGATAATGCGTATCCGGTCCATTCAGATGTTTTCTTCCTTCATATACATCAAAAGGCAGGCGGCAGACACCCGCACATCTTCCCCGATTTCCGCTTCTGCCTCCGATCAGACTGCTCATCAGGCACATTCCGGAATAACTGTAGCACATGGCCCCGTGTACAAAGGATTCGATCTCCATTCCCGTCTCTTCATGGATACGTCTGATTTCCTTCAGCGAGACTTCTCTGGCCGGAACCACCCGCACGAGCCCTGCCTGCTGCAGGAACCGCGTTCCTTCGGGCCCGGTGACTGCCATCTGTGTGCTGGCATGCAGCGGAAGTTCCGGAAACAGGCGTTTAAACATGGATACTGCTCCGAAATCCTGAATGATCACCCCGTCAAGACCGCGCAGAACATACGGTTTCATCCACGCATAAAGCTCCCGTTCAAGTTCTTCATCTTTCACGAGAGTATTTACTGTCATATATAATTTTTTTCCAAGCCGATGTACAAGATCGATGGCTTCCAGCAGATCTTTTTCCTCCGCATTGGAAGCGTACGCTCTTGCACCAAACCGACTTCCGCCGATATATACGGCATCTGCACCTGCCATCAATGCCGCATGCAGTGCCTCAATCGATCCGGCGGGGGCGAGTAATTCACACTTCACTCTTCTTTATACTCCGTAATCTGTTCACTTCTCTGCGAAGCTTCTCGATTTCCATCTGAGCAGCCACCAGATCGTGTTTAATGTCATAGGTACTCTGGTCTTTGTTTTCAATATCCTCTTCCATGGACTCCACTTTCGCTTTTGCCTTGAAATAATCATCGGCAATATTCAGCTCCAGCAGTGTAGCACGCTCATCCGGTGCCATCCGTCCATATCCCGGAAGACTTTTCAGTTCCAAAATCTTGTTATTCAGATAAAAAGCAACTCTCTGCAGATAGTCATCCGATTCATACCCCGCAAGTGTAATAACCTTGCCGTCGATCTGCACTTTCACCGAATGTTTTTCAGCCATATTCTTATATCCCCTTATCCTGTATATGCCGGCAGCTTCTCTAACTGTATCTGTCTGTACCCAAACCTTTTTTTCATATAAAGAATGTGCCGCGGAGCAGTATTGCATAATAGGAACGAAGGTTCCTATTAAATGAAACAGTAGTACCGCAGCTGCGGTTCCGTCATCTGCCGATCTGTTTTTGCTTACCCACACCTCAAGTGTACTGCGAAAAAGTATTGCTCACAAGTAATTCTATACCGTTGTTCATACAGTATGTAAACTGCCCCGGTACTTTCGCCGTCTGTAAACGGCAGCGGCAGTTCTTATTGTTCCGGAATCGGAAATCCAAGATGCTCATAGGCAAACCTGGAAGCCACCCGTCCCCTGGGTGTACGATCGATAAAACCATTCTTGATCAGATATGGTTCATAGACATCCTCAATGGTTCCGGAATCTTCACCGATCGCTGCTGCCAGTGTATCCAGTCCCACCGGTCCGCCGGAAAACTTTTCAATGATCGTATAGAGAATGCGTCTGTCGGTCTGATCCAGACCGTAACGGTCCACCTCCAGCAGATTCAATGCCATTTCCGCCACATCTCTGGTGATCACTCCGTCAAACTGAACCATGGCAAAATCACGCACGCGCTTCAGCAGACGATTGGCCAGCCGCGGAGTTCCCCGGGAACGTCTTGCCATCTCCGCAGCTCCCTTTGCATCAATATCCACACCAAGAACAGCTGCGGAATTCCCGATAATTTCGGTAAGTTCTTCAGTATTATAAAATTCCATATGCTGGATGACTCCGAATCGATCGCGAAGCGGAGCCGTCAGCAGTCCCGCCCGGGTCGTTGCACCTACCAGTGTGAACTTCGGCAGTTCCAGCCGGATCGACCGGGCAGATGCGCCCTTTCCGATCATAATGTCGATGGCAAAATCCTCCATTGCCGGATACAGCACCTCTTCCACCTGCCGGTTCAGACGATGGATCTCATCCACAAAGAGGACATCCCCCTCCTGCAGACCGTTCAGAATTGCTGCCATCTCACCCGGCTTTTCGATTGCCGGTCCGCTGGTCACCTTCATATGTGTCCCCATTTCGTTGGCGATGATGCCGGCCAGTGTGGTTTTTCCAAGTCCCGGAGGTCCATAGAACAGTACGTGGTCCAGTACATCCCCCCGCTGTTTGGCGGCTTCGATATAGATCCGAAGATTCTGCTTTGCTTTCTCCTGTCCGATATAATCGTCCAGTGTCTGCGGACGAAGTGTCCGTTCGATCGGACGGTCTTCTGCCTGCACCTCTGTCTGTATTACTCTTCTGTCCATATCTTCCCCTTAGAATATAAATTTCAGTGCTGCCTTCAGAATGTCCTCCGAAGACATTGTCGGATCCGCATCCACCTTGCGAACCGCCTGCAGTGCCTCGGCACCGGAATATCCCAGCGAAACCAGTGCCTCCACCGCATCATTCTCAGCCGTACGAGGACCGCTGTCCGCTTTCGCTGCCGCCTTTGCTTCGCCGGCATCCAGACGGCTTTCGATCACCTCACGATAATCAAATTTGTCCTTCAGTTCCAAAATCAGTTTCTGCGCTGTCTTTTTACCGATGCCCGGTGCCTTTGCAATTGCAGCCGCGTCCTCGGACAGAACCGCAAAGCGCAGATCATCCGCCGTCATGGCCGAAAGAATTCCAAGCGCACCTTTCGGACCGATCCCGCTGACATTCAGAACCATCTGAAAGATCTCCTTGTCTTCTCTGGTAAGAAACCCATACAAGGTCATGGCATCCTCCCGGACAGCCATATATGTATACAGTTTAACTGTGTCGCCCTTCTGCAGCTCCCGCTCCAGGATCCGTGTCGGTACATAGACCTGCCAGCCGATCCCATGGTTATCAATAAGCACGGAATCTATTTCCATACTGTCGACGATTCCCTTTATAAATCCAATCATACTTTCCTCTGTACTCTGTTATAAATCCTTAATTACCTGTCCCTGATCTGTTCTCAGACCAAAGGAACATTCGTTTGCCATATCATATCACGAAAGCGAATCGGTGTAAACCGCAGAGGAACTGCCGTCTGTGCATGAATTCTCTTACGAGATCCACGTTTCCTTTTCACTCCTTTCATGCTAAAATAGCTGCATGCTGATACGAAAAATATTATTAAACAATGAACTGCAAAACCTGTTAACATCCTTTTTTCCGGAACAGCCGCCGCTGCTTTTTGATATCGAAACCACCGGTCTGTCCAGACGCAGATCTCACCTGTATCTTCTGGGTGCCGTCAGCCGTTCTGCGGACGGCTGGCAGATGACGCAATGGTTTCTGGATCGGCCAACAGAAGAAAAAGAACTGCTCGAGTCTTTTTCCTCCTATATAAACAGTTTTCCAAAAGGAACCGCTCTGGTCCATTTCAACGGCGATACTTTCGATGTTCCCTATCTTCGTTTCAAATACACCTTCTACGGTCTGGAAGATCCGCTGGCAGACTTCGAAAGTCTGGACCTGTATCGAAAGATTCGTCCGATGCAGAAAATCCTGGGGCTCTCTTCCATGCGTCAGAAAGATCTGGAGATCTATCTGGATGCAGACCGGGAAGACGAAATGTCCGGCGGTGAACTGATCGATGTTTACCAGCGGTTTATCCAGACACGCGATGACGAACTGCTGAGCCTTCTGTTTCTTCATAATCACGATGATCTGGAAGGGATGATCCGTATTCTTCCGCTTCTCGGTCTTTCCGGACTGGCAGAAGGAAAATTTACAATTACGGAGCTCCTGCTCACCGACGCACATCTGCTGATCACTCTGCAGCCGCAGTTTCCGCTACCGACAGCCCTGCGTCTGCAAGAACCTGCGCAGCTTCCGGATCTGCAGCTCATCCGGGACGTGAAAGATCCGAACCGGCAGGAGAACGAAGCTGTCCCCTCTGCAGAACATGCATGCAGCTCCCCCCTGCAGCTTCTTGTTCCTGTATTTACCGGCTGCTGCAAGCATTTCTTTGCAGACTACAAAAACTACTATTACCTGCCGATGGAAGATCAGGCGATCCACAAAGACGTTGCTGTTTACGTCGATCCGGAATATCGCGAAAAGGCCAAAGCAGCAACCTGCTATCAGAAGCGGAATGGAAGCTTTCTTCCGCAGCCGGTTATTCGTTATGAGCCGGTATTCTATATAGAATACAAAACCGGTCCCGCATTGTTCGAATACACCGCCGGTCGTTTTTCCGATTCCCGTTTGCTGCATTCCTATGCATGCGACCTGCTGCAGCTGTTCCTTTACAACGGGAAGCCGAAAAGAGAATAAAATGTTTTCCAAGTATAAAAAAGTCTATCCCCCGCAGACTGCTGCGATGGGATAGACTTTTTTACTCTTCCGGCAGCCCCTTCCCCATAAAGTGCTGCACGATTATTTTCTGTACCTTTTCCGGATAGATCGGAACCTGATATACATTTCCGGCTCGTGACGTGACATCCCGCATTTCGATTCCAAGATCCCGTCCCTTCTCCGATGCCGTAAAATACCCTTTTCCCTTTCCCCGGTCCTGCTCCAGTAAATCGATCTCCAGAAGGAACTCCGTGATCATGACTCCTGTAAGCTTCTTCTCATCCGGGTCCGGTGTATGGATCTGCAGCAGCCCGTCTCTGACTTCTATCGCAGTCATATCTACGCTGTATGCAAACCGTTCTGCTTCTTCCAATGTCAGAAAAAACTCCTTTTTCGTCTTTTCCTTCTTCGTCCCGTTTCCTGTTTTAGTTCTTCTCTTCTTATCTGCCTGCTCCGTCTGTTCCGTTTCAGCACCAGTACGGCCTGTTCCATGCATTCTCGTCTGCGCAGATGCATCTGCGTCCGGCTCCGGCAAAGAACAGGTTACTGCTCCTTCGTGCTGTTCCAGATAGCTGTGCACCGCTTCCGAAAAAACTTCTCCGAATCGATGCGCCTTGTTTTCTCCGAATCCATAGATCTCATGTACAGCCTCCGGATCTGTCGGCAGTTTCACACACATATCCACCAGCGAGCGGTCACCGCAGATGATATACGGAGGAACCCCGTCAGCCTTTGCAAGACTTGCACGGAGCCGCCGAAGTTCTTCAAACAGTACATTTCCATCCTCTGTAAGATTGGCCTGCAGCTGTCCTTTCCGTGTTTTTTTCCTTGCTTTTGCTGTATGTTTTGTCTCCTGTACTTCCGGAACCATTACCGCGGTACTTTCCTGCATTAGAGCCGCAATGTCTCCGACCCGAAGTACACTGTATCGCTCATTGGTCTGCTGCAGATATCCCAGCAGAATCATCTTGGTAAGGAGCGCCCGCACCTGCTGATCCGAATATTCCTTTAAGGCACCGTAGGTTCTGTAATTCTGCATGCCGACCTCTGCGATACGTGCAGTATCGGCTCCACGCAGACAGGATAGAATCAAAGTCAGCCCATATCTTCCCTGCGCCTCATACACACAGTTGACCACGATTTTCGCCTGTGCCGTCATGTCCAGCATCGAAATCTCCCGATTGCAGTTCCCGCAGTTATCACATGGATGATCCGTCTCCTCGCCGAAATACTGCAGTATGTAATTACGCAGACACTCCGTTGTCTGACAATAGTGCTCCATCTGCCGCAGCCGAAGCAAATCTCTTTCCTTCAGCAGCTGCACGGTATCCTCCGGTATTTCCTCAAACTGTTTGCTTTCCAGCAGCATGCGCTGAATCATGACATCCTGCGCCGAAAAAAGAAGAATACAGGATGCCGCTTCCCCGTCTCTGCCCGCTCGTCCTGCCTCCTGATAATAATTCTCCATACTGGAAGGCATATTGTAATGAATGACATAACGCACATCTGCTTTGTCGATTCCCATTCCAAATGCGTTGGTTGCTGCAATCACAGATGCCCGATCATAGATAAAATCATTCTGACTCTGCATTCGATCCCCGGCACTCATACCGGCATGATAACGCCTTGCCGCGATCCCTTTTTTCACCAGCATCTCAAAAACAGCATCTGTATTTTTTCTCGTCGCACAGTAAATGATTCCGCTTTCATCCGCATGCTCCCGGACATAGTTCTCGATGAAGGACTGCTTCTCAGCCTGTTCTACCTGAAAATACAGATTCGGTCTGTCAAACCCGGTAACGAATACATCCGGCTTCTCCAATACCAATATTCGTACAATATCTTCCCGCACCTCTGTGGTAGCAGTGGCCGTAAATGCTCCTACCACCGGGCGGACAGGCAGCCGGCGGATAAAATCTGTGATCAGACGGTAACTCGGACGGAAATCCTGTCCCCACTGGCTGATACAGTGGCTCTCATCCACGGCAACCATGCTGATCTCCACCTGCTGTGAAAAACGCAAAAAAGCCGCTGTCTCCAGTCGTTCCGGTGCCGCATAAATGATCTTGTATACCCCCTGTTCGGCAAGTTCCATGGCTTTTGCAATTTGTCTTTCCGTAAGTGAGGAATTGATATAGGCCGCATGAATACCGGCTGCATTAAGTGCCTTGACCTGATCCTGCATGAGTGAGATCAACGGAGAAATGACGATCGTAATCCCGGAGAACATGAGTGCGGGAATCTGATAACAGATGGATTTTCCGGCACCTGTCGGCATAACAGCCATAACATCATGCCGTGCAAGAAGAGACCGGATGACCGCCTCCTGTCCCTCTCGAAAATCATCATACCCAAAATATTGTTTCAGAAGTGTTTTCGGCTGCATAACACAACTCCCTTCCTTATAAGCATCTATATCCGTAATTCTACCGCAAAAGAACGTTTTGCATAATCCCTTTACTTCCCTTGTGAGAATTCTGTTTTCCTCCTCACCTATCGGGAAGTATTTGTCCTGATCAAAAAACGGCAGCTGCCGTATCACCCGGATACATGCAGCTGCCGCTTACTGTTCTTATTCGATTCGATCAGGAATCACTCCTCAACCGGAGCCTCTTCAACATCCTCAGCCGGAACTTCCAGAGCTTTAATGCTCAGGGAGATCTTACGCTCATCAGCGTTGAAGTCAACGATCTTAGCTGTTACAGCCTGTCCAACTGCCAGAACGTCAGCCGGTTTCTCGATGTGCTCTCTGGAGATCTGAGAAACATGAAGCAGAGCGTCAACGCCCGGCTCAAGCTCTACGAATGCACCAAAGTCAGTCATTCTTGCAACAACACCATCAACGATCGTGCCAACTGCATATTTCTCCGGAGCAGAGATCCACGGATTCTGGTTCTCGAACTTAAGGCTGAGTGCGATACGGCTTCCCTTCTCGTCGTTCTTGATATCTTTGATCAGAACGTCAAGCTTCTGTCCTACAGTGAGGATAGCTTTCGGGTTGTCAACGCGTCCCCAGGACATCTCAGAGATGTGAAGCAGACCGTCAGCGCCGCCCAGATCGATGAATGCACCGAAATCAGTGATGTTCTTAACAGTACCCTCAACGATATCGCCAACTGCGATACGGGAGAACAGCTCTTCCTGTGCTTTTGCTTTCTGAGCAGCAACCAGCTGTTTACGATCACCGATGATTCTTCTTCTTCTCGGGTTGAACTCAGTGATAACGAACTCGATATCCTGGTTCAGATATTTGTTGAGATCTCTCTCATAGGTATCGGATACAAGGCTTGCCGGAATGAATACGCGAGCGCCGTCAACGTTTACGCTCAGACCGCCGTTCAGTACGCGAACAACTTTAGCTGTAAGTACCTCATGGTTCTCAGCAGCCTCTTCCAGTCTCTTGTTTCCTCTCTCTGCAGCAAGACGTTTGTAGGTCAGAAGAGTCTGTCCCTCACCATCGTTTACTTTCAGAACCTTAACTTCCATCTTGTCTCCAACATGAGCAACCTCGGTAAGGTCTACGCTCGGATCGTTGGAATACTCGCTCTTTGTCAGATATCCATCGGATTTGAATCCAATGTTAAGAATGATCTTATCGGCTTTAACGTCGATAACTTCGCCTTCTACGACCTCTCCGTTTCTGATAGTCTTGAAAGACTCATTTAATAACTCTTCAAAGCTTTCTGACATGTTGTGCAACCTCCTCAATTATGATATTCGGTGTAGACGCCCCCGCTGTGATACCTACGCGACTTGAAGTTTGAAAAGGTTTAACATCCAAATCAACGAGTGTCTCAATATAACAACTATTACTGCACTCCGCTTTGCAGATCTGATACAGCTTTTGTGTATTCGAACTATGCCTGCCGCCTATGACAATCATAGCATCTACTGTGCGCGCAATATCCCGCGTTTCTGTCTGCCGTTCGTCCGTTGCACTGCAGACAGTATCTACAACATATTCATGATACACTGATTCCTTAAATTTTTCAACAATAGATTTGAATTTCATTTTGTTGAATGTGGTCTGAGCCACAAGAATCGCGCTTTGGGGATCTGTGATCGGTAGATTCGCCGCTTCTTCCGGTGTTTCCACTGCAAAAACAGTTCCTTCCGTCCATCCCATAATGCCCTGCACCTCCGGATGATCCGGATTTCCTGCAATTACAAGCGTTTTCCCTTCCTGTCCGGCCTTCTCTGCGATCCGATGGATCTTTTTCACAAAGGGACATGTCGCGTCGACAATAACAGCTCCTGTCGCCTCCATTTTTTCCTGCAGTCTGCGGGGAACGCCGTGGGAACGAATAACGATCGTCCCCTCATGGATCTGCTCCAGCTCCTCTTCGGACCGAATGACACGAACCCCTTTTTCAGCCAGTTCATTTACGACCTGTTCATTATGGATGATCGGTCCGTAGGTCCATACCGGTTTTACACCTTCCCTAATCAGTCGCTCAACCTCTTTGACCGCTCTCTGCACGCCAAAGCAGAAGCCCGCACTTTTCGCCACAATAACTTCCATACCTTACAGCCTCTCTTTTGCAAGACGAATAATTGCTTCGGTAACTTCTTCAATATTCATATCCGAAGTATCCAGCAGGATGGCATCCTCTGCCTGTTTCAGCGGAGACACCGCTCTGGTCATATCCTGATGATCTCTTTTCTCAATATCTGCTGCAATGGCTGCGAGATCCGGCTCCTGTCCCTTTGCAAGCAGCTCCTTATAGCGGCGCTCGGCACGAACCATAACACCGGCGGTAAGGAAGATCTTCAGCGGTGCATGCGGAAGCACAACGGTTCCGATATCTCTTCCGTCCATAACAATACTTCTGGATGCAGCGATCTGCTGCTGCATGGAAACCAGTTTCTCACGTACTTCACCAATGGCACTGACAGCGGAAGCCATCATGCCGGCTTCCTCGGTTCGGATCCGTGTACTGACATCTTCTCCGTTCAAAATCACATGCTGTACCCCGTCCACGATCTCCAGTTCAATAACCGCATCATCCAGAGATGCCTTCACTTTCTCCAGGTCCCTGCTGTCGATCTTGCGATCCAGAAAAAACAATCCCATTGCTCTGTACATGGCACCGGTATCCACATAAATAAAACCTAATTCTGCGGATACTTTTCTGGCGATGGTACTTTTTCCTGCTCCTGCAGGTCCGTCAATTGCAATCTGAAAACTCATACTGCTGCTCCTTTTTCTTTGTTCTATTATCCGATTCACGAATATTCAACTGTCAGCCGCTGCCGGCTGTATTCTTTCCTTTTTTTGTTATTTACATTTCTTCCACGTATCAGATGCCCGCTTCTGTAAATGACAGATTACTGATTACTGACGCAGTGCCTCAGCACAGGCATCTGCTGCGGTCTTTGCCGTTGCCCAGGCGATCTGCAGATTGAATCCACCCGTCAGGGCATCCAGATCCAGAACCTCTCCGACTATGTAGAGTCCCTGTGTCATTCTGGACTGCATGGTTGCAGGGAATACCTCTTTTACCGTAATACCGCCCTGTGTGATAATGGCTTCCTTAAATTCCCCGGTTCCGGTGATCGTAAACGGAAACGCCTTGATCAGCCGGCGGAACCGCTCTCTTTCTTCACGGGTAACCGCATTGCAGGGTTTCTCCGGATCGATACCGCAGAGTTTCATCATGACCGGACGCATTTTGGACGGAAACAATGGTGCTGCTGCATTTTTAAATTCTTTATTCTTGGCCCCCTCAAACTCCCGCAGGATCCGGACATCCAGCTGTTCCTCCGATAAAGCCGGTTTCAAGTCGATCTCGGCATGCAGTTCCCCATCTTCCAGAAGCTTTGCCACATAAGAGCTGGCAGACAATGCCAGCGGTCCGCTGATGCCGTAATGGGTAAACAGCATCTCTCCGAATGCTTCATATTTCTTTTTCTTCCCCAGCGGAATACGAAGAGTCACATTCTTCAGAGACAGCCCCTGCATTTCCGGAATATAGTCTTCCTTCGTCACAAGCGGTACCAGTGCCGGACGAAGCGGCTGCACAGAATGCCCTGCCGCCTCTGCCATTCGATACCCGTCGCCGGTTGCACCCGTTGTCGGATAAGACAGACCGCCGGCAGCCAGAATCACCGTTCGTGCCTCCATCACGGCTCCGTTTTCCAGACGAATGCCGGTTACGCGATGTCCTTGCGGATGCGCTTTATCCCGCAGTTCTTCGTGAATCTCTTCCAGAACCAGTTCTTTTACCTTTGATTTCAGGTGGATCTTCACGTCCAGAGCCTTCAGCCTTTTTTCCAGTGCACGGATGATATCCGAGGAATGATCGGAGGCCGGAAAGGCACGGTTGCCTCTCTCCACCTTCGTGCGCACGCCCAGCCTCTCAAACAGCTCAATGGTCTGCTGCGAAGAAAAATTATCGAAAGCACTGTATAGAAAACGAGGATTGGTCACCACATTATTCAGCAGTTCTTCCCGGCTGCAGGCATTGGTAAAATTGCATCTGCCTTTCCCTGTAATAAAAAGCTTCTTTCCGAGCTTTTCATTCTGCTCATATAAGGCAGTCGTCAAGCCGTTTTCTGCTGCAAACAAGGCTGCTGCCATTCCGGCAGCTCCTCCTCCGATTACAATAACATCTGTCATCTTTTTCCCTTTTCCTTTTCTTCCGAATCTTCTTCCATTGCTTTCACATCAAAAGCAGCAGCGATCTCATCTTCCGAAGAATAGACCTGGTATTCATTCCAGATTTCTTCCATCAGTTTCATCGTACGGATCACTTCATCCTTTTTCCGCATGGTCAATGCCACTACCAGCGCATTGATCACACTGAGTGGCGCCGTCAATGAATCTACGATCGATGCCATATCACTGCGGGCGATCAGCTTACAGGAAGAGGACTGATTGATCGGTGCATGCATGCTGTCTGTCAGCGTAATAACTTTTGCTCCCCGATTGTGTGCAAATTCAACTGCCTTCAAAGTACGCATGGAATATCTGGGGAAGCTGATGCCGATTAGTACATCCTCTCTTTCGATACGGATCATCTGCTCAAAAGTCTCTGTCGGGCTGTTGGTACTTACCAGTCGCACATCCTTCAGGATCTCGTGCAGATAAAAGCTCAGAAACTCTGCCAGCGGCGCACAGCTTCGAATCCCCAATACATAAACGGTTCTGGCGTTCAAAATGATATCCACAGCCTTCTGAAACTCCTCCGGATCCATGTGTTCCATGGTCAGTTTGATTTTCTCAATATCACTGCTTAATACAGAATGCAGGATGCCGGACTGGGGAATCTGACCATATGCCACTTCCATTCGCTGGATGGAATTCAGACGATTCCGCACCAGTTCTTCCAGTGTTTCATGAAATTCCGGGAAACCGGAATAGCCCAGAAGGGAAGCAAATCGAACCGTCGTCGATTCACTGACTTCCGCCTCTCTTCCCAGCTCCGCCGCAGTCATAAATGCAGCCTTGTCATAATGCTTCATCACAAAATCCGCAAGCCTTTTCTGACCCTTACTGAGCTTCGGATATAATCTGTTCAGTTTTCCAAACAGACTCTCTTCTCCCTGCATGTTATGCCTCCAGTGCACCCATCATATTCAGAATAATTCCACCCATTTCGGCCAGATCGTAAGTCTCAAAGGCGGTTCGGATATTCTCCGAAAACAGGATCTGCGAAGAAGCCGGGAACTCATCGTCTCCCTCCCAAATGATAAAACGAACAAAGATTCCGTCAAATACTTCGATGTCATAGCTGGCATCGCCGCCCTTTCCGGCAGCTGCTCCGGCTTTCTCGCAGACCTTGCAGAATACCTCCTTACGAGTACCATATTTCCGGTTTGTACGCATGATGCATCTTCCCTGGAAAGGCTGGATATACAGATCTCCGGACGGCATATCCCGGAAAGAAATAAAACTGCCGGTCTCCGGTGTCGGATTGGCAAACAGCAGATAGCGAAGCATCAGAATTCGTGCTCCGTTGTCACGTGCCAGCGGATCGTATGTATTCGGACCTTCCTCGATCATGGCATATCCGAATTCCGGCCAGTTCACGGAATAGGTCTTTTTGAACATCCGAACCGTAAAGCAGTCTTTCTCTGCATCAAACGGGATCTGCAGTCTCGCTGCGATCTCCGCCGGATCTGCTTCGCGATATTTCTGTGTATAGAATTCAACCGGCTGTTCCTGCAGGTTGTTCTTTTTCTTCTCGTTTTCCATCTTCAGTCTCCTTATAAACATACTGTCCGCATTTCGAACGAAATATACTGTATCTTATCAAATTCCTGCTGCAATTACAACTTGCCCAAACGGCAGCCTGCATGCAGATCCAACCCGGAATCCGCATTCCGTGTATTCACTGCATTCTGACAAAACTGCTTCGCTCACTTACATTGCCAGTCTCTGTCTGGTTTCGGCATTCTGATTTAAAGCAGCACTGTAATCATTGTTATAATCCCCGCCTATGACATATTCAACAGGACTTACAAACCAGTTTTGTCTATCCTGACTTTCTTCCTGATCGGATACTGCCTGTCCATTGATGGCTGCATTCCCAATGGAATCCCAGTTACTGGTATGCACTTCTGTAAACGCATCTCCCTGAAATCCGTAATATCCGCTGCTGCCGGATCCGCCGCCTTCTGAACCACTTACAAGATATGTCTGACCGTTTGTCTCAGTAAAGATCACACGCTGCATGGCACCTCCATTCATGTGAAAAACACCTGTCGAGGCCAATAAAACAATTTCACCGTTACCGGCTCCCCATATCTCTACATTGTAATATAAAGAACCTTGAGGTTCGATTTTATAGGCAACTACCAGCTGTTCCTGCCCATTGTGTGCAAAATCCACCAGTTTCATGAAACACAGACCATTCAATCCGGAATCATCCTGCCCGCATCCGCCATGCTGTGCCTCCAGTTCTGCGATCTTATTGGCATATTCTCTATACAGATCGAAAGCTTCCTCTGCCGGTTCCTCTGTAGGAGAAGGAGTTGGCTCCGGTGTTGTTTCCTCCTGCGGATCAACCGGCTCATCCGGAACTACCGTTTCTTCCGGCTCCGTTTCTGTATCCGTGTTATCCTGATTTTCCGGGGCATCTACTGTTTTCTGCTTTTCTTCAGCGCCTTCTTTTTTTGTATCTCCCTTTATATATGCATACGCAATTCTTTTCGTCAGAAGCTTGTCGATTTTCTCGCTGGCTGCCGTGTTATTCTTATCTTTTTCTAATGCCATTTCATACGTTTCATGCGCTTTTTTATACAGATCTCCGGCAGCATTTTCATCGCTGCCACCTACGCAATCCGCATGACTTACATACACATCCGCCAAAGCGACATACCGTTCTGCATTTTCCGGTTCCATTTTTGTCAGCATTTCAAAGGAATTCTCTGCATTTTCATACATGTGAATGATCTGATCCGTCTCGTCTTCATCCAGATAAGCCGCCTGGCTGACATATGCCGTACCAAGTCCCTCATATGCATCTATGGAATTTTGATCGATCTCTACAGCCGCTTCGTAAGCAAGGATCGCATTTTCATAATCCAGCGAACGCATATAGCGGTTACCTTCTGCCAGCTTCCGTACCAGTTTCTGCTGCGGCATCTGTCTGATTACCAGAAATGCCCCCAAAACGATCACCAGTGCAGCCGTCATGCATAACACAATGATATTTTTCTTTTTCATAAATCAAACTCCTGTTCAAAACTCTGATTTTTCAGATTTCCTCTTTTTCCCGGTTCTTCTTTTCAGTACTTTGATCCTCTGCTCTCCTTCATGGACATGACCAGATCGTAGATAAATGAACCTGTTTTTCCTATCTCCGGATATGCTTCCTGTCCGATTTCTATGATCTTATATCCAAAGGAATTGATGATCTTAGTTCCGGATGTATGTGCGTACTCACTGACAAACCCCGATCCGGCATAGCTCTGGTGTACATGTCCATGGAACATATATGCCGGCTTATATCGTTCCAGCAGCGTATTGAAACAGTCAAACCCCTGATGCGGCAGATCCTCCATATCTCCGTATCCCTTTGCCGGTGCATGTGCCAGCAGAATATCAAAACCGTTTCGGATCCAGATCTGACTGTTGACTCTCGAGATTCTTGTCTTCATCTCCTGCTCGGTATACATATTGGGATTATCTGGATGATAGCGCATGGAACCTCCCAGTCCCAGAATACGCAGTCCTTTATAATCATAGACTTTATCTTCAATACAGATACACCCCTCCGGCGGATTATCCATGTATGCCCCGTCATGATTTCCTCTGATATATAACAGAGGACAATGTGCCATCGTTACCAGAAATTCCAGATAATGCCGATTCAGATCCCCGCAGGAGAGGATCAGTTCCACCCCTTTCAGCTTCTCCGGATTGTAAAAATCCCATAATGCAGAACTTTCTTCGTCTGCAATCACCAATACTTTCATAAAAACCCCGCTCTGAAGCCCTTTCTACAAAAAAGAACTTTATCATACATTTCATATTTGTTTTTGATTCCCGTTTCAGACTCCGCTTCGCAAAGCAGTCGTCAGAATGCTGTCAACCAGCTCCTCCTTGGAAGGAATCGATCCTTTTATATTATCATTCAGCCAGCTCATGGTAATGATCTGTTCTCTTGACAAACCTTCCGGATATTCCGTCTCGATCAGCTCCTTCTGGCTGTGCATTTCCCCGCGGAACGGCCGCAGTACACCTGCAATAATGCTGTCCTTCAGCGCCCGCAGCAGTTTTACCGACTGGTACGGAAGCTCATCGGAAACGATCAGATCAATTGCCTGGTTTTTGAATCCAAACCAGTAATTGACTGCCTGTGTCTTCTCGGCATTCTCTCTCTTCTCCCATTTGCCGTCCATGATATTGGTCAGCGCCATACTGTAGAATTTTCCCCAGTCGATGATCGGTGCAGCCAGATTCTGGACACGGCCGTCATGCCAGGTCTTGTACAGACCGTAACGTCTGGACGCATCATCCGGCTGAACAAAATCCGGACCGGAAACCAGAGTAATACCTTCCTTTCTGAATTCCTCCCTCCAGTCACAATCCCGAACCCCGGACCATTTCAGGCTGATCTCGATTTTCGGATCCACCATGGAGGCACCGATCGCAAATGCATTGATATTGGCAATGGTTCCATTCAGCGGATAATCGGCCACATAGCCGATCCGATGATCTTCTGCATATCCGGCAGCAATAAAGCCCATCAGATATTTAGCTTCGTAGAGTCTCGGATAATAGCAGCGAACCGCATTGCTGATCATATTGATCGAACAGTTCAGTACCCGCATATTCGGATAGCGAACCGCAGCCCGGACTGCGGATTCCATCATATGCGGTGCTGTAGTAAATACGACTTCGATTCCTTTCTTAAATGCCTCATCAAATGCAGCATCTACCTTCTCTTCTGTATTGCATTCGGTAAACACTTCCGTAACTACACGTCCTTCAAAATAATCCTCAACCTGATTACGTCCCAGCTCGTGTCCGTACTCCCAGCGGGAAACGCCCGGGTTCTTGGTATAGATAAATGCTGCCTTCAACGGCTGCTTTTTTGAATAAGAAGGAACAAAAATATTCAGCAGCGATTTTTTCTTTCCCTGTTCCGGTCCATCCACCAATGCAATTTCTTCATCACTGGTAACCGTCATCAGTTCATTCCAGATTCCGGATATATTCTTCTCGACTGCCGCATCCCCTTCATCCAGCAGGGAATGATACTTGAACACATCCAGGTACATCAGATATGCGTCACCGGCAGACAGGGCCAGATTGGCACCGCCCTTTTTCGTAAAAATTCTTGAAAAAATACCAAAATCGGAACGCAGATCGATCACACGGTCTTCCGGCCAGACATCCTGCAGATTCATGCCGTAATGCACAGCCAGACTCTCATAGGATCCCTTCTGCGTAAATGTGATTCCGTACAAACCAGTTACCCGAAAGAAGTCCAGAAACTCATAATACACGATGTTCTCTCTGTTCTGGTTACGCTTGGGCATGATCCGCTCCACCTGTGCACGGATGGTGCTGGCTCCCACATAACTCAGAACCGATACACGTTTATTTCCCTCCAGCACATAGAAACGATTCATAAATTCATAGACACGAATCGGATCATGAATGCCTTCCTCCTGCTGGGCCTGAAACAGACTGATCCACTTGGATCCGAATTCGGTACTTCCTGAAAAAACAGGGAGGAAGTTCCAGGCAAAGGAATTCTGTCTGGCATCGGTCACTGTTCCTGCGATCATGGAAAGCGGAATCTCCATGGTTCCTGCCGGATATCGATTCAGTGCCTCATATTCCGGCAGTACCTGTGCAAGCGAAGTCAGATACGGATTTCTGCCTTCACCTCTTGCTTTTCGAACCGCCTTTTCCCCCTGTTTGCGGGCTTTCTCATATTCTTCATACCAATCCATCACTTACCTCCGTCTCCCTTTGCTTCGGGACGTTCCACGTCCGGACCCGCCGGATGCGCCTGTATTGTTTCTGCCGCTGCCGTTCTTTCTGCTGTTCTTCATGTTTCCGACTGTACGGCTGTTTTCTTTTCTCCGATTTTCGCTGCTTGTCTGGTCTCTGCCCGATCCGTTCGGAGCATTTCTGCGGACTGCAGTTCTGCCGTTTCTGCCTGAACTGCGGCTGTTTCTCTCTTCCGAAGTGCGCTGTCTGCTGCCATTTTCCTTTCCGCCTCTTCCTGCCGGTCTGCTCATCGGACGAGGCGGAATCAGGCAGTTTTTACCGAAACCGATCAGATCCTCCCTGTGCATCAGCAGCAGTGCTTCCTTAACAAGTGCATAATTCGACGGCTCCCGGTACTGAATCAGCGCGCGCTGCATGGCTTTTTCATGCGGATCATCCGCTACATAGACCGGTTTCATTGTCAGCGGGTCTCTTCGCGTATAGTACATGCAGGTGGAGATCGTACCCGGTGTCGGATAGAAATCCTGCACCTGCTCCGGCATATATCCCATATCCCGGATATACTCTGCCAGTGCGACAGCTTCCTTTAAGGTACTTCCCGGATGGGAAGACATCAGATACGGAACGATGAACTGCTTCAGATCCAGTTCCTTATTAATTTTCTCAAACTCTTTTACAAAGGAATTGTAGACGGCAACCGACGGTTTTCCCATCCTGGACAGGACCGAATCACAGATGTGCTCCGGTGCCACACGCAGCTGTCCGCTGACATGGTATCTGCACAATTCCTTCAGAAATGCCTTATCCGGATCCGCCATCAGATAATCAAAGCGGAAACCGGAACGAACAAATACTTTTTTAACTTTCGGCAGGTTTCGAAGTTTCCGCAGCAGTTTCAGATAATCGCTGTGATCCACGACCATGTTTTTACAGGGCTGCGGATATAGACAGCGTTTGTTTCTGCAGGCGCCATGGGTAAGCTGCTTATCACAGGCAGGTCTGCGGAACTCCGCTGTCGGTCCGCCTACATCATGAATATATCCCTTAAAGTCCGGTTCCTCGATCATCTGCTTTGCTTCCGTCAGAATCGACTCATGACTTCTGGCCTGCACGATTCTTCCCTCATGCATTGTCAGTGCACAGAAGCTGCATTCACCGAAACAGCCGCGGTTCGATGTCAGACTGAACTTGATCTCTCCCAAAGCGGGAATTCCTCCGTCTCTGTCATAGATCGGATGCCAGGAACGCATATACGGAAGGGCATACACGTCATCCATTTCCATTTCCGTCAGCGGTTTTGCCGGCGGATTCTGTACCACAAATGTTTTTCCTGCGTACGACTCATAGATCGTTCTTGCCTGATAAGGATCCGTATTGGTGTACTGCAGATAGAAACTTCTGGCGTAGGCCTCTCTTCCTGCATCCGAATTCTCTTCCACTTTTTCAAAATCCGGAAGACGTACGCCCTGATAGATCCTCTCTTCATCTCTTGTCTTGTACACGGTTCCCGGTATAAACGTAATGTCCCGCACATCCATGCCGCTGTTCAGTGCATCGGCAATTTCTACGATACTGTGTTCTCCCATTCCATAGGAGATCAGATCGGCTCCTGCCTCCAGCAGTACGGAGCGGCGTACCTTATCCGACCAGTAGTCATAGTGCGACAGACGCCTAAGACTGGCTTCGATTCCGCCCAGGATGATCGGTGTCTTTTTGTAATGCCTGCGGATCATATTGCAGTAGACCGTTACCGCACGATCCGGACGCCGGTCGGCAGACCCCTTCGGGCTGTAGGCATCCTCATGCCTGCGCTTCTTGGCAACCGTATAATGATTCACCATGGAATCCATATTGCCGGAGGATACCAGAAAACCAAGCCGAGGCTCACCGAATTCCGTTACCGATTCTGAATTTTTCCAGTCCGGCTGACAAAGCATGGCAACCTTATATCCATGTGCTTCCAGCACACGGCTGATGATCGCACTGCCGAAACTGGGATGATCGACATAAGCATCACCGCATACATAGACAAAGTCCGGCTGCTCCCATCCTTTCTCTTCCATATCTCTTCTGTTGATCGGTAAGTATCCTTCGTACATATGATTTCCTCTTCTCATATATTAAAACGCGAATCTCACAGGAGAATTCGCGTTTTCGTTCAAAATTCCAGCAGCCTGTACAGCTGTTATCGGTCATAGTATAAGATGCGGTGCCTGAAAAAACAAGACCGGTTCTATCCTCGTTTCCTCATTGCCTGTTCCTTCATTCTGCTTTTTTACTGCCTGAAGTTCAGACTGTTGTTATACTTTAAATCGTGCTTCTGTTAAGCGTCCTCCAATCCGACTCCAGAATCGCATACAACTTCAAATCCGAAAAACTGCCGTCTGCATTTTTCTGTCCGTCTCTCATCGTTCCCTCATATAACATTCCTGCTTTTTCCAGAACACGTCCGGACGCAGTATTATCGATATGATGTGATGCAAAAATCCGATGCAGACCTACTTCTGAAAATGCATGGTCGATGACGGCCTTTGAAGCTTCCGTAGCATACCCGTTTCCCCACCATTTACTGCCGATGCTGTAACCAAGTTCTGCCTGCTCTGCACCTTCATCGATATCAAACAGACCGATGGAGCCAATAACCTCTCCATTCAGCGTGACTGCCCATCCATAGAAAGACGGATCCCTGTCATATTGTTCTGTATGCATCCGGATAAATTCGCGTGCGGACTCCATTTCCGCGCAGGGAGCAAAGCTGATATAACGGTTGACAAGCGGATCACAGCCATAATTCAAATACACACTTTGTACATCTGTCATCGCAAATCTGCGCAGCAGCAAGTGCTCTGTTTTAATTTCAACAGTTCCTGTATGATTCATCGTTATCCCTTCTCTTTCCATTCTTTTCTGACAAATACCAGAACGGTCACACATAATATGATCTGCAGGATCGTAGACGACGGAGTTGCCAGTCCGATCCGAAACAACGATATCGGTGTTATCTTACTGAAAACAAAGGAAAGCGGAACTCTCACCAGAAAGGCTCCGCAGATCCCCTGCAGCATGACAAATCTTGTTTTTCCTATTCCGTTGTAGAACCCGACAAAGCAGAACATAAAGGCTGTCAGCAGACAGTCTATTGCATAAGCTTTTAAATAATCCGCTGCAGCTGCAATCACCTCCGCGTCCTTTGAGAAAATCCCTGCCAGAATCTCTCCATGGAAAAAGGTAACATACGCCATAACAATACCGGCAGTGATTGAAAGGATGATCGCGATCTGTAAAGTTTTATAAGCCCTGCTGTATTTTCCCGCACCATAATTCTGAGAAACAATTGCAGCCAGCGACTGCATAAAGGATGAAGGAACAAGCATAATAAAGGCACATACTTTTTCAGCAACACCCACACCCGCGGACGGAATCAGACCAAGACTGTTCACAATTGCAGCAATCACCAGAAAGGACATCCCTACAAGAAAATCCTGAACAGCTACAGGCGCACCGAAGAAAACAACTCTTTTGATGATTTTTCTGTCAAAATATACATCGCTTTTTTCAAAACGAAATGGAAGCTTCCTCTTTCTGATCAACAGAATCGATGCCGCAACACTGATTGCCTGTGCAAGCACGGTTGCAATTGCCACACCTTCCGTTCCCATTCCAATCACGCCGCACATGAACAGATCCCCGGCAATATTGGCAGCACAGGCAATTCCTACCGTTAGAAGCGGCGTCCTGGAATCTCCCAGTCCTCTGAAAACAGCACCGATCAGATTATAACTGATAATAATTAATGCTGCCAAACCACAGATCAGAATATAATTGGCCGTTTTTGTGTATGCCTCCGTCGGTGCATGCATCATGCCGGCAAGCCTGCGGCTTCCGACTCCCAGAATAACTGTCACCACAATACCGATGACAGCAAAAAAACAGATACTTGATCCTATGGTTTTTCCGGATTCTTTTCCTTTTCCCTGACCGATCTGCTGTCCCAGAAGAATCGTTGTTCCCATGGAAAAGCTGGCTATCATTCCGGTAATTGTAGTCATAAGCTGTGAACCGGTAGATACTGCCGAAACGTCCGCAGCGGATCCGTACTTTCCGACTACAAGAAGATCGATCGCCCCGTACATTGCCTGCAGCACAAGTGCAAACAAAACCGGAAGTGCAAACTGGATCAATGGCATCAGAATCGGTCCTTTTGTAAAATCCTTTATCTCTTCCTGCTTTGCCATGTTAATACTCCCTCCTATGATATACTTCCTTATTCTCTGATTACAAAACCGTTATCAGATGCAGGCCCATAGAAAGCATCCAGATATACATGATCGTTTTGGGAAGCATCAGGGCACCAAGCATCGGTTTCTTTTTCGCGCCCCATACGACCGGAAAGTAAAACAGAAAACTGAAAGAATCACTTAAATTCATATTTGATCACGGCACAGTTTTTCACTCCATGTGCCGCATATTCCTCATTTGTCATCTCATTGAAATAGGAATGCACAACTCTGGCTATTCCGTTATGTGCGACTAGAATATAGGTTTTTGTACCCGCCTCCGCACGTATATCATCAAGCAGATTATAGATTCTCTGTGCGAGAAACAGCATGCTCTCTCCGCCTTCGTAGCGGCAGCAGAATTCTTTCTTCGCCTCCTGAAATTCCGCTCCGTCTCTGGCCGTAGACTCCCACTTTCCGAAATTCTGTTCTTTCAGCCGCGGTTCTTCCCGCATCGGAATTCCCGTAATCTCCGAAATATGACGTGCTGTTTCTTTTGCCCTCGAAAGCGGTGAATACAGGATCTCATCCGCCTGAATTCCGGCTTCCAGGATCTTCCTGCCGGTCTCGACTGCCTGCTGATGTCCCAGCTCTGTCAATTCAATATCCGTAGCACCGCAGATCTTATTCTCAACATTCCATACCGTCTGGCCGTGACGGACAAAATATACATGGTTCACGTGTATTCCTCCTGATAGTCATTCCATAAACACATCCTCCGGTTATCCGCTGCTTCATTCGGCAGCGAAAGCCGGTTCTCAAAGATGCTCCAAATACGCATTCAGCTTTTTTGTCAGCAGCTGATATCGCTCGTACTTCTCTGCCTTTGCAAAGTGCACCTCTCTCTGCTGTACTTCACAATTGGTATAATCCAGTACTTCGTCTCCAAACTGCTCACTGGTAAGATCAAAGTTCTTTCCGTCCACTACATTAAAGCAGTGATAATTTCCGCCCGGACGCAATACACCGCGAACTTCACCGCCGAAAATATCCTGTACCAGAAATGCAGTGATGCTGCACTGTCCGCAAGTGACATGTTCATTGTTATATTCTTTACGCAGCCGCGGTGCGCATGTCTCTGCACACCAGACCTTCGTTAATTTCTCATACAGATCGATCGGCGTATGAATCGCTGCATATGCCTTATTGATCGGTTCACATACGGCGTTCTGCCATCCGTAAAAATGATATTCTTTTCTTTCTTCCATAGGGTATCCTGTAATCCTTCCCTTTTATAACACGGTTCTGTTCCGTTCCTTTTCATTTATAAAATCAATGTACTTTGTTCCCCAGATCTCCAGTTCTTTTAACACCGGCTGAAACTGTTCTCCGATATGACTCAGAGAGTATTCCACCCGGGGCGGAATCTGTGAATATTCCGTTCGAATGATCAGCCCTTCCTCTTCCAGTGCCTTGAGCTGCCGGGAAAGCGTTGTATGTGTCATTTCCTCCGGCATTAATCGCTGCAGTTCGTTGAACCTCACATGCGGATGTTCCGACAATAAATACAGAAGATACATGGACCATTTTCCTGTCAGTACTTTCTGTGAGGTTACATAGGGGCAAAGCCCGAATAATTCTTTTTTTGCCATATAGGTATCCTCCCCGATACCGGTATCATATAATATCGTACTTGTTTTATTGCTCCCAGTCTATATACTGAGAGCATAGCAAATCACGCAGTACAGTGCAATTCTGTTTTTTTTGAAAGGAGTTCACAGAAATGAACGAAGTTTTAGAGTTTTTAAAAGGATGCGGCACCTTCTATCTTGCAACTGTTGAGGGAGATCAGCCAAGAGTTCGTCCGTTCGGCGCTGTATGCGAATTCGAAGGTAAACTGTATATCGTTACCAACAACCAGAAAGACGTATTCAAACAGATGAAAGAGAATACCAAAGTTGAGATCTGCGGTATGCACAAAGGCAAATGGATCCGTGTATGCGGAAACGCCATCCATGACACACGCAGAGAAGCACGCGTTGCCATGATGGAGGCTAACAAAGCATCTCTGAGCAGCATGTACACCGTTGATGACAATCTGATGGAGGTTCTTTATATTGAGAACGGAACCGCAACCATCTGTTCCTTCACAGAGGCTCCGAAGACAATCAACTTCTAATTTCTATGCCGAATACGAAAACAGCCGCACGCCATTTTTTTCGGTGTGCGGCTGTTTTCGTATTTGGTATTTTTTTACGTTTCTGTACGTCTTTTTACTCGTACTTTTCTCTCATACATTTTTACGGTATATTTTTAAGGTGCACTTTTTCATTCGGCCCTTTATGCCGATATGCACAATTTCATGATATACTATGTGCATATCAACCATTTGGAGAAAGTCATGACCATAGAACAAATTATTGAATCTGAAGATGTAGGCCCACGAACTGAGATGAATATACCCGATCAGATCAAACGAATCACAAAAATGGAACTGACATACAATGAGCTGGCAGCACAGTTTACAGCTGCACATAGAGAGGTCAAACGCCTGACAGAGCTTCTGCCTCAGCTGCAGGAATTGGAAACCTATTATGAAAACGGCGATTGGCAGGAAGACTATGATGCCGATCAGCAGGGTCTGATTCCCGGAGATCTGAACCGCGGCATTTTATGTGAGGACACCATCTATGATCTGCTGACTGACCGCGCAGAACTGCTGTCTGAACTTTGTACATTGTTGGAAAAACTCGAAGAAACTGCCGGATAGCCTTATGAGTACTCTCATAGACCGTTTTCTATGGCAGTCTCTTCTCGTCTTCGTCCAGGAGTTACTGAACACTTATGCCTGATGCCTGCTTTATATCTGCTGGTCTCTATTTAATATCTCTATAATTTCTCGCAATTGCTGATCCGACATCATGCCATAGGACACCAATGCTCCTAATGGCATTTCAAGCATCATTGCTTTCATCATTTCTGTATTGCCCTGTCCCATGGAATCGTCATTAAATTCTTCGGATCCTGTGAGAAATCTTGAAAAAATCTGCCCCCCTGATTCTGTTTTCAATACCTGTCCAAACGCAGTTTCTTTAGAGAATGTGATGGGAATATGTTTTGTTCCATTAACAGTAACAGTTTTCACCAGCCTAATATCACGACTCGAAGCACCTGCTTCAATATCAAATTCTCCGCTTTCCACAAACCAGTCATGAATGCTTTCTTCATAATAGGCAAATGCCCGCTTATCTAATGTAAATCTTAAAGTCCTGCTTTCACCTGGAGATAATTCCACTTTGTCAAATGCTTTCAATTCTCTGATCGGTCTTCGAACCGAAGAATTTTTATCAGCTACATAAATCTGAACCGCTTCCTTAGCTCTGTAATTTCCCGTATTAATAACGTCTACTTCAATTGTCAAGATGTCTTGATCCGTCATTTCAATGCAGCTTAGCGACAGGTTTTTATACTCAAACTTCGAATAACTTAATCCATGACCAAACGGGAAAAGCACATTCATTTTTTTTCTGTCATAGTATCGATAACCAATAAAAATATCCTCCGCGTATTTTACCTTCCCATCTTCTCCTGGAAAGTTCAGATAACTAGGATTATCTTCCAGACACATTGGCCAGGTTTCTGCTAACTTTCCACTGGGAACAGCATCTCCAAAAAGAAGATCTACTGCAGCTTCTCCTACCCTTTCTCCTCCAAGATACATACAGAGAACAGCTTTTACTCTATCTATCCATGGAAGAACAACCGGTGCCCCTCCGTGTAATACAACAACTATATTTTCATTTACTTTTGCCAATTCTTCGATCAGTTGATTTTGATTAAGTGGAAGCTCTAAATCCACTCTGTCACAGCCTTCCGTTTCAAACTTCTCCGGAAGTCCTGCAAATACAACTACGACATCTGATTTTTCGGCTTTTTCTACAGCTTCCTGTGCCAGTTCAAAATCATAGGATTCTGAATTTGAATTGTATCCTCGTGCGTAGCTGATTACCCCATGCTTTTGAACATCCTTAGCGCCAATCACCGGACCTGTATTTATATGGCTGCTTCCTGATCCTTGATATCGAGGAAATTCTGCCATTTCACCGACAAATACAACATTTGTTGAAGTTAAAGGTAAAATTTCACTTTCATTTTTTAATAACACAGCGCAGTTTTCAGCGATTTCCAGGCTGATATCAGAATGCACTTTTCTGTTGATCTTACATCCGACTTTCTTCTGCTCTTTTGTATCTGATATAAACTTAAGCAGCTTCCTTATTGTTTGATCCAGCTTCTCTTCAGATAATTCTCCCTTTTCAACAGCCTCTGCAATTTTTTTATCCTGTGCACCCGGTCCACCGGGCATTTCCAAATCAAGTCCCGCCTCTATTCCTTTAACTCTATCTTTTACAGCTCCCCAGTCGGTTACTACTATGCCATCAAACTTCCAATCATCTCTTAAAATATCTGTCAAAAGTTCTTTGTTTTCGGCCGCAAAAACACCATTAATCGCATTATATGCGCACATAATGCTTCTTACCTTTCCTTCTTTGACAGCTTTTTCAAACGCAGGGAGATAAATCTCATGAAGTGTCCTTTCATCTATCTGGCTGCTTCCACTCATTCGTCTTGTTTCCTGATTATTGGCTGCAAAATGTTTTGCACAGGCTGCAATCCCGCTTCCTTGTAATCCCTTAATATACGAAACTCCCAGTTCGCCGGCAAGGTATGGATCTTCAGAAAAATATTCAAAATTCCTGCCACACAAAGGGCTTCTTTTCATATTGAGTCCCGGCCCTAAGAGCATCCCAACATTTTCTGCCTGACATTCCTCTCCCAGTACCTCCCCGAGCTTTTGCAGTACAGTTCTGTCAAAGCTGGCAGCAAGAGCACTTGCACTAGGGTAGCAATTCGTTCTGATACTCCCATTTATACCCAAATGATCGCTTTCCCCCTCTTGCTTACGCAAACCATGCGGACCATCGCACATCATAACTTCAGGAATTTCCAGTCGATCTATATTTTTTGTATGCCAGAAATCCTCTCCGGAACATAAACCAGACTTTTCTTCCAATGTCAATTCTTTTAATACTTTCTCGATATCCATTCTCTGCCTCCCATAATTTTGACCTATAGTTTTTCCGGTCCTCGAGGTCTGGCCGCTATCCCATCACTATTGAATAAAGGCATCTCTAAATAATCTTTGTGGCCAAATGACACCCATGCATCTTTTTCTTTTAATTGAGGACAATTTATTATTATGGAATCACCTTTGATATAAGCTGAAAAATCCAATTCCTCCTTCTCCTGAACTACAGAAATAACTGAACTAATATCACCTCTCCCAACCAGTCCTTTTCCTGTATATTCAAAATTAAGAAGGATTTCATTTCCTTTTCGTTCCTGATATTTTATCCTCGGTGCATGCGCTTCTGCATTTATCTTTTTATAAATTTCCTTTAATGCCATAAATGCCATTCTCTCACCAACAATCTTTTTGTTTTTCGGATGAATATCATATCTGCTGCCGGCGTCCATGATCGATACCATGTATGTGCCGGAAACAGTATCCTCAACAATCTGCTGCTGCTTTCTTATTTCCGGATAATTTTTCCCGCTGCATGCCATCCACTCTTCAAACGGCGCAAGTTGGACAAAAACAAACGGGATCTCATCCTGCCATTGCACTCTCCAGTTATGTATCAACTTTTCAAATAATTTTCCATATAAGTCAGCATGATGTTCATCGGCCTCCCCCTGGTACCATATAACTCCTTTACAAGAATATCCTGCAATTTCAGATACCATAGTTTCGTAAAGTCCTCCGGGTCTTCGCTCACTATGAGGCCCCATCGGCATAAATCTTTCACTAAGTACTGCTATTTTTCTTAAGAAAAAAGAAGGTTTTTTCGTACTCTCTTTTAGGAACATTATATTTCCTGCACCCATGGCCTTTGAAGATGACATTTTTGTTCGCATTTTCAAATCATGCTTTTCATACTTTTCAAGATCCATACCAGCGATTTTGCACTCATAATCCGTTATGTACACACTAAGCTCTTTATCCGACTGCAGAATGGACTTGTCCATCCAGGCGGATGCTGTTGTTCCGCCCCAGTTACATCCAATAATTCCGACTGGAACGCCCAAACTTTTTCGCAGCATTTGTCCATAATAGGCGCCTACTGCACTAAAATATTCTGCATGATTACTATCAAAATTCATCCATCTATCCCAGTGTACAGCTGCCGGTTTTAAACCTTCTTCCCGTTCTCCTTTAAATGCAAACTCTCCAACATCATAGAACCTAAGGTGTTCATCCTGTACCAAATGACCCGAATCCATACCGCTGATGTAATTCCTCTCGCACCCCAGAGGAAATTCCATATTGCTCTGTCCTCCGGCAATCCATACCTCTCCGATGTCAATATGCTCCAGTCTGATTCCACATGAAAATTCAAATGTTCCATTTTCACATGCATCTAATGCAGGGACAATGATTTCAACCTTACCTGCCTCTACTACTCCATCCCACAAAGCAGTATTGTTCCATGTGATTCGAATGTTTTCTTTACGATCTGCAATCCCCCAAAATCTAATCGGTTTCTTCTGTTGAAGAACCATACCATCTTGAAAAACTCTAGCTAATTGCATCTAACTATCAACCTCTATTTTCATGAATATCAAATACATAATTGCCTGTTCTTAAAATTTGCATTTTCTCTCCGGGCAGAACAACCTCTGCTTCACAATTACCCGGTATTTCTATTTCATAATGTATACCGTCATCAGTATATTCCCAGCCGGAAGCAATAATTCCAAATGCGGATTCATAACGTCCTGATGCATTCCCAAGCCTTCGATCCGGATGCGGACATATTTTAATCTTTCCATGCTCTACTCTGATACCGCACACACTATCGAATAACCATCCAACAATCGCTCCATAGGAATAATGATTCAAAGAATCATGTACACTTCCATCTTCACGAACGCCATCCCAGGTTTCCCATATGGAGGTAGCTCCATGCTTAACAGCATAAAGCCATCCCGGACATTCCTCCTGCAGCAAAACATCATACGCTTTATTCGAGTAACCATAATCAGTCAAAGCCCTGCAGAGATTATGAGTTGTCAAGAAACCGGTATTAATCTTATTGCCATTTTCATTAAGCAAAGTTACAAGATTTTTTATGGTTTCTCCATTTTTTTCTTCGGACATTAAATTCAGCGAAACCGGACGAACATATTTACATTGTCTGTTCCCTGTAACTCTGCCATCTGTTAACGCAACATAGCTGTATGCTGCTTTTGCTTTTTCCGCAACATTCTTAAAATATTTTTCTTCTGCATCAAACCCAAGTTCATTCGCAAGATAAGCCAAAATATCTGAAGAATATGCTAAATATGCTGTACTTACCTCCGGATCTCCGTTTTTCAACAAGTCTTTCATATACTCATTGTAATTCTGTCCCGGCTCCAGCCACTCTCCCCACAAAAATCCATGGTCGACATAATATGGCCATAAATCTTTAGGTATTTTTTCTCTATGCTGCTTTCTACTTTTCCTGGCAAGATGCAAAAGATATTTATTCCATTTTTTCATTGCGCCATACATTTTTTTTGCCAGTGTATTATCTCCATATCTTTCTTCTAAGAAATATGGCACAATTTCAATTGCATCTCCCCATCCAACGCTTCCATCCATCAATTGATTAACAGAAAACGTATGCGGCTTTGTTCTTCTTGGTGCAACACATTCCAATTTTCCATTATGCTTTTGAGTTTCAGCTAAATCCTTAGTCCACTTTGAATAAATTCCATAGCAATCCATCAGATACATCGCAGTATGTACAAATGCCTGTGCATCACCACTCCATCCATCTTTTTCCCGGGTTGGGCAGTCTGTTGGTATATCTACAAAATTCCCCTTCATGCTTCTAAGAGCATTTTTGAATAATTGGTTTATATCCTTATTTCCGCAATTAAAATATCCAACCTGCTTCATATCTGTATAGATAGCAATCGCAGTAAAGTTATCCGGATCAATATCTAAATTTGAAATAATTTTTACATACCGAAAGCCAAAATATGTTTTTGTTGGGTAATATTCGTTGCGGCCGTTTTTGCAAATATACTCAACCTGCTGATAATTAACATCTTTTTTGGAAGGATTTTTATAATTCTCAATTGTAAAATTACCCTTCTCATCCAAAGTTTCTCCATGGATCATGGTGATATAATCACCATCATCTGCATCAATTGAAAACTTAACAAAGCCAGCAATATTTTCCCCAAAATCCAATACAATTTCCCCATTTGGCGTTACCAGCTTTGTTGCTTTAAAATATTCCATTTTGCGTACCGGTGCTGCTTCAGGATAAATAAAATTCTTACAATTATACTTTTTAACTGTGACTGCATGCCAATCTGAAATATTTTTCCTTGAATCAAATTCCTCTCCCAGCATCATGTCATTAATTCCTAATGGTCCTGATTGACTTGCCTGCCATGTTTCATCACTTTTGCAAATTGATGTATTATTTATCTCCAATTCGAGATACAAAGCAAGATCATCTCCATATATAGCTCTGGTAAGGTCAAAACTTGCAGAGCCTCTATATCTTCCGTCTCCCAGTGTTACAATTATTTCGTTCTCTCCCTGCTTCAGATATTTTGTACAATCTAACGTCATTAACTGAAGACGCTTATTATATTCTGTTATTCCGGGCATTAATAACGCATCATCAAAATGATTTCCATTCAGATAAATATCAAAAATCCCGTGTGCCGTCGCATATATTCTTGCTTCACCCAGATTATCTACCGTGAATTTTTTTCTTAAATAGCTCGCAGGAGTTCTTTCCTTCCCGTTTCTCCTGATCTCAGGATCAATCCATTTTGCACTCAAATCAGAAAAACATGGACCTGTTTCGAAAAAGGCTGCAGCTTCATGCCGTACATCTTTTTCATCCCATATCATCAGATTCACAAAGATTTTTTTCTTATAAGGCCTATCTTCTGTCAATGTATAATACATGGTTTGTTCCGGTATTCGATTTGTTTTTAACAGATCCTTTCCATCTTCCGTTGTTAGCTGAATCTGGAATGCCTTTTGAATTCGTATATCTTTAAGCGACCAGGTGATTCTTATTTGCTTTGGGTCAATTCCAATAGGTGTATATAAATGATTAATTTGAAGATTTGTTATGCAGCTCATTTCTTCTCTCCTTGTTTACCTTTCGTATTTCTTCAATACTGTCTCCAAGTTTGTTAGAATGCATTGTAATGGCAATAATTAAAAACAGAATTGCCGGTAAATAAATATATCCAAAGCGAATCATATTTAAGACTGAATTCGTCACTTCTTTTGTAGCATCATACCCGGCAATTGATAAAAGAATTCCAAATACGCCGGTTCCTACGGCTGAACCAATTTTGCCTGCCAAACCATAAATACTATTCATAACGCCTTCCATTCTTGGCATTCCTTTATATTCATTGTATTCGGCGCAATCAACAATCATTAATGCAAGCATCATCTGTGCCATCAGATTTCCCAGTCCGTAGATAATATTAGCGATCACAAGAAGAACAACATTTTTTCCGGCAAATCCAATTCCCAGAACACCAACTACTGTAATCAAAGATCCGCATGCAATAAAATTGCTAAGCGACATTCGTTTGAGAATTTTGGGGAAGAATGCCATCAACGGAAGACACACAACCGATAAGATACCCGTAAGAGACATAATTCCGATATTCCCAAATACATAACTGTAATAGTATGATGCGCCACCCATATTAGCTATAAAGTTCAGAAGGAGGGATGCTAACAGCATTGGATAAATGTATTTATTCTGTCTCAAAAGCAGCTTCAAACTTGTAAAATCGACTTTTTGCTCCTCACCATTCTCATCAACAGCTACAACATCATGCTCTTCTTTTATAAATACAAATCTCATTAATCCGATGATCATCAGCGGAATACTGTAAGCTGCAATCATTCTTTTCCACGGTTCTGCTTCATATCCAATCTGAGCAATAATCATTGGCATTGTAACGCTTACTATCATTGCACCAGCGGTTGTTACAATTCCCCCTAATGAAGAAAGCTTTACATATTTTTGCTGATTATTAAACGCCCTGACCATATATACAGTGTTAGATGCATTAAGAAATGTATGGAAAACTGCATTTGATAAAATATACATGGTTAACACCCATACATATTTTGCAATCTCGGACCAGTTTGTAGGAGTTGAAAACATAAACATTGTGCACAACCACAGGCCGACAATCGCCAGCTCATATGGTCTTCCTTTGCCTAATGGTGTTTTTGTTCTATCTACAAGAAATCCGGCAATCATATCTGTAACACCATCAAATAATTTGCTGGCCATTAAAAGCACACCCAGAATTCCGGGAGATAAATGCAAAATATCTGTGCAATATATGTTCAAATAACTGATAATCATGAGCCAGGCGGCTACTGATATTGCTCTGGAATTCCATGCCCAGAATTTACCTATTCCGATAGCATTTTCGTTTTTATTCTTATTCATTACCTTTTCCCGTTTTTCCATCGTCTTCTCCTTCCATAAATGGTAATTTTGTCTTATTCGTCAGCTTTAATCACCTTTGAATTAAAATAATTCATAATATCGTTATTTGCTTCTTTGCTCTCTGCGTATTCCGGAAATAACACATTGAATACATGATCCAGCTTATTATCAATCGTGAATTGTAAATCGAGATGCAACCCCTGCGACTTACATTCCTTTCAAAATA